>NZ_JBEYVV010000003.1:0-112963 GCF_040644155.1 Streptomyces sp. NPDC047022 | reverse complement strand
GGTATTTGTCGGACGTGTGCGGGCAATGATCCGCAGGTGGCGGAGAAAAGATTTCGGATTCGGGTTGCCGAGTTGGGCGGGATGGTGCTGGAGCCGACCTGGCTCGGCAACAACCGCCCCCATCGGGTACGGTGCGCGGCTGGCCACGAATCCACCCCTACGCCCAGCAATGTGGGGCGGGGCGGCGGTATCTGTCGGACGTGTGCGGGCAATGATCCGCAGGTGGCGGAGCAGAAGTTTCGGATTCGGGTTGCCGAGTTGGGTGGGACGGTGCTGGAGCCGACCTGGCTCGGCAACAACCGGCCCCATCGGGTACGGTGCGCGGCTGGCCACGAATCCACTCCTACGCCTTCCAACGTCCAACGTGGGCAGGGGCTTTGCCGGACGTGCGCTGGCAGGGATTCAGTGGCCGCGGAGCGGGAATTTCGGGCACGAGTAGCTGAGCTGGGCGGGACCGTGCTGGAGCAAAGGTGGCTCGGCAAGGACCACCCCCATCACGCTCGTTGCGCAGCCGGCCACGAATGCGCGCCGCGCCCCAGTAGCCTCAGAGGCGGATCCGGCATGTGCCTTGCCTGCGTCGGCAACGATCCGGTAGCGGCGGAGCGGGAATTTCGGGCACGAGTGACTGAGCTGGGCGGGACTGTGCTGGAGCCGACATGGCTTGGGGCGAACACCCCCCATCGGGTGCGGTGTGCTGTCGGCCATGAATGCAGGCCGCGGCCCACCACCGTCCAACAGGGGGCCGGTTTCTGTCGAGCCTGCTCTAACAAGATCTGGGACGTGTTCTACGTCGTCATTGACGAGGAACGGGCTCGTTTGAAGTTTGGCATAACGTCCGGCGATCCTGCGGGGCGCCTCCGTGCACACTCCCGGTCCGGCTACAGGCGTGTTGTTCGGTTGCTGGTTGATCTTCCTGGCGACGAGGCTCCAGAGCTTGAACGGGCCATCTTGGATGCACTTAGGCTGGCGGGCGAAGAACCCCTACAAGGGCGGGAGCACTTTGACGCTACTGTCATGGGCCAAGTGCTGGACATGGTTGACCGTTTCGCGACAAACCACCACGTCGGGTCGGTCTCCCCGATGCGGTTGCGGGATGGTCTCGCAACCGAGCGGGGAGTCTGACCGCTGTACTGGGTTTTCCCTCCCGAAGCCGGATCGTGGTGGTGCTGTGCAGGCAGGGTGCGGCCGTCGATGCGCTTGGACGGTGTCTGCGGCCGGCTGAGGTCGGCTTCGCCGACGGGCTGCAACACCCCAGGAGTGTTGCAGCCGTCTGTGACCGGACGGCCCGGACACCTGCACTATGAGCTGTCCGGGCCGTTTATGCAGGTGAGCGAGTCAGCGCGCCTTTGGCGCGCGCCGGGGGCGTGGTAAATGCCGTAGCGCGTGCCGATGGTGCTTCTGTCTGCCCTGACGTGATCGGGTGCCGGTCCGGAATGCTGGAGGGGTTCGTTCCGGCCGAAACCGATGCCTCTGTGATGCCGGTGAGCTCGCAGGTGAGCGTGGCGCCGGGGGCCGTCCACGGGCATCGTGGAGTGTTGCTGTGAGCACGGGCGTCAGAATTCCTGTTCCACCTTGGCCCTCCCAAAACGCCCCTGAGCTGGACCTATTTACGCGTCAGAGGCCTAACCGGACACCCGAACAGGAGGGACACTAGATGTTGGTCATCCAGGCGAGTGGGACGCGGGAGGGGAAGCCGCCAAAACTGGAGGCACCTTCCGTTATCCCTGACGTGCCGGCCGTGTCAGAGGGCTGCCGTAGCTCGTGGCCATGGTCGGAACAGGAAAGCACTCCAACCCCCGGCCCGACGCGCCGCCCGTGGTTGGCCAACCCGTTGCGGGTGTCCAGCCGTACTACGCCGAGAACGCTGGGCGCTACTGCAGCTAGGGGGAGGCCCAGATGAGTCGCCAAGCGTACAAGGAGCTGGCCAAGGCCAACAGGATAAATAGCTCGATCAGCAAGGCAACTTGCCGGAGCCACCGGATTCGCATAACTAGCGTAGATGAGTCTTTGACGAGCAAGAAGGAAGCTACGAATGCCACGGGAATAAGGATCACTGAGGCATCCTTTGCTGTAAGCCCATGCGTGTATTCTTGCCTAGTTGGTGGATTTGTCACCAAAACTCTTTCATCCAATACTCCGCGCCAGAACAGGAGCCCGATGCCAGCCGCTGTTACAGCCATGGCAAGGTAATGAAAGAATGAAATTACCCGGGCAAGTCTCAGGTTGCATTTAATCCAAATGCGCTCGGGGCGCCGCTGGAAGCTTGAATGCCGAAGGTATAGTTCAAATGTTCCTTCCTCGTCATCGATCTCAGCTTCCTGTTCGTCAAGGTCTGGGACCCCGTCGGCGACCCCCAAAGGCTGGCAGTTATCCAGCCGAACGGCCGTATCGGCAACACGAATGCTGACGTGATTGGTTTCTGCGTCGCGGAAGGAGACCATTTTCCATGCCGTCTTCCCGACATTTTTCCACAAAAATATGCCGGCGCTTCTGTATTTCCGTCGCTTGTATTGAAAGTGGATGGATCGCTGCTCGTTAATAGTGATCACGAATGGAGCGGCGACCGGCACGGTACATCTCGCGAACGCCATCCACCTGTACCCGTAGGTGGCATAAGAGCTAAGAAGTTTGTCGGCAGCTTCACGTTGTTCAGGATGGGGGCTCTCCCTTGAAATTTCTCGCGCCTTGACCAGCAATGCTTGCAGGGACCAGAGGAGTCCTGTGATCGTTTCGGTAGACACCCCCTCCCTTTCTGGCTGCTCTTGTTTGAGCCTGGCCCATTCGTTAACGAAGTACGGGAGCGCAATAATTGGGTTACTTGCACCGCTGAGATGCTCCTTGGGTGCGTACTTCTTTACGATCTCCCTGATCTCGTAGCAAATGTCGTACCAATAATCAGAAAGGCCCGACCTTGCGGCGCCCTGCAAACGGGTGTCACTGCGAAGATAGCTGCGTGTAACAATGCGTTCATGGATTCGCTTAGAAAAAAACCCAATCCAACTATGCCTTCTTCTTTGCCAAATTTTGTCATATGTAGAGGTGGGGAAATAGAAGATGGCTGCAAGTAGCTCAATCAGATGCGGATTCTCAATCGGCTTCCCAATCTTCTCGCTCAGGTGCTGAATATGGCACGCCTGGATGCGGGCGCTGTCGTCAAGTCGAACTCGATACCGTCTTTCCCCGTTTACGGTAATGTGTAGGTCGAGGAGGGGAATCTTGGGGAGTTCCGTTATGGGTAGGACTAGCTCAATGTTGCCATCTTTCTTCAACTCATCCAGGTCTTCTGTCAATCCTGGGATTCTCCAGTCCTGACTGCCTGAATTTGTTGATACCTCTTCAAGTGGCTTGACGTGAATCTCTCGTTCACGTTCTGACCACATCGCTTTTGATATCATTATCCGTTCAATGGCTCGCATGCGCCATGCCGGGAGATTGTCGAGAAGCTTGAGGGTAAGCAGGCTCGATCGTGTAGGAGGTTGCTCTGTGAAAAGATTCATGCGATCATCCCTGACCTGTCCGACGGTTCTGCGGGATCCCGTGGGTATTTTCGATCTCGCTTGGCGGAAGACTCGATTAGTCGTTGTTGGGAAGAGTCTGTGGCTCTGTGACGGAACATTCGAGCAGGGTTAGGCCATTGGGTTGCATCGAGTGCGCCATTTGGCTGCCACTGGGTGTAAATCCAATTGTCGTCGGTTCGAGGATTGCCCTGATCCGGTCAGGCGCGGTCGATGAGGTCGGGGAGGGTCCGGGTCGTTCTGAGCCGTCTCGATTTATGAGCCTGCCCATTAGTGCATGATGTGGGGGCATGACTCCGAGGATCACGCCAAAGTTCCTGACTAAAGCCGCACAGCCGACGGGCCTCAGCCACAGGGGGTGCATGCCCGCAGCCGCCTGGTGCGGCCAGCCGGGGCGTAGATAGGAGGCAGGTGCGCCGCTAAGGCGGCGCATGCCCGCGCTGTGCGCGGGCCTTGATCAGGTAGGGAAATGCTTCATGTCCTGCTGTAAGCCCTCCTGAGGCACAGATCGGAAGTCGCCTCCAGCTCTTGCGTCCATTGAAAGTCGGCTTCGCCGACGGGCTGTAACACCCAGGGTGTGTTGCAGCGGTCTGTGACCGGACAGCCCGGACACCAGCACTCTGAGCTGTCCGGGCTGTTTATGCAGGTGAGAGGGGCAACCGGACAGCCGGACAGGTGGGACACAAACGGCGCTGCTTTCGAGCGGCGGTGACCTGCCCCGGATTGCTGATGTGCGCATGGGCGAGACGAGCGCGGGCTGACGAGAGACGCCGTTGTTCCCCCGACGCCCCTCCGGCTGCCTCGGATTCGCTGGCGCACCCGAGCTTTTGGGAGTTGCAGCCGCGGCGATGACCGGACACTCCGGCCATCAGTACTCTGAGGTGTCCGGACCGTCTGTGCAGGTGAGGGGCATACCTGGGTAGCCGGACAGCCGGAGCACCCTTGTCTGCCCCCTCCATGCAATGCTGGCGGGACTGTCAGCGCGGTGATCTAGGGTCAGTCCATGACCGCTAGCGTTGAAGTGATCAACCCCGGCGACGTGCGCACGCGCACTGAGATCCGTGCAGCGTTCGGGGGAAGCCCACAGGGAGGGATCTGCCCCTCTGACGACATGCACAGTGTCAATCTCTACTCGGACCCGGATGTCGGTGAGCAAGCCGGCTACTACGACGGCTGGTTGGCTGAGGAAGATGAGCTCGGGCCTGTCTTTGAGTACACCGGTGCCGGCAAGTCTGGGGACCAGACCTTTGACGGAGTTGCCGGCTCAGGCAACCGGGCGATTCTGCGGCACGCGGAGCAGGAACGGGTGCTCCGCGTGTTTACTCGGGTGGGCAAGCTGCCGGGGGGTGACACGAAGACGCACCGATACTTGGGGATGTTCGCTCTGGATGGCATGCAGCCGTACGTCTGGCGCAGAGTCCATGGCGAGGACGGCCAGGAACGCAGCGTTGTTGTGTTCCGGCTGCGCCCCGAAGGGGCTGTCCAGCACGCCGCGCAGGACGTGATCCCTGCCGCTGAAGAGACCACGGCCGAGCTCGTACCCTTCCAGGCCGTCACTGCGGCGATGTTCCAGTCAGAACCGGCGACAAGCGGTGCTCTGCCGCTTCCCAAACAGCGCGTCCGCAAGAGGACTACCGGACGGAAGGCGGCTCCCAACGCGGAGACCAGCGGCACTTTCGTGGTTCCTGAGGCTTTCGGCACCAAGTTGAGCATCCGTGCTGCTACGGCTGCCACGGTCGCCGTCCGGCATGAGGCTGAACTGACGCAGGCTTACAAGGCTCACCTGGAGTCTGCAGGGCATCAGACCGGCGCCTTCCAAATCAGGGTGCAGGGGCTCACCTCAACGCTTCGTACCGACCTGTACGACGCGACGGATCACGTGCTGTACGAGGCGAAGGGTTCGAACTCCCGAGAAGACATCCGGATGGCTCTTGGGCAGATCCTCGACTACAGCCGCTACGTCAAGACGTTGGAACATGAAGGTGAGCCCAAGCGCGTGATCCTGTTGCCGGCGGCTCCCGCGCCCGACATGTACGCGCTGCTCGATCGATATGACGTCGAGGTGGTGTATCGATCCGACGATGGCCGATTCGTCGGATCGCTCGTTCCTTAGGCCACCCGCGAGTGCAGATAACCTCCCTGCCGCCACGCCGGTAGCGGCAGAGAGGATCGAGCGCGTACTCGCTAGATCGTCCAATGCCTAGACAGCTGTCCCAACGGTGTAGCTCCGGAATAGGGCAGGAGGTCGAGCGGATTCATCCATGCATCGGAAAAGTGAATGTTGAGATGAAGCGCCAATGCAAGCAGGATGTCTTGTTCGGGTTCGGCATCGATCTGAAAGAGTGACGCGCCCGCTACCGGCGACCTGAAGAGTGAACACGTGCGGTGATCTCCCCACTGCAGGTGCCCCTTACCCGCAACCCACACGCTATCCGGCCACTCAATGGGGTTGCGGCTCCGACACCAGTCCGCAAGGTGGGATCCGATGGTCTCCAGCTTCAGACTGTCGAACGCGACAACCATGCCCGACGTCGGGAAGAAGCCATATGTCTCGCCGTATGCCTTAGTGGAGCGAGGGATGATCCCCGAGATCGGCCGGTACGCAGTCTTAGGCATCTTGCGCATCCTGCTGATCTTGCTGCAGGCGTCCGTGAGCTGTGTCCGATCAAGCTTAGTCTTGACTTCGACCACACCATATACACATTCATTCGGAATGATTCGGAAACCCCGAAGGCTAGTGAACGGTGGTGTTCCGCGATCGATGAGGACAATGTCAGATTGTGGCGATACGTCGCCATTCGTTGCGATTACCTCTACGTTGTGAACCGCTTCGACGTGAGTCGGTAGATATCCAGAGAGAAACTGTTGGATGAGTACCTCACGTGACGTGCCGGCTTCACCGTTGTGATTAAAGTTCTGAGACTGCTCAAAGTCGGCTCGCATCCTCTTTGCCACTGAACCTAGGATCTTGCCGAGCTTCTCTTGGGTCATGCACGGATCTTAAGTGTGGTTCTGGCTCGCTGGGAGATCGGAAGTGGCAGCGAGTGTGGCTTGAAATCGACTATTCAGCATGTTTGGTTTGGTCTAAAGCGCATCGTGACTGTGACTTGTGTTGGCGACTACTGCCACTCAGTCCGGGCCTTCCAACTGAGCGCGGAGCCGACGCCCTCTTGCGAAGTTCCGTTTTAGGAAGCACGGTTCGTGGGGATGCTGCTCGGCGCCTCGACGCCACCAGGGGAGGGCGGTACGTCTTGGGAACAGCAACTTCATGGGCACGCACAACCTTCGGGTACGTGGCCGATCAGCTTGCTGAGGTGATTCCGCATTGCCTCGTACGAGCCCACGACCGGGCTCGCCACGGACACGAAGGTGTCCGCACTCAGACGCTGGAGGCTTACGGCCACGGATTGCACGCCGTGCAGTACGAGGAGTTGGCCGCGGGCCTTGCCCCCATCGGCGACGCCACCCCCGTACGCCTGCAGGGGCGAACGGTGATGATCGTCAGCGGTCAAGTGATCTACCCGATTCGCTATGCGAAGAAGGACGTACCCGTCACTGCGGCCCGGCTACGACGGGCTGTCGGCTTCCGTGCGGACCTCATTCGGCGCCACGGCCCGGAGCCGATGCAGCAGGCATTCGACTTCGACCTGGACGAACTCGACGAGCCGGAAGCCCATCCCGACCTCAGGCTTCTCCCTGATGACGTCCACTTAGTCCTCGTCGCCTACGCGTGCTCCATGGAACACGGAATCATTCGCATCGAGTGGGGTTCCGCGGAAGTGCGCCGCGAGGATCGCTACCTCATCTGGCACCACCACGAACCACTCCCGCACAACTCCAATGGGCATCAGCCCTGATGCCGGCGAGCACCGCGAGCCGTCGTGGCGGCTGGACGTTCGAACCGTGCTGAATGGACCCCGGGGGTGAGGTCATGAGCTTGGGAATCACCGCGAGCGGAGGCGGGAGTGCAGGCTCGGGTGCCTTGAAATCAAGCAGGAAAAGTTCCCGACCCTGCTGTGGGCCCCTCCTGATGAGAACAGATCGGATGTCGCCTCCGGCTCCTACGTCCATTGAGAGGTCGGCTTCGCCGACGGGCTGTACCACTCTGTGGGTGTTACAGCCCTTCTGCGACCGGACAGCCCGGACAGTGGTCCTCTGGGCTGTCCGGCTTATTTGTACAGGTGAGAGACGTATCCGGACAGCCGGACAGCCGGACAGCTAGGACACCCCACCAGGGTGGGCGCCCGTGGGAAGCTGGGATGCGACGGTTTCCGAAGGAGGAATGCGTGCCGAGCCCCAGTCCACGCGGGACGTACCAGGTGATCTCTCAGGCGTTGCGCGAGCGGATCGCCGCTGGGGCTTACTCGGACGGACTGCCGTCCGAGGCAGAGATCGGGCGTGAGTTCGGGGTGGCCCGCACGACAGTTCGGCGCGCCCTGCTGGCTCTTGAGGAATCGGGGGACATCCAGACTGTTGCCGGCGTCGGCCGCAAGGTTGCTGGGGACGCTGGGACTGCACCGTACGAACAGATCATGGCGGACCTGTTGGAGCAGATCCGGAGGGGTGACCTGCCTGTCGGCGCGCGTCTTCCGAGCGAAGCGGCGCTCGGTGAGAAGTACGGCGTAGCCCGTGGCACTGTTCGCCGCGCTGTGCGCGAACTGGAGATCGCAGGTCATATCGAGGCGCGACACGGGGTAGGCCGGTTCGTGAGCTCTGCGTCCTGAACCCTCGATTGCCTCGGAGGCAGTGGAACATGCAACTGGCCAAGTGGGCTTATGACCTAGCTGAGTCCCTGTTGGCTGACAGTCTGCCGAAGCGATGGGCTCACTCTCAGCGGGTCTACTCCCAGGCGCTGAGCCTGGCGCCGGCACTGGGCGCGGACGCCGAGCTGTTGGCCGCCGCGGCCATCGCGCACGACGTCGGGTATGTCAAGGCCGCCGTGGACACCGGACAGCACATGATCGACGGGGCCCGTTACTTGCGCGACGTTGTGGGAGCTGACCCTCGGCTGTGCAGCATCGTGGCCATGCACACGTCCTCCTCATGGGAGGCATCCGAGCTTGGGTTGGAAGATGCGCTCGCGGAGTTTGAGCCTGCTGAACCTGAGTTGGTAGACGCGATCACCTACTGCGATCTGACCAGTAGTCCGGTCGGAGATCTCGTGGACCCCGCCCAGCGACTCTCTGAAGTCCTGGAGCGGTACGGTCCGGAGCACGTCGTCTTCCGGGCGGTATCTGCGGCCCGTCCCGAGCTCATGGCAAGGGTGGCCCGAGTGCGGTGGCGTGCCGAAGCGATGGCTGCGGAACTCAGCTGATCAGCGGGACCTCGCCATTACGGAACCCCTCTTCGAGGCGTCGTCGCGTGGTCGGTGAGATGTCGAGCGAGTCGAGCTCCGCCCTGGGGACCCATCGAACGGCAAAGGACTCCGAACTCACCTTGATCTCACCACTGACCGGCCGGGCTCGGAAGCAGAGCGAGAACTCCTGACGCACCTCTCCGTCAGCGAAGGCGATGACGTGTCCAGGGTCGGTGAAAATTCCGACCAAGCCGACCACTTCGACCTGAATCCCCGTTTCCTCCAGAACCTCCCTGCAGACGGTGCCGGAGATGTTCTCTCCGATCTCTTGGGCGCCTCCTGGCATGCCCCAGAGCCCGTTGTCGGAGCGTCGCTCCAGAAGCACTTCGCCTGCGTCGTTCATGACGAACGCAGTGACTGCGGGCACGATGCTGTTGGCCTTCGGTGCGGAGGGATCGTTGAAATAGTCGGTACGGCGACTCATGAGGGCCTTTCGATGGGGGCAGCTTCAGACCACACCTTCTCGAAGCTCATCTGATACGTCGAGACCAACTCGGCACCAGCGACACGACGGAGGTGCAGCACCGGGGCCATGGGGGCGCTGACCCCGTACACCTGTGTGTTGATCAACCACTCGTCATCGGAACGGTAGAGCGAGTTGTGAAGGGTCGACCTGTGCATCCGGAACTCGATGCCCGGGACCGAGTACAACGGGCGGTACAGTTTCATCACCTCGCGCACCTTGTAGGCGACGCCCTCGCCGATCTCTTCCTCTTCCCCTCGCCGCTGGATCTCTGGGCTGTTGGGGTCACCCAGCAGGATCCGGGCCCGGACGCCAGACGATGCCTTCTGTCTGAGTAGCTGGGGCCATCGTGGGTTCTCCGCCAGGAACACGCCAGCGTGGACGAGTACGCCAATCTCTCGCTCTGCCCGGCTGAAGAGCTGCAACCAGAGTTCCGGGGGAACGTAGGAACGGTGCGGGTACACCTTCAGGACTTCAGCGTCGGCTGCGTCCTGCCGCTGGTTGTCGGGAAGGCCGTCTGGCCAGAGGTACGTCTCGTCTTCACGCAGGAATGCCGCGATGGCAAGGCGGTGTCGCCGGTAGGGCGCGCGACCCTGCGAGATCCAGCGCTCGACGGTTTTCGGGTCCACCCCGACGTGGGTCGCCAAGGCGTCGACGGTGATGCCACGCGTCAGCATCGCTGATCGTAAGCGCTCGTTCGCCATCTCAACCTCCCGGGGACGTCTAGGGACGCACGTGACGCACTGAACGCTAGCGAGGACGTCCCAAGTCGTCCAGGAGCGTGGTCACTTCGTCCTGCCATCGCGCGACAACCTGATGTCACGTCGCATGGCAACCCGAAAGCAGCGAAGGACTTGACAGCTGCCATCGAGCGCGCCACAGTGAAAGACATGTTCAGACATGTATCGCATGCCCGAACGGGGCAGTTTCGGCTGTCCTGACCTGCACAACAACTGCCCGGTGGCGGGACTCCCCAGCAAGGTCGCTCGCCGCCGCGGTTCTCCCTGCCCGATCGACTCAGGAGAGCACCATGCGCACGTACGTCGGCCATCAGCAGGCCATTTCCGCTGAAGACTTCGTGGAGCTGGCCCTTGGCACCCCGGTTGAGCTGTGGCTCGGGGTGGAGGGCGAGAGCGAGATGGAGTGTGCGGCCCGCCTGGACGCGGCGCGCGACATCCTCGCCGATCCCGAGTACAGCAACCTTCCGGACGACGTGGCCCGCATCGCCGCCGAGGCGATCGAGGCGCACGCCCCAGAGCTGTTCAACGTCGTCCCGCTGGCGCGCCCGACCGGGCGCCGCCGGTCTTCCCGGAAGGGAGCGGCGGCATGACGACCGTAACCGAGACGGTGCGGCCGGTGATTCCGCCGCTGACGAAGCCGGAGATGGGCCTTGCCGGACTGGGCGCGCTGGCCGCGGCCGGCGTCGGTGCCCTGGGGCTGATTGCTTCGCTTGACGCGGTCTCCTCTGCCGCCGCCCGCTGGGCTTTCGGCGCCCCGTGGATGCTGCCGGTCGGTATCGACGTGGCCATTCCGGTGTTCACCGTGGCCAACCTCCTGTTGATCCGGATGGACATGGCGTTGGCCTGGGTGCGGTTCGTGCCGTGGGCTCTGACACTGGTCACCTGCGGGCTGAACATCGCCGCGGGACACTCGCTGTGGGCGAAGGTCGCGCACGGCACGATGCCCATGCTGTGGGTGGTGTTCTCCGAGATCGGCGCTCACGTCTACGCCGTGCAAATCGGCGGTGCCACCGGCCGGCGGATGGAGAAGGTGCGGTTCTCCCGCTGGATGCTCGCCCCGCTGTCGACGTTCGCCCTGTGGCGGCGGATGACGCTGTGGGAGATCACCTCCTACTCCGAGGCGCTGAAGCGAGAGCACGAGCGGCAGTTGGCCCGCGCCCGGCTGCGGGAACAGCACGGTCGACGGTGGCGGTCAAAGACCCCGCGCCCGGAACGCGTCTTGCTGAAGCTGGGCGAACTGGCTCCAGCGAGCGAGGATGTCCCGCCCGTGCCGCCGCAGCGGCCGACCGAACCGAAGCCGGAGACGCCCAAGCCGCCGCGCAAACGCCCCGCCAGGACCAAGGGCAAGGCCAAGGCCGCCAAGGCGCCGCGAACCTCGGTGGAACTCCTCGCCGAAGCACGCGCGGCCACGGCCGACTGGGCGGATGACGCAATCAACGCGGAAGCCATCCGGACCACGCTCCACTGCTCAGCCGCCAACTCCCGCGTGCTGCGGGACCAGCTGCTGAACGAACGTGCCGAGGGGCGCTGCCTGCACTCCATCGACGGCGAAGACGCGGTAACCGAGGGGGCGGCGGCATGAACACCCTGCTGACCATGCTCACCGCGGCGGCTCCGGTCGCCTCCGGCTGGACAGCCCACACGCTGTGGCTACGGCGGCGCCTGAACGTCGCCCGTCGCGACCCGCTGACCGGACTGCGGACACGCGAGGCATTCACCCGCCGCGCCACCGCCCTGATGAGGGGCCCGCGGGCTGTCGTGGTCCTGGCCGACGTGGACCGCTTCAAGCAGATCAACGACACCTTCGGCCACGCGGCCGGAGACACACTCCTAAAAGCGACAGCGGAACGGCTCGCCCACCACGTGGGCCACGCCGGGGTGGCTGGGCGATTAGGAGGCGATGAGTTCGCCGCCGTACTGATCGACAACCACGGCACTGCCGCAGACCTGCTCGCTGTCCTGCACGGCGTGCTCGCCCGACCGGTCGACGGGCAGGACCCAGCCGTACACACCACGGTCTCTCTCGGCTGGGTGCGTGCCGCCGACTTCCCCGGCGAGGACCTGTCCGGGTTGCTGCGGCGAGCCGATGAGGCGATGTACGCGGCTAAGCAGGCGCGCGCCGGATTCCGTCGGGCGGGGTTGGGGTGGCTGTTCGCCACGGTCACCGGCCGGCGCGCTGGCCGAGCTGGTGCCCGGAGCGATGCTCCGCTCGTAGGGGTGGCTGCCTGATGTCCGCCTACACCAAGTGCTTCGACCCGTCCGGTGACCGGTTCGGCATCCCCACCTTCCCGTGGCGGTTCGCCCCGGACGGCTACGCCACCCGCCGCCAGCTCCGTGCGGCTGGTCTCCGCCCCGGCGGACAGCCCGTCGCCGCTCAGGTGATGCGCCGCCATCGGGGCCGGAAGACCGGGGTGCAGGTCACCTTTCTCTACCGCGTCGACCGGGCCAAGCCGGTCCGGCCGATGACCTCCCGCAAGTGGGGTGCGCTAGCCCTGGCGATGCTCGCCCGCCGCACCTGCCCGAAGTGCCAGATCGCCTACAGCTACTGCATCCCGACCTCACTTGGGATGTGCGTTGCCTGCGCCTACCTCGAGGAACAGCGCGCCGCCTGACCTGCACGGGGCCCGGTCTCAACCGACCAAAGCAGCGGCCGGGCCCCGCATCTTCCCAGAGAGAAGGAACCCCAGTGAATCACCCCGACGACGACAACGAGCTCTTCAACCGGCTCGAAGCTGAGATGTCGGCCGACCCCGGCGCCGCTGTGGTCGACCTCGACAAGGCACGGTCGGCTCGCGGCCAGTCGGCCATCCCCGCCGCCGACCGGTCGCCCGACTCCCGCCCGGCCGAATCGGGTGCCGAGTCGGCCGACTCGGACTATGACGAGTCGGGCGACCCGGTCGCCCGGCGGGTGCCGGTCGACCGGCCCGATCTTCCCGCGCCGGGGATCACTACTTACAAGCGGCGGCCGATCTTGCCGACGTGGCTGACGTCCAAGCCGGGTTTCGTGTCCACCGCGCAGCGTGCGACCGGCAATGCCTTCTACGCCACTGCCTTCCACGGGATCCGCACACCCTGGTACGCCTTCCGGCTCACGCTGAACGCGCCGCGCGGTGTGGCTCGCTTTGTGCGGGAGACCAACGGGTGGGTGTGGGATGCCGAGGGCGCTCCGCTGCGCGCGTATGAGGTGTTGCACGAGAACACCGCCGAGTACCTGAAGCTGTCGCGTCAGCGGGACGGTCGGGTGCGGCTGCGGGTGCTGGTGACGACCGCCGCGGCCGTATTCGGTACCGGGTTCGCGCTGACCCTGTACGTGATGGCCCCGGCCTGGCTCGGTCTGCTGGCTGCGGCCGCGGTGCTGGTCGCCGGATTCTGGGGCGCCCCGCAGGATCATCCCGTGATCGGCCCGGCGGTGCTGAAGACCGAGTTGCAGAAGCTGACCGGGCCGATCGTGCTGCGGGCGCTGGACAACATCGGCAACCCGAAGCTGACGGCCGCCATCAAGAAGGGCGGCGACATGAACGGGCTGCGCTTCACCTCCGAGATCACCCGCGACGGCCCCGGCTACCGCGCCGACGTCGACCTGCCGTACGGCGTCGTCCCCGAGGACATCATGGAAGCGCGGCAGTCCCTCGCTTCCGGGCTGCGCCGCAAGCTGGGCTGCGTGTGGCCGGCCGGTGACCCCGACGAGCACGAGGGCCGCCTGATCCTGTGGGTGGGCGACCGGCCCATGAACGAGACCACCAAGCCCGCCTGGCCGCTGCTGAAGGACGGGCAGGTCGACCTGTTCAAGCCGGTCGTCTTCGGCAATGACCAGCGCATGCGCGACATCACCGTGACGTTGATGTTCGCGTCGATCGTCATCGGCTCGATCCCGCGCATGGGCAAGACGTTCCTGCTCAGGCTGCTGCTGCTCATCGCGGCCCTCGACCCGCGGGCCCAGCTGTACGGCTTCGACTTCAAGGGCACCGGGGATCTTGGCGCGCTGGAGCCGGTGTTCCACCGCTACCGGTCCGGCGAGGACGACGAGGACGTCCTGTACGTCCTGCACGCCATGCGTGAGCTGAAGGAGGAGCTGAGGCGGCGGGCGAAGGTGATCCGCAGCCTGCCGCGCTCGATCTGCCCAGAGTCGAAGGTGACACCCGCCCTGGCCAGCGACCGGAAGTACGGGCTGCACCCGATCGTGGTCGGCTTCGACGAGTGCCAAGTCCCCTTCGAGCACGAGAAGTACGGGGCCGAGCTGGAGTCGATCTGCACGGACATCGCCAAGCGCGGTCCGGCCCTGGGCATCGTCGGCATGTTCGCCACCCAGCGCCCCGACGCGAAGTCGCTGCCCCCGGGCATCTCCGCGAACGCCGTGCTCAGGTTCTGTCTGAAGGTCATGGGCCACACCGCGAACGACATGGTCCTGGGCACCGGCATGTACAAGGCGGGCATCCGCGCCACCATGTTCTCCCGCTCCGACCTGGGCATCTGCTGGATGTCCGGCGAGGGCGACGATCCCCGCATCGTCGCTTCCGCGTTCGTGGACGCGCCGGCCGCCGAACAGGTCGTGGTCCGCGCCCGCACGATGCGCGAGGAGTACGGGAACATCACCGGGCACGCCATCGGCGAGACACCCGACAGCGGCGAACCGTCCTTCGACCTGCTCGCCGACATCCTCAAAGTCGTCGCGGCCGACGAGGAGAAGGTGTGGAACGAGAAGGTGGCCGCCCGCCTCGCCACCCTGCGGCCCGAGATCTACGGGGGTTGGAAGGCCGAGACGGTGACCACGAACCTGCGCCCGCACGGCATCACGGCACAGGACGTGTGGGGCACCACCGACAAGGGCAAGGGCACCACCCGCCGCGGCATCGCCCGCGCCGACATCACCATCGCCATCACCCACCGTGACGGGAAGCGGTCCGGAAGCTGACCGCGCACGGCTGCTAGGTCTAGCAGCCGCCGCTGCTAGACCTAGCACCCTCGCTAGCACCCGAAACCGGCCCTGATCAGCAACCTCGCACCTAGCACCCGACCTGCGAGAACGCCGGAAATCCCGCCTGGAAGGCACCCCATGACCGTCATTCTCCTTGCTAGCGCATGCCTGCTCGCCGTCACTCTCGGTTACGTGAGTCTGTGTGCGTCGAGCCCGTACGGCGACTGCCGCAAGTGCCGCGGCTTCGGCTTCGCGATGAAGACCGACCGCAAAGGCCGCCTCAAGCGCGGCAAGCAGTGCCGCCGCTGCAAGGGCCACGGCAAGCGCATACGCGTCGGCCGCCACCTCTACAACCTCTGGGCCCGCATCTACCGCGCCGGCACCGCCGACTGACCACGAGGGGATCACCCGTGACCCACAACCCTCAGCACCGCGAGGCGACCGTCATCGTCTGCCGCGACGAAACGGCGGACTTCCTCCCCGCCGGCGTACAGGCCCGCCTCCGTGCGGCGCAGCTCACCGTCGACGACCTCAAGCGCTTGGCCGTCGGCATGGACGCCCGGTTCACCAACCCCACCCGTCCGGAGGACTCCTGATGATCCTGAACATCTCCGCCGTGCTGCTGTTCGGCGCCGCCTCCGCCCTCGCCGTCAAGACCAAGTCCGCTGGCGGCGGCTCCGCCCTGGTCCTGTTCCTGTTCGGCTTCTTCGTCGCCGGGACCGGCGCCTATGGACCCATCCACGACGTGGTGCAGGCGTCCGCCGACGCTCTGTCCGCCCTCGGCCGCTGAGGAAACCCGACGTGAACGAGCACGCCCCCGCCCTGCGGCCGGACCTCCCGGCGGCCCCGGCATACGACCCTGCATCCCTGACCCTCTACGAGCCCACCCCGGCGACCGTGGAACTGGCTGCCGAGCGGGGGCCGGTGGTGTGGGTGCCCGACGCCTACGGCCGCATGGTCCCCATGCCCAAGCACCTCGCCCCGCCCCCTATGGTCCGGCCCGAGCCGCGCGACCTGACCCCGCTGCCGCTGCTGGACCCCGTCGCACAGCGCTTCCTCGGAGCCGGTCTCGGAGGCGGCGCCCTGTCGGCCGGCGTCGGTTACGGCATTGGCGAAGTCATCAATGCCGCTGCCGGGCTCGGCACTGGCACCGCCATGTGGATCGCGCTCGCGGTCCTCGCCTGGCGCAGCCCCGTCCGTCACATCAGCGGCGGGCGCGGGAGCACGGTCAACATCCGCAAAGCCGTGATCAAGCGCAGTCACTTCCACGGTTGACCCCTAGGAGAAACGCCCCGTGTTCGAGATCCGCGTCATCTGCGACCCCACCGACACCGATCATGTGGTCGCCGCGCTGGACAGCACCTTCACGGCGGGCACCGTCAGCGTGTACCCCACCCGTGACGGCAAGCGGCACCGCCTCTACCTCCGGGCCGAGCACCGCACCGAGCCTGAGCCGTGGCCCACCCCGGAAGCGGCGTACACGCTCGCCCCGAGCGTCGTCAGCGAGATCGGATGGACTGCCAGGACCGCGGTTGACAGGCCGCTCTTCGACGGGCTGAACCGGGAGTTCTGGCTCCGCAAGGCCGCGCTGTTGGACCGCATCGCGCTGAGCGACGAAGCCGACAACGTCACCACGGACGCGGCCGAGCTGGCCACCCGAGCCGCACAGCGGCTGATGGAGCTGGACGGCACGGCCGTCATCTGCGACCCGCGGCACTACGTCCGCCAGCAGTACGCCGCTTGGGCCAAGAACCAGTAGCAACACCGCGGCGGCGGGACTCCCCAGCAAGGTCGCCCGCCGCCGCGGTTCTCCCTGCCCATCCGTAGACAGAACAGGAGAACCCCCAGCATGCCGCACTCGGACGGCTCTGCCCAGCTCACCGCCGCGCTTGACGCAGCATCCCGTGACCGGCACGTCTTCCCTCTCATCCCCGGCGACAAGCGCCCGGCCATCTCCGACTGGGAGACCCGTGCCACCACCGACCCGGACCGCATCACCCGCGCGTGGTCCGTCGCTGCCTTCAACGTCGGCATCGCCACTGGCCCTTCCAGCTTGGTCGTCATCGACCTGGACAAGCCCAAGCACCTCGGCGACGCTCCGCCGGCCGCATGGGCTGAGCACGGCGTCACCGACGGCGCCAACGTGCTGGCCGTGCTCTGCGAGCGTCACGGCCAGCCCTTCCCTGCAGACACCCACACCGTCCGCACGTGGAGCGGCGGCACCCACCTGTACTTCGCCGCACCCGAGGGCGATCCTCTGCGCAACACCGCCGGGGACAGCGCCCGCGGGCTGGGCTGGAAGGTCGACACCCGCGCATGGGGCGGACTCGTGGTCGGTGCGGGCAGTACCTTCGCCGGACATTCATACGAGGTCACCTGCAACACTCCCGTGGCGCCCCTGCCGGGCTGGCTCTCCGAACTCCTGCGCCCGGCGCCGCTGCCCCCGCAGAAGCCCGTCACGATCGCTCTCACCGGCTACGGTCGGCGCACCGCCTTCCTCCGCTCCGCGATCAACGGGGAAGTGGAGCGGGTCACGGGCTCCGGCCCGCACGAGCACAACAAATCGCTGTACATCGCCGCGGTCGCCCTGGGACAGCTGGTTGCCGGTGGCGAGCTGAGCGAGACCGACGTCACCGGCTGGCTCCTCACGGCCGCGCTCCAAGTCGGCCAGGGCGAGCGCGAGGCACAGCGCACCATTGCCTCCGGTCTCCGGGCAGGAGCCCGGCGCCCGCGGACGGTCGTCGCATGAGCGCTAACCCCATCCCGCCCCTGCACCTGTACTCCGTGCCCAGCGACCCCCAACCGGCCCCCACGACGCCGCCCAAGCGTGAGCGCCCCCGGACCGCTTGGACGGCCGATCAGCTCATGGCCGCGCACTTCCCCGAGCCGAAATGGGCCGTGCCCGGGATCCTCGCCGAAGGAGTCAGTGTGCTCGCCGGACCACCGAAGGTCGGTAAGTCCTGGCTCTCCCTCGGACTGGGCCTGTCCGTTGCGGCGGGAGGCAAGGCGTTCGACTCCGTCCCTGTCCAGGGCGGCCCGGTGCTCTACCTCGCCCTGGAAGACACCCCGCGCCGCCTCCAGACCCGCATGGGCAAGCTCCTCGGCGACCAGCCAGCCCCCGCTGGTCTGACCCTGGTCACCGAATGCCCGCCCTTCCCTCAGGGCGGCACCGAGGCCATCGCCCAGTGGCTGGAGCGCCACCTCGACGCGCGCATGGTCGTCATCGACGTCTTCGCCAAGATGCGCGGACAGGCCCCGGCCGGGGTGTCGGCGTATGACGCGGACTACGTCGCTGTCGGCTACGCCAAGCGGCTCGCCGACCACTACGGCGTAGCCGTTGTTCTCGTCCACCACGTCCGCAAGGCAGGCTCCGAAGACTTCCTCACCGAGGTCTCCGGCACCAACGGCATCGCCGGAGCTGCAGACGCCACACTCGTCCTCAAGCGAGCCCGTGGGCAGGCGGACGGCATCCTGCACGTCACCGGCCGCGACGTGGACGAAGCCGAGTACGCCCTCAGCTTCCAACCCGCCTCCGGCGCCTGGCACCTGCTGGACGGCCCTGTCACCGACCACACCGTCAGCGACACCCGCGCCGCGATCCTGCGCTACGTCCGCGCCTACCCCGGCGCCAAACCGAAGGACATGGCAAGTGAACTGCCGCAGGTCGACATCGACACGATCCGCCGGACCTGCTCCCGCATGGCCGAGGCCGGACAGCTCAGCAAGGACGGCAGCGGCCGGTACTACCCGGACACCGAGACCCGAACGGAGAGGGCGCAAGAGGTGTCCGCGCTGTCCGGCTGTCCGGTTACACCCTCTGACCAGCACGAACACCCCGGACAGCCGGAATTGGAGCTGTCCGGCCTGTCCGGTGCGGACGAAGCCGAAGGGATGACCCCATGAGTGCCCGTACGCAGGACGAGAAGATGACCGTCAAGGAGGTCATCGCTGATCTGAAGGTCGCCCCGTCGACCTTCTACCGATGGCGCCAGCTTGGGAAGGGGCCCCGCTCGATCAAGCTCCCGAACGGCGACGTGCGGATCCGGCGGTCGGAGTACGAGCGTTGGCTTGCGGAGCGGGAGGACGCTGCGTGAGCACTGAGAACGACACCCCGGCCGGGCGCCCTCGCGGTTCGGCCCGGCCGGGCTATTCCTTCGACGTCAAGCTGTGGAAGGTCTCCAAGACCGGGCGCAAGTCCCGCCCGTGGCGCCTCCGGTGGGTGGTAGCAGGGCAGGTGCACGGCGGCACCTTCACCACGTCGGCTCTCGCGGAGAGCCGACGGTCCGAGCTCTGGCAGGCCATGAACCGGCGCGGTGAAGCGTTCGAAATCGCATCGGGGCTGCCTGAGTCCGAGGTACGCGCAGCAGCCGAAGTCGCCGAGGCTGCGGACGCCGAACCGCCGTTGCGGTGGTTCGAGTTCTGCCGGAAGTACGTGGCCGGGCGATGGCGTACCAGCGCAGCCAAGACCCGTGAAGGCATGGCAGACGGGCTCGCGGCCGTGACGCTCGCCATGGTCAAGCGCGGGGACGGCACTCCTGACGACGAGACCCTTCGGCTGGCCTTCCGCTGGGGGATCGTGCCCGCAAATGAGGGGGAGGACCCGCCGGCCGAACTCAAGCCCGCGTACGAGTGGGTCACGACGACCGACCGGCCTTTGGGCGACCTAGCCAATGCCGAGGTGTTCGCGGATGTGCTGTATCGCGTCAGCTACAAGCTGGACGGCACCCCAGCGGCCGGCGACACGTACAAGCGGCGACGCCGCGCTCTGAACACCGCTCTCGAACACGCCGTGGTCGTGGGGGAGCTCCCGGAGAACCCCCTTCAGCGCGTCCGCCGGAAGCACGTCGGCTCCAATGAGATGGTGGACCGCCGCGTCCTCGTGAACGCCGTGCAGGCCCGGCAGTTGCTCACCGCTATCTCCTACGTTGGGTCATGGGATCGCTGCCGCGGGCGGCGCCTGGCGGCCTTCTACGCGGTCCTGTACTACGCGGGCCTGCGGCCCGCTGAGGCTGTCGGGCTGAGGCGGTCTGACTGCCATCTGCCGGAGACGGGTTGGGGCACGCTCACGCTGCGGGAGACACGCCCCGTCTCCGGCAAGCAGTGGACCGACTCAGGCGAGCGGCACGACCGCCGCGGCCTGAAGGCACGCGAGGCGTCCACCGACCGGCCGGTCCCCATCCCGCCGGTTCTGGTCGCCATCCTTAAGGCGCACCTGAAGGAGTTTGGAACCGCCAAGGAAGGGCGCGTGTTCGGCAACGAACGCGGGGGAGTGGTCGGCTCTTCCACCTACTGGCGGGTGTGGGAGGAGGCGCGGGCGTACGCGCTGCCACCGGAGCGCGTCGACTCGCCGCTAGCCGGGCGCCCGTACGACCTACGACACGCCTGCATCACCCGATGGCTAAACGCTGGAGTGCACATCGCCGAGGTGGCCCGGCGGGTTGGTAACTCGCCGGAGGTCATCCACCGCCGCTACCACGGCTGTATCGATGGACACGAGGAAGCTGCAAACGCCAAGATCGATAAGGCGATTGACGAGGAGGGTGACGTGCCGTAGGAACTCGTCACACTCAACTTGAGGACGGTCCGGGCTTCCGGGCCGTCTTTTTGTGGCGAATCCCTCCACGAGGAGGCGGAGAGATGCCAGGATCGAGACGTGATCGTCGTACTTGATACCACCGCCTTCTCCTCAGACTTCACCTGCTCTGGCACGGCGTGGCGCGTCCTGGCCCATGCAGGTGCCGCATGGGGATTGAGGATTTATGTTCCCGAAGTTGTCGTAGCCGAAGCCATTGGCGGCTATGAGCGGGAAATCCAGAACGTAACTCTTGCCTTGGATAAGCCTGCGACGAAATATGCTGGGCGACTCGGTCTCCGAGAGTACTTCGACAATGCCACCCAAGAACTTAACGCACTGCGTGAGGAATATCCGAGCAAGCTCGCAGCGAGGATTGAAGGTCTGGGCGGCGTGGTCTTGCCCCCACCTGATGTATCGCATATCGAACTTGCAAAGCGTGCCGCCTCGCGTCGCAAGCCGTGCGACCAGAAGGGTGACGGGTATCGCGATACCCTTAACTGGCTTTTGGTTTTGCAGCTAGCGCAAGAGAACCCAGAAGATTCAGTTTACTGGGTTACGGAAAATACGACGGATTTCACGGATGAAGAAAAGCAGGGGTTTCATCCTGACCTGTTGGATGACATCGAAGCCATTGGTGCACGTGAGCGCGTCCGTTGGGCAAACGATCTGGCAAGTCTTCTCCTCTCCCTTGCTGCGTCCCACTACAATGATTCCGCAGATGATATTCGTAAGGTGCGGGATCGACTGCAACAGGGTGCCATCTCTGAGTTTATCGATGAGGTCGTTCTGGCTTCAGTCGTGAAAAGAGGAGTCACTGCTCGGCGTTGTGGGCTACCTCTGGACACGCTGTCACCTGAAATCCTCGCAGTTCAGGGAGTTCGCGATCTCGAATTGGCCATCAGAGGTGTTGCGGAAAAAGGCGGCGCTTTTGCGGAATTTACTTTCACAGCAGAGGTGCTGATTGGGCTTGACTTGGTCGAGTCGGTCTCAGAACTCCCAGAAGGCCTTGAGGCCGCCGAGGGAATCGGCAAGGCTGCCACCGTGCTTAAGGCCCTGAGCTTCGGTGGACTGATCGAGCTTGACGAGTACGGCCGTCCGGTGAGCGGCGAGGTCTCGAAGGCTGTTGCACTGCCTGGGGACCCAGGCTTGGAGCAATGGAAAGGGCAGCCGTCGGGGCTGGCCTCGCTCCAGTCGACACTTGCGAAGCTGCGGTCTGCCACGGTCATCGACCCTAAGATCCTCGATGCTATGCGTCCGAAGATTGACCCCAAGTTCGCCGAATTGATGCGTCCCAAGATTGACCCCAAGTTCGCCGAACTGATGCGTCCCAAGATCGACCCTGCGATCTTCGAAAGCCTGTTTCCGAAGCTTGACATTTTCAAAGGCAGCTTTGGGCTGTCTGGGATTCTAAGGGCGACTAGTCGGTATCACGTTGCGTCAGTGGACGATGATTCTGACGCAGATACCGAAGAACCGGAGGCCACCGACGGGGATGACGAAGACCCCTCTGATACTGGAGAAGGTTGCTGAAGCGTTGAGTGGGTGACTGCCAAGTCCCGCTTGGAGTGTGGGGGGCAACTGTGACTGAACGCCTCCGTTGGCCACTGAGCAATTCGGTTGGCCAGTTGAACATTTGGCTTGCTGCGAGCCCCTCGCGCCCGCCGCCGGAGACACGCACCGCCGTGGCTTCGGTGTCGAAGAAGTACATGGACACCCAGCCTCGATCCGCCGTCAACTGGCCGCCCCGATTGGCACGTTTTCGTCGGCGGCTAAGGGAGACGGGACTACGATCACTGCGGTGAGCAGTGCGTGCGCGTCGGCCATCCGGCGCTGAGGGGGTCAGCGTGGAGGACAACAAGCAGCCGGTCCGGTTCCGGCGGCAAGTGAAGCAAGTGACGGCGCCGCCGTCCCCCGAGGCGCTGTTCGGCGTACTCCCGCGGACGACCACCAGCCACGGTGCACTGTGGTCTCACCAGGCCGACATGCTGCGCGCTTACGCTGATCCGGCGCTCGTGAAGAAGCCGGACGTCGCCCTGGAGCTCCCCACCGGCTCGGGTAAGACGCTAGTCGGGCTGCTGCTTGCCGACTGGAGGCGGCGCCACTTCAAGCACCGCTCGGTCTACGCCTGCCCGACTAATCAGCTCGCTCACCAGGTCTGGGTGGCTGCCCGCGCCCAGGGTGTCCCCGCCGCGCTGTTCACCGGCGGGCGGCCCAGCTTCTCCGACCAGGACCTGGGGCGCTACGAGGGCGCCGAGGTGGTGGCGATCACCATCTACAGCCATGTGTTCAACACCAACCCGGCGTTCGGCAACGCGCAGAGCCTGCTGTTCGACGACGCGCACGCCGCAGAGAGCTTCGTCGCGGAGGCCTGGGCCATCGAGATCCCCGCCACCGCCGGCCAGTTCACCGCGCTGCTTGACGTGTTCGGTGACGACCTCGACCCGCACCTGGTGACCCGCCTGACCGACCGCTACGGCGGCACGGAGGTACGGCTGCTGCCGGTGCCGACCGTCGCCAAGCACGCGGCCGAGCTGGACATGGTGCTGTCGACCCTGACCGGCAACGCCTGGCACCGGTTCAAGATGGTCCGCTCCCAGCTGCGCGCCTGCCTGTTCTACGTCAGCCCACAGGGCTGGTACATACGGCCGTTGATTCCCCCGACCTTCGCCCACGAGCCGTTCACCGTCCCCCAGCAGCGGATCTACCTCTCGGCGACCCTCGGCGAAGGCGGTGAGCTAGAGCGAGCCTTCGGCAGACCGAAGATCACTCGGATTCCGGCGCCACCGGAGTGGGAGAACATCGGCAGCGGCCGCCGTTTCTTCGTCTTCCCTGACCTGGCCGAGTCGACCGATGACCCCTTCGGCCCCGGCGGTTTGCACGTGGTCGACACCAACCAGCCAGCCCCACAGCCCGGTACCGCCGAGGCGCCCGCAGACCCCGAGATCCGGGGCGGCCTGGTGGGCCGGCTGATCGACCTACGCGGCAAGAGCGTGGTGCTGACGCCCGACAGGAAGTCGGCCACGTTGATCGCCGACACCCTGGGTGTTCCCCACACTGAGCGGTTCCGGCCCGGGGACACTGTGGACGGACTCCAGCTGTTCAAGGACGCCGACCGCGGCATGCTGCTCGCCCCGAGCCGCTTCGACGGCATGGACCTCCCCGACGAGGCGTGCAGCGTCATCTTGATGCACAACCTCCCCGATGCGCTCCACCTCCAGGACCGGTTCCTCCAGACGGCTTTGCGCGCTGGCCGTGTCGCGCTGGAGCGGGTTCGTACCCGCGTCATCCAGGGCGCCGGCCGCTGTACCCGCGGGCCACGTGACTTCGCGCTGGTCATCGTCACTGGGCGGGAGCTCCAGCGCTTCCTCGCCCGTCTCGATGTCCGGGAAGGACTTCCTCCCGAGCTCCAGGCCGAGATCGCCTTCGGCCGCGACAACAGCCAGGTCACCCCGTCGCAGCTCGTCGGCCTAGCGCGCAGCGCCCTGAACCGCGACCAGATCTGGCAAGAGGACGCCGAGCCGGATATCGTCGAGCGCCGCTCCGAGTGCACCAAGCAGGACCCCGCATACGTGGACAAGCTGGCCGCCAGCGCCGAGCACGAGGTCAAGGCCTGGCAAGCCGCCTGGCTGGAGGACTGGGATGCCGCCTCCCGGTGCGCGGTGCAGGTCCTCGACCTCCTGACCGGCGAAGAGCTGCGCCCCTACCAAGCGCTGTGGGCCTATCTCGGGTCCGTATGGGCCCGACTGGCCGTCGGCGCGCCGGGAGCACCCGCACGGGCCGAGCAGCTGCTGGAACGGGCTCGAAAGGCCGCCGTTGGCACGTGGTTGCGGGAGATCGAGGGCCACGTGGATGCTGAGCCGGAGCTCGGCGTCCTTGACGGCGAAGCCGTAGCAGCCGTCGCCCAGATCTACCGGTCTTCCCCGAAGCTGAAGACGGCCGCGAAGTTCAGAGCCTTCGCCAACGAGATGCTGGCCAACCTCGGCAACCCGGACTCCACCATGTACGAGCAGGGTCTCGCTTCCCTCGGTGAGTTGCTGGGGGCCCGCTCATTCAAGCCTCCGGGCCAGGGCCGCACGGACGCGGCGTGGCTGTGGCCGTCATGGTGGATGACGGTCGAGGCGAAGAGCGAGCAGAAGTCCGAGGGCGGGATCAGCCTGAAGTACATTCGGCAGACCAATACCCAGCTGCGGCAGCTTGCCGCGGACGAGGGCCTCGACGAGCCGCCAGCTGACAGCATCAGCGTCATCGCCTCGCCGAGGGGCATGGTCTCAGACCTGGCGGTCCCGGCTGCGGACAAGCACCTGTACCTCGTCTCCCCAGAAGCGATCCTCGCGATCGCCGTACGGGCGATGAAGGCCTGGACCGAGATCCGCAGCGCCGCGCCGGCCGGAGTCGAGGGGGAGGACCTGCTCGCAGTGGTCGCCCAGGCCCTACGCACCAACGTGGTGCTGCCCTCCTACGTGAAGGACGCGGTGACCGCAGACCCTGTCCGCCCGTAGGAGCCCGGACTCACTCGCTCTTGACTCAGCGCTTTAGCCAGCCAGTGGCTGTTGGGTTGGCCAAGTGCATTCGTCTTCAGGCCGCGGAGACACCCCGGACATAAGGCCCAACTGAAATGATCCCGTCCCTGGCCCTCCGCTGGTACTCCCTCCCCGTGTGCTCGCGAGGGGACTGGCGTTTCTGGTCCACGGCCACTGGGTCGAGGAACGGTTCGTTGTCCTCGATGACGTCCCGCTCCTTGGCCAGACCGATGAACACGCTGGCCACGACGACGAGAACCACACTGCCGCCGATGATGACCTTCTCCTTGTTCTTTCTGAGCAGGTTCTTCACGGTCTCGGCGGCGGAGGCGGGCTCGCCGTCCTCGGAGCTGGGGTGGTTGGGCATAGAGGCGTTCACCTGCACAGACCTGCCGGACTCACCCCACAACTGGCACGTAATCACCCGACATCGCCCGATCAATTTCAGTAGCTCCTGCGGGTGATCGCTGCGGCACCATGAGCAACAAATTCAGATGATTCTGGAGTGGGGCGACGCCACACGTTCGGGCAACGTCTCCGGAAGGTGTGTCGGAGGTGTGTCGCGAACACTGACAGACAACGAGAGAGGGCGGGAGCCAGTGAGACTGACTCCCCCCCTCTGCTGTCGGCATCCGCCATGGTCAGCGCACAATTCTGGCTGATCTTCGGCGAGTGCCCCCGGCAGGATTCGAACCTGCGCACACGGCTCCGGAGGCCGTTGCTCTATCCCCTGAGCTACGGGGGCGTGTCGGGCGTTTGTTGCGGCGACGGGTAGAACCCTACCAGCTCTTTCGGGGTCGCCATGAACAGGTTTCCCGGGGTGGGGCGTCGGTGGCCGGGAGTGGTGGGCCGGGCGAGGGGGAAGTGTGGAAAAGCCGGACGCGGTGGCCTGCCCGGACCTACTCTCGAGTTGTGCCAGGCGCGTCGGGCCGGGTGCTTGTTGTGGACGACAACAAGGTCATCCGGCAGCTGATCAGGGTCAACCTCGAGCTGGAGGGTCTTGAGGTCGTGACCGCGGCCGACGGTGCCGAGTGTCTGGATGTCGTGCACCGGGTCCAACCCGACGTGGTCACCCTGGACGTCGTCATGCCGCGCCTCGACGGCCTGCGGACCGCCGCGCTGCTGCGCGCCGATCCCCGTACCCGGAGCCTTCCTCTCGCCATCATCAGCGCCTGTACGCAGGGCGAGGTCGAGAGCGGGCTCGATGCGGGCGTCGACGCGTTTCTCGCCAAGCCCTTCGAGCCGACCGAACTCGTCGAGCTCGTCAAGGAATTGATGGAACGTCGTGGACGTCTCGACCCGGGAGCGGCCCCGGCCGCCGGGCATGCCGGGCACACCGGGTACCCCGGTCGTACGGGGCGTGCCGGCAGCTGAGGGCGTCGGAACGGGCAGCCGGCGCCGTCCATATCGCGGACCTGCGGCCAAACCAGTTCGCATGACCGCCCCTCTCCTCCCTACCCTTGTCCCGTGACCCCCGTCGAGCTCTCCCGCACCGTGCTGCACGCGGTGCGGTGTGCCGTCGACGACGGGGAGCTGAGCGTGTCCGTGCCCGCACGTGCCGTGGTCACGCCGCCCGGTCCCGGAGGCCGTGGGGACTACGCCACCAACATCGCCCTCCAGCTCGCACGTCCCGCGGGCAGGCCGCCCCTCGACGTCGCCGAGATCCTCCGTGCCCGTATCCGTGACACGGCCGGCGTCTCGGACGTCGAGATCACCGGGCCCGGGTTCCTCAACATTCATCTCGAGCGGGCCACCGCCACCGCCGCCCTCGTCCGGGAGATCCTCGGCAGCGGAGGCGGCCCCGGGTCCTATGGGCATACCTCCGCCCTCGCCGAGCGCGTCGTTCCCCTGCGCATTCCCTACGACATCCGGGCCGAAGTCGTCGCCGACGCTCTTGTCCGGATCATCGCCACCCAGGGAGGTCGCGCCGAGATCGAGCATGTGCGGCCCGGTGACCCCGTCGATCTGCGCCCCGTACCGGCTCCCGAGGACCCCGCGCCCCTCGGCCCCGATGCCGCCCGCTGGGCTCTGCTGTATCCCGCCGTGCACGACCGGCCCCGGATCACCGCCGAACTTCTGCTGCAGGGCGAGTGCAACCCGCTCTTCCGGGTGCGTTACGCCCATGCCCGGGCCCGTGCGCTCGGACGCAACGCGGCCCGCCTCGAGTTCGGGGCCGTCCCCGGCGATCTCGGGTTCGACGGCGCCGACGGTGCCGGCGGCGAGGCGCGATTCGCCGGCGGCGCCTCCGACGCCGCCGCGCTCGTCCGCGCCCTCGCCGAGTACCCGAACGCCCTCGCCCAGGCCGCTGCCCACCGTGCGCCCGACCGGCTCGCCCGGCAGCTCGTCGCCGTCGCGGACGCCCTGCTCGCCTTCCAGCCCACCGTGCTCCCGCTCGGCGACGAGAAACCCTCGGCCGCCCACCGGGCCCGGCTCGCGCTCGCCGAAGCCGCCGGGACGGTGCTGGCCGGCGGCCTGTCCCTGCTCGGCATCAGCGCACCCGACTACCTCTGAGACCTCCGAGAAAGCCACCGCCATGAGCCGTTCCGCACATCCCGCCGGGCCCCGTCACGCCGACGTTCTCCCCGAGGGCCACTACTCCGCCCCGCCCGCCGACCTCAATGTCCTCGACCCCAAGGTGTGGGCCCAGACCGTCGGCCGGGACGAGCAGGGCGTCGTGACCGTCGGCGGCGTGGACGTGAACACCCTCGCCGAACAGGTCGGCACCCCCGCCTACGTCATGGACGAGTCCGACTTCCGGGCCCGCGCACGGGCCTGGCGCACCGCCTTCGGGACCGGCGCCGATGTCTTCTACGCGGGCAAGGCGTTCCTGTCCCGTGCCGTCGTGCGCTGGCTGCACGAGGAGGGGCTGAACCTGGACGTGTGCTCCGGGGGCGAGCTCACCACCGCCCTGTCCGCGGGCATGCCCGCGGACCGCATCGCCTTCCACGGCAACAACAAGTCCCCCGACGAGATCCGCAGGGCGATCGAGAGCGGAGTCGGGCGCATCGTGCTCGACTCCTTCCAGGAGATCGTGCGTGTCGCGCACATCGCCCACTCCCTCGGCAAGCGCCAGCGGGTGCTGATCCGGGTCACCGTCGGCGTCGAGGCGCACACCCACGAGTTCATCGCCACCGCCCACGAGGACCAGAAGTTCGGCATTCCGCTCGCCGGTGGCCAGGCCGCCGAGGCCGTGCGTCGCGCCCTTCAGCTCGACGGGCTCGACGTCATCGGCATCCACAGCCACATCGGCTCCCAGATCTTCGACATGTCGGGCTTCGAGGTCGCCGCCCACCGCGTGGTCCGGCTGCTGAAGGACATCCGCGACGAGCACGGTGTCGAACTGCCCGAGATCGACCTCGGGGGCGGGCTCGGGATCGCGTACACCAGCGACGACGACCCCCGGGAGCCCCACGAGATCGCCAAGGCCCTGACCGAGATCGTGTCCCGTGAGTGCGAGGCCGCGCGGCTGAGCACACCCCGTATCTCCGTGGAGCCGGGGCGCGCCATCGTCGGGCCGACCGCCTTCACGCTGTACGAGGTCGGCACGGTCAAGCCCCTCGACGGGCTGCGGACGTACGTGTCCGTCGACGGAGGCATGTCCGACAACATCCGCACCGCGCTGTACGACGCCGAGTACAGCGTCGCCCTCGTCTCCCGTACCTCCGACGCCGAGCCCATGCTGGCGCGTGTCGTCGGCAAGCACTGCGAGAGCGGCGACATCGTCGTACGGGATGCCTTCCTGCCCGCCGACCTGGCGCCCGGTGATCTCATCGCGGTGCCCGCAACCGGTGCCTACTGCCGGTCGATGGCCAGCAACTACAACCACGTCCCGCGTCCGCCCGTCGTGGCCGTCGGCGACGGCGCGGCCCGGGTCATCGTGCGGCGGGAGACCGAGGAGGACCTGCTCCGGCTCGATGTGGGGTGACGGGGGTCGCCCGCAGGGTTTCGAAGCGCGGCGCCCGTCCTGGGGGGGGGAGCCCGGGAGTGAAGCCAGGAAGTGAAATCGACATCTCAGGATCCGGACCGTGGGCGGAAAGTCCCGTTCGGTGGGTGAGACTGTTCTCACCGTAGACCGCATGACCGTAGAAGGAAACGAGGTCGGATGATGCGTACGCGTCCGCTGAGGGTGGCGCTGCTGGGCTGTGGAGTGGTCGGCTCAGAGGTGGCGCGCATCATGACGACGCACGCCGACGATCTCGCGGCCCGCATCGGGGCCCCGGTGGAACTCGCGGGTGTGGCCGTACGGCGGCCCTCCAAGGTGCGTGAGGGCATTCCTGCCTCCCTCATCACCACGGACGCCACCGCCCTCGTCAAACGCGGGGACATCGACGTCGTGGTGGAGGTCATCGGCGGGATCGAGCCCGCCCGGACCCTCATCACCACCGCCTTCGAGCACGGCGCCTCCGTCGTCTCCGCCAACAAGGCGCTGCTCGCCCAGGACGGGGCGGCGCTGCATGCCGCGGCGGAGGAGCACGGCCGGGACCTCTACTACGAGGCGGCCGTCGCCGGCGCCATCCCGCTGATCCGCCCGCTGCGCGAGTCGCTGGCCGGCGACAAGGTCAACCGGGTCCTCGGCATCGTCAACGGGACGACCAACTTCATCCTCGACAAGATGGACTCCACCGGCGCCGGGTACCAGGAGGCCCTCGACGAGGCCACCGCCCTCGGGTACGCGGAGGCGGACCCCACGGCCGACGTGGAGGGGTTCGACGCGGCGGCGAAGGCCGCCATCCTCGCCGGTATCGCCTTCCACACGCGCGTGCGGCTCGATGACGTCTACCGCGAGGGGATGACCGAGGTCACCGCCGCCGACTTCGCTTCGGCGAAGGAGATGGGCTGCACCATCAAGCTGCTCGCCATCTGCGAGCGTGCGGCAGACGGGGGCTCGGTGACCGCGCGCGTGCACCCCGCCATGATTCCGCTGACCCACCCGCTCGCCTCCGTGCGCGGCGCGTACAACGCCGTCTTCGTGGAGTCCGATGCCGCCGGTCAGCTCATGTTCTACGGGCCGGGCGCGGGCGGCGCGCCGACCGCCTCCGCCGTCCTCGGCGACCTGGTGGCGGTGTGCCGCAACCGGCTCAACGGCGCCACCGGGCCCGGCGAGTCGGCGTACGCCGCGCTGCCGGTGTCCCCGATGGGCGACGTCGTCACGCGCTACCACATCAGCCTCGACGTCGCCGACAAACCGGGTGTTCTCGCGCAGGTCGCGACCGTCTTCGCCGAGCACGACGTCTCGATCGGTACGGTGCGCCAGCGAGGCAAGGACGGGGAGGCCTCCCTCGTCGTCGTCACTCACCAGGCGTCCGACGCGTCCCTCAGCGGGACCGTGGAGGCGCTGCGCAAGCTCGACACCGTGCGGGGTGTCGCCAGCATCATGCGGGTTGAAGGAGAGTAAGCAGCAATGACCCACCAGTGGCGCGGAATCATCGAGGAGTACCGGGACCGGCTGCCGGTTTCGGACAGCACGCCGGTCGTCACGCTCCGTGAGGGCGGCACGCCGCTCGTCCCCGCGCAGGTGCTCTCCGAGCGCACCGGTTGTGATGTTCATCTCAAGGTTGAGGGTGCCAATCCCACCGGGTCCTTCAAGGACCGCGGCATGACCATGGCCATCTCCAAGGCCAAGGAGGAGGGCGCCAAGGCGGTCATCTGCGCGTCCACGGGCAACACCTCCGCGAGCGCCGCGGCGTACGCCGTACGCGCCGGGATGGTCTCGGCCGTGCTCGTGCCGCAGGGCAAGATCGCGCTCGGCAAGATGGGCCAGGCCCTCGTGCACGGCGCGAAGATCCTCCAGGTCGACGGCAACTTCGACGACTGCCTCACCCTGGCCCGCGAGCTGTCCGACAACTACCCGGTCGCGCTGGTCAATTCGGTCAACCCGGTGCGTATCGAAGGCCAGAAGACCGCGGCGTTCGAGATCGTGGACATGCTCGGCGACGCGCCCGACATTCATGTCCTGCCGGTCGGCAACGCGGGCAACATCACCGCCTACTGGAAGGGCTACCGGGAGTACGCGGCGGACGGCACCGCCACCCGGACCCCGCGCATGTGGGGCTTCCAGGCCTCTGGTTCGGCCCCGATCGTGCGCGGCGAGGTCGTCAAGGACCCGTCCACCATCGCCACCGCGATCCGCATCGGGAACCCGGCCTCCTGGCAGTACGCCCTGGCGGCGAGGGACGAGTCGGGCGGCTGCATCGATGAGGTGACGGACCGTGAGATCCTGCGCGCCTACCGGCTGTTGGCCGCTCAGGAGGGCGTCTTCGTGGAACCGGCGTCCGCGGCGTCCGTGGCCGGTCTGCTGAAGGCCGCCGAGCAGGGCAGGGTCGACCCCGGCCAGACCATCGTCTGCACGGTCACCGGCAACGGCCTCAAGGACCCCGACTGGGCCGTCGCGGGCGCCCCGCAGCCGGTCACGGTCCCGGTCGACGCGCCGACGGCGGCCGAGCGGCTCGGACTCGCGTAACCCGGCCTCAGCGGGGGATAACCCTGTTGGCGCCCGTCAGAAGGTGCACAGGGGGCTTACGACACGCATCGTGCGCCTCCTGTGCGCCCTATGTCGCCACAGAACCTTCCTTCGATAGGCTGTACCGAACCCGGCCGCCGCATACGCCGCAGCCGCGTATGCCGCGGTGCCGCGCCGCCCCGGCGGCCAGGCCCGGGTTTCCCGCAGACGAACCTTCCGTACGCAACCACTCCGCACGTATCGAATGCCATCCGGTGCCATCGGGCACCGTCCGACACCGTCCGGTTCGAACGGCCCGGACAGCCCGGACGTCATTCGACCAGCACGCAGCTCAAGGAGAGTCATCGAGCGATGGCCGGTCCAGCGTTTCGCGCCGCCGCCGTCCGGGTGCGCGTCCCCGCCACCAGTGCCAACCTCGGCCCGGGCTTCGACGCCCTTGGCCTCGCACTGGGGCTGTACGACGACGTGGTCGTCCGGGTGGCCGACTCCGGTCTGCACATCGACATCGCGGGCGAGGGCGGCGCGACGCTCCCGCGCGACGAGAGCCACCTCCTCGTACGGTCCTTGCGCGCCGCCTTCGACGTGCTGGGCGGCCAGCCGCGCGGTCTGGAGATCGTGTGCGCCAACCGCATTCCGCACGGACGCGGACTCGGCTCCTCCTCCGCCGCCATCTGCGCCGGAATCGTCGCCGCCCGCGCCGTGACCATAGGCGGCGACAGCCGGCTCGACGACGCCGCGCTGCTGGAGCTCGCCACCGAGATCGAGGGCCACCCCGACAACGTCGCGGCCTGCCTTCTGGGCGGGTTCACCCTCTCCTGGATGGAGCGGGGCGCCGCCCGCGCGATCCGCATGGACCCCGCCGATTCCATCGTTCCGGTGGTTTTCGTACCCGGAAAGCCCGTGCTGACCGAGACGGCGCGTGGACTGCTCCCGCGCGCCGTGCCGCACGTCGATGCCGCCACCAACGCGGGCCGCGCCGCGCTGCTGGTGGAGGCGCTGACCCGGCGCCCCGAACTGCTGCTGCCGGCCACCGAGGACCGCCTCCACCAGGAGTACCGCGCCCCGGCGATGCCGGAGAGCGCCGCGCTGGTGGAGCGCCTGCGGGGCGACGGGATCCCCGCCGTGATCTCCGGCGCGGGACCCACCGTGCTGGCGCTGGCCGACGACGACAGCGCCGACAAGGTGGCCGACCTGGCGGGCGAGGGCTGGGCCGCCAACCGGCTGGACCTAGACGGCCAGGGAGCGAGCGTGCTGCCGCTTGCGCCCTGACACACGGTTGCCGGATTTCGAGAGGGGGAATGTTTGTTGGATCCGGTAGTGTTAATCTCAAGTCTGCACCCGACCCCGCCATGGCGAGGTGCTTCACGTCCCCGTCCGGGACAGCCAATTCTTCCGGGAGCCTCCCAAGCCGCATTGTGTTTCGTATCTCGTACCTGAGCAGTACGTCGTACGCGGACACTGTGCGGGTTGCAGAGCACGCTCCGGAATCGGCGTGACCGAGCCGCCTGACACACCACCACGTGCCACGGCTTCGGGAAGCGTCAGTCACCAGATATCTCTTCCGCCGCTTTGGCGGACCACCGCCCCGGCTCGGTCCACACAGGAAACGGGACCGAAAGCCGGACAGCACAACCGGTCGCCGAGCCAGACAGGCCGACGTCCGCTCCAGGGAAGGACCCTTCGTGAGCGACACCACCGATCTGATGGGCGCACGTGTCGAGGAGACCGCTGCCGCGCCCGCCACGGACGCCTCCGCGCCTGCCACCGGTGCCGGCTCCCGGCGGCGCCGCGGTACCGGCCTCGAGGGCATGGTGCTGGCCGAGCTGCAGCAGGTCGCCTCCGGCCTCGGCATCAGGGGTACGGCGCGTATGCGCAAGAGCCAGCTGATCGAGGTCATCAAGGAGGCGCAGGCCGGCTCCGGAAGCGGTGCGGCCCCGGCCAAGGCCGAGGCCACCGAGACCAAGCCCAAGCGCCGGGCCACCTCCCGGGCCCGTACCGGTGACGAGGCCGCCGCGGCCGAGACCAAGGCCGAGAAGGCGGTCGAGCAGCCGGCCCAGCAGCAGATCGAGATCCCCGGCCAGGGCGCCGGTGACGACGGCCCGGCCGAGCGCCGTCGGCGCCGTGCGACCGCGGAGGCGGGCAGCCCCGAGACGGTCGCCGCCGAGGCCAAGGGCGAGCCGAAGGCCGAGGCGCAGGCGCAGGGTGACGCCGACGGCGGCGAGGGCCGCCGCCGTGACCGCCGCGACCGTGGCCGCGACCGCGACCGCCGGGGCAAGGGCGACGAGCAGCAGCAGGGCCAGGGCGGGCAGCAGGGCCAGGGCGGGCAGCAGCGCCAGCAGCAGAGCCAGGGCCAGGGCCAGCAGCAGGGTGGCGGACGTCAGGACCGCCAGGACCGCCAGGACCGCCAGGAACGCCAGGACGACGACGACTTCGAGGGTGGCCGCCGCGGCCGTCGCGGGCGCTACCGCGACCGCCGTGGCCGCCGTGGCCGCGACGACATCGCCGCCGAGCCGCAGCTCGCCGAGGACGACGTCCTGATCCCGGTCGCGGGCATCCTGGACATCCTCGACAACTACGCCTTCATCCGCACCTCCGGCTACCTGCCGGGTCCCAACGACGTGTACGTCTCCCTCGCCCAGGTCCGCAAGAACGGCCTGCGCAAGGGCGATCACATCACCGGTGCGGTCCGCCAGCCGAAGGAGGGCGAGCGCCGCGAGAAGTTCAACGCCCTCGTCCGCCTCGACTCCGTCAACGGCATGGCGCCCGAACACGGCCGTGGCCGCCCGGAGTTCAACAAGCTGACGCCGCTATACCCGCAGGACCGGCTCCGTCTGGAGACGGACCCGGGCGTGCTGACCACCCGCATCATCGACCTGGTGTCGCCGATCGGTAAGGGCCAGCGCGGTCTGATCGTGGCCCCGCCGAAGACCGGCAAGACCATGATCATGCAGGCGATCGCCAACGCGATCACCCACAACAACCCCGAGTGCCACCTGATGGTCGTCCTCGTCGACGAGCGTCCGGAAGAGGTCACCGACATGCAGCGGTCGGTCAAGGGCGAGGTCATCTCCTCGACCTTCGACCGTCCGGCCGAGGACCACACCACGGTCGCCGAGCTCGCCATCGAGCGTGCCAAGCGTCTGGTGGAGCTGGGCCACGACGTCGTCGTGCTGCTGGACTCGATCACGCGACTGGGCCGCGCCTACAACCTCGCGGCGCCGGCCTCCGGCCGCATCCTGTCCGGTGGTGTCGACTCGACGGCCCTGTACCCGCCGAAGCGCTTCTTCGGTGCGGCCCGCAACATCGAGGACGGCGGCTCGCTGACCATCCTCGCCACCGCCCTGGTGGACACCGGGTCCCGCATGGACGAGGTGATCTTCGAGGAGTTCAAGGGCACCGGCAACATGGAGCTCAAGCTCGACCGGAAGCTCGCCGACAAGCGCATCTTCCCGGCGGTGGACGTCGACGCGTCCGGTACCCGCAAGGAGGAGATCCTGCTCGGGAACGAGGAGCTCTCCGTCGTGTGGAAGCTTCGGCGGGTGCTGCACGCGCTGGACCAGCAGCAGGCCATTGAGCTGCTGCTCGACAAGATGAAGCAGACGAAGTCGAACGTCGAGTTTCTGATGCAGATCCAGAAGACGACGCCGACGCCGGGGAACGGGGACTGAGTTTCCGTCCGACGTTCGAGGGTCGCCCCTTTCGGGGGGCGGCCCTCTTCGCGTTCGAGCGGGGGTTGGGGGTTGCGGGCGGCTGACCCTGCCAGGGGTGCGGGTGTTTGTTGCAGGCTGCGGGTGCTTTGTGGCTTGTCGCGGCCGCGCGGCGGAGCCGCATATTGGTGGAGCCTCGCGCCCCCTGGGGGTGGTGCCGGTTCGTCGCAGCCCGCGGGTTCGTCGTGGCTTGTCGCGCCCGCGCGGCGGAGCCGCATATTGGTCGGGCCCCGCGCCCCTATGCGCGGGCGCTTCGCGCCGCCCGTGGTGCGAGACCTTTGCCACAAGGTGGTGGGTTGGCGAGGGATCTCGGAGGTGGGGGAAAGGGCAGGTGGAAGGGGGTGGCCGTGATTCGTGGTGACGTAGTGTGTCCTCCATGTAACGGCGTTTGCGTATTTCGTTGTGCAACCCTGGCTCGGGTTTCGCCGTCTGAATGTACGGAGTGACCATGGAGCGACGAGGGTCGTAGGACAGGACTGACCCCGGACGCGGGGGGTACTCGAGAGTGGACCAGGACTGAGGAGCACATGCCTGCCGAAAGCACACCGGACGCCGGCATAGCCGACGGGGCCACGATGGGCGGCCCCGGCCGTGGCAAGGGCCGCCGCCGCAAGCCCCGCGGCAAGGGACGCAAGGCCGTCCTTGTCACGGCCTGGACCGCGGCGGGCATCGTCGTGCTCGGCGGCACCGGTGTCGGCTACCTGTACTTCAAGCTCAACGGCAACATCCACAGCGTCGACATCAACCAGGCCCTCGGCAACGACCGGCCCCTGAAGGTCGACAACGGCTCGGAGAACATCCTGGTCCTCGGCTCGGACAGCCGTTCCGGCGGCAACAAGAAGCTGGGCGGCGGCACCGACGACGGCAGCGCCCGTTCCGACACGGCGATGATCGTGCACCTCTACAAGGGCCACAAGCGGGCCAGCGTGGTCTCCATTCCGCGCGACACCCTCATCGACCGCCCCGAGTGCACCGACACCAAGGGCACCACGTACCCGGCGGCGAGCGGGGTGATGTTCAACTCCGCGTACTCCACGGGCGGTGCCGCCTGCGCCGTGAAGACCGTCGAGTCGATCACCGGCATTCGCATGGACCACTACCTCGAGGTCGACTTCAGCGGCTTCAAGCAGCTGATCGACGACCTCGGCGGTGTCCCGGTCACCACCACCAGGAACATCGACGACCCGGACAGCCACCTCCGCCTCAAGGCCGGCACGCACACGCTGGACGGCACCCAGGCCCTCGGCCTCGTCCGTACCCGGCACGGTGTGGGCGACGGCTCCGACCTCGGCCGGATCCAGCTCCAGCAGGCCTTCATCAAGGCCCTGGCCCACCAGGTCGAGCAGATCGGCGTGCTGAGCAGCCCCACCAAGCTGTACGACCTCGCCGACACCGCCACCAAGTCCGTCACCACCGACTCCGACCTGGCCTCGGTCAAGGATCTGGCGTCGTTCGCGGGCGGGCTGAAGGGCATCAGCCCGTCCCATATGAACATGGTGACCATGCCCGTCGCGTACGACCCGGTCGATCCCAACCGTGTCGTCGTACAGAAGGCCAAGGCCCGGCTGATCTGGGACGCCCTCAAGAACGACAGGGCCATCCCGGCGAGCGCCGTCCAGGGCTCCGCGACGGGCCAGGCCAAGGGCGTGGTCGAGTCCTCCTGACGGAGGCGGACGGACACAGGGAATAGATCACGCGTGCCCCCCGTTTTGGGGGATACGGCCAGTCCTGGCAGACTGGTACGTCGGCTCCGGTTCACGCCTCCGCATCCCGCGGCTGCGACCCGGCGCCCTCCCGAAAACTAGGAGACACCTTGAAGCGCGACATCCACCCCGCGTACGTCGAGACGCAGGTCAGCTGCACCTGCGGCGCGTCGTTCACCACCCGTAGCACCATCGAGTCCGGCACCATCCGGGCCGAGGTCTGCTCCGAGTGTCACCCGTTCTACACGGGCAAGCAGAAGATCCTCGACACCGGTGGCCGTGTGGCCCGCTTCGAGGCCCGCTTCGGCAAGGCTGCCGCTGCCAAGAAGTAGCGAGCCCACAGCGCCGGTCCTCGGTGCTCCCCGCTTCACGGCGGGGGCACCGGGACCGGCGCTTTGCGGTGCAGCCACTTTTCGTCGTACGTACGTCCCCATGCCCGGGCCGGGTGGGGGACATCCCATGGGAGCCGGAGATGTTCGAGGCGGTCGAGGAACTGGTCGGTGAACACGCCGACCTGGAGAAGAAGCTCGCGGACCCGTCGGTCCACGCCGACCAGGCGAACGCGCGCAAGCTGAACAAGCGCTATGCCGAGCTGGGCCCGATCGTCGCCACGTTCCGTTCCTGGAAGCGGGCCGGCGACGACATCGAGACCGCACGCGAACTGGCTGCCGACGACCCGGACTTCGCCGCGGAGGTCAAGGACCTGGAGAAGCAGCGTGAGGCGCTCACCGAGAAGCTGCGCCTGCTGCTGATCCCGCGCGACCCCAGCGACGACAAGGACGTCATCCTCGAGATCAAGGCGGGCGCGGGCGGCGACGAGTCCGCCCTGTTCGCCGGCGACCTGCTGCGCATGTACCTGCGCTACGCGGAACGGGTCGGCTGGAAGACCGAGATCATCGACTCCACCGAGTCGGAGCTCGGCGGCTACAAGGACGTCCAGGTCGCCGTGAAGACCCGTGGGCAGACCGAGCCCGGCCAGGGCGTGTGGGCCCGCCTGAAGTACGAGGGCGGGGTGCACCGGGTGCAGCGTGTGCCCGCGACGGAGTCCGCGGGCCGAATCCACACCTCCGCGGCCGGTGTGCTGGTCACGCCCGAGGCGGAGGAGGTCGACGTCGAGATCAACCCGAACGACCTCCGCATCGACGTCTACCGCTCCTCGGGACCCGGCGGCCAGTCCGTCAACACGACCGACTCCGCCGTGCGCATCACGCACATCCCGACCGGCGTCGTCGCCTCCTGCCAGAACGAGAAGAGCCAGCTGCAGAACAAGCAGCAGGCGATGCGTATCCTGCGCTCCAGGCTGCTGGCCAAGGCGCAGGAGGAGGCGGAGAAGGAGGCGGCCGACGCCCGCCGCAGCCAGGTCCGCACGGTCGACCGCTCCGAGAAGATCCGCACGTACAACTTCCCGGAGAACCGCATCTCCGACCACCGCGTCGGCTTCAAGGCGTACAACCTGGACCAGGTCCTCGACGGCGACCTCGAAACGGTGATCCAGGCTTGCGTCGACGCGGACTCGGCCGCCAAACTCGCCGCCGCGTAAGGACACGTACACAACCGGAGGACCAGCGTGCAGCAGAACATTGGGGGGCGACCCCCAAGCCCCCGCAGCGTGCTGCTCGCGGAGGTGGCCCAGGCCACCCAGCGGCTGGCCGACGCGGGTGTGCCCTCGCCTCGTTACGACGCGGAGGAGCTCGCCGCGTTCGTGCACGGCGTCAAGCGCGGCCAGCTGCACTCCGTGAAGGACGCGGAGTTCGACGCCCGCTACTGGGAGGTCATCGCCCGCCGCGAGGCCCGCGAGCCGCTCCAGCACATCACCGGTCGCGCGTATTTCCGATACCTGGAACTCCAGGTCGGACCCGGGGTGTTCGTCCCGCGCCCGGAGACCGAGTCGGTCGTCGGCTGGGCCATAGACGCGGTGCGCGCGATGGACGTCGTCGAGCCGCTGATCGTCGACCTGTGCACCGGCTCCGGCGCCATCGCGCTCGCCCTGGCGCAGGAGGTGCCGCGCTCCCGCGTGCACGCCGTGGAGCTGTCCGAGGACGCCCTGCAATGGACCCGCAAGAACACCGCGGGGTCCAGGGTCGACCTGCGCCAGGGAGACGCCCGTACGGCGTTCCCGGACCTCGACGGGCAGGTCGACCTCGTGATCTCCAACCCGCCGTACATCCCGCTGACCGAATGGGAGTACGTCGCCCCCGAGGCCCGGGACCACGACCCGGAGATGGCCCTGTTCTCCGGCGAGGACGGTCTCGACCTCATCCGGGGCCTGGAGCGCACCGCGCACCGGCTGCTGCGTCCCGGCGGTGTCGTCGTCATCGAGCACGCCGACACCCAGGGCGGTCAGGTGCCCTGGATCTTCACCGAGGAGCGGGGCTGGGCCGACGCGGCCGACCACCCCGACCTCAACAACCGCCCGCGCTTCGCGACCGCCCGCAGGGCGCTGCCGTGAGCACCCCGACGACTCTCTTTCCGCAGCAGTACAGGTACGAGGAGGCCAGCTGAAGATGGCACGGCGATACGACACCAACGACGCGACCGACCGTGTGACCGGTCTGCGCGAAGCCGCGTCCGCCGTCCGCCGTGGCGAACTCGTGGTGCTGCCGACCGACACCGTGTACGGCATCGGCGCCGACGCGTTCTCCTCGGAGGCCGTGGCCGACCTGCTCGCCGCCAAGGGCCGTGGCCGCAACATGCCCACGCCCGTCCTCATCGGTTCCCCGAACACCCTGCACGGCCTCGTCACGGACTTCTCCGAGATGGCCTGGGAACTGGTCGACGCGTTCTGGCCGGGCGCCCTCACGCTCGTCGCCAAGCACCAGCCGTCCCTCCAGTGGGACCTCGGGGACACCCGGGGCACCGTAGCCGTGCGCATGCCGCTGCACCCGGTCGCCATCGAGCTGCTGACCGAGTTCGGCCCGATGGCTGTCTCCTCCGCGAACCTCACGGGCCACCCGGCGCCCGAGGACTGCGACGCCGCCCAGGAGATGCTCGGCGACTCGGTCTCCGTGTACCTCGACGGCGGCCCGACCCCCGGCAATGTGCCGTCCTCGATCGTGGACGTCACCGGCAAGGTGCCGGTCCTGCTGCGCCAGGGCGCGCTGTCCGCCGAGGAGCTGCGCAAGGTCGTACCCGACCTCGAGGTGGCGAATTGACAGCCCCTGACTCCCCCCGGCTCTCGCAGGGGGGACCCCCATGCGCGGTATAGGCCCCGGGGACGGGGCGGGGAACCCGGTGGAATCCGGCGCTCCGCACGACACCTTCCGCATCCTCCACGTCAGCACCGGCAATGTGTGCCGCTCGCCGATCACCGAGCGGCTGACGCGGCATGCCCTGGCGGACCGGCTCGGCGACCCCCTGTGGGGCGGGCTGATCGTGGAGAGCGCGGGCACCTGGGGCCATGAAGGCGCGCCCATGGAGGCGAACGCGGAGGCGGTCCTCGCCGACTTCGGCGCGGACGCGTCCGGGTTCACCGGGCGCGAACTGCTGGACGAGCACGTCATCCGGGCCGACCTGGTCCTGACCGCGACCCGCGACCACCGCGCCCAGGTCATCTCCATGGGCCATTCGGCGGGCCTGCGCACCTTCACGCTGAAGGAGTTCACCCGCCTGGTGCGCGCCATAGACCCCGCCACGCTGCCTCCGCTGGAGGACGGCGTGGTCGAGCGCGCCCGGGCCCTGGTGCGGGCCGCCGCCGCGCTGCGCGGCTGGCTGCTGGCGCCGACGGCGGAGGCCGACGAGGTGTTCGACCCGTACGGGGCGCCGCTGACCTTCTTCCGGTCGATCGGGGACGAGATCCACCAGGCGCTCGATCCGGTCGTGACTGCGCTGACCGGGGTACCGGCGCGCGCCTGAGTTCCGGCCGGCACTGCGCTGACCGGGTACCCGAGCGCACCTCGGTTCCGGGCGCCGCACGGGCCGCGGGCCTACATTGGACGTACGTCCCCGACGCCCGGAGCCCATCATGGCGGTCACCCGTACCCTCGACGAGGCCGGCGTACTGAGCCGGCAGGACCCAGAGCTGGCCGAGATCCTCCTCGGGGAACTCGACCGGCAGTCGACGACCCTTCAGCTGATCGCAGCCGAGAACTTCACCTCGCCGGCCGTGCTCGCCGCCCTCGGCTCCCCGCTCGCCAACAAGTACGCCGAGGGGTATCCCGGCGCCCGGTACCACGGCGGGTGCGAGATCGTCGATGTCGCCGAGCGCATCGCCATCGACCGCGCCAGGACGCTGTTCGCAGCCGAGCACGCCAATGTGCAGTCGCACTCGGGCTCGTCCGCGATGCTCGCCGCGTACGCCGCGCTGCTCAGGCCCGGGGACACGGTGCTCGCCCTGGGACTGCCGCACGGCGGCCACCTCACACACGGCTCGCCCGCCAACTTCTCCGGCCGCTGGTTCGACTTCGTCGGCTACGGGGTGGAAGCGGACTCCGGGCTCATCGACCACGAGCAGGTGCGCGCCCTGGCCCGGACGCACCGGCCCAAGGCCATCGTGTGCGGGTCCATCACCTCTCCGCGCCATATCGACTACGCCTTCTTCCGGAAGGTCGCCGACGAGGTGGGCGCCTACCTCATCGCCGACGCGGCCCATCCGATAGGGCTGGTCGCCGGGGGAGCGGCGCCCAGCCCTGTGCCGTACGCGGACATCGTGTGCGCCACCACGCACAAGGTGCTGCGCGGCCCACGCGGAGGCATGATCCTGTGCGGCGCCGAGCTGGCGGAGCGGGTGGACCGTGCCGTCTTCCCGTTCACCCAGGGCGGTGCCCAGATGCACAGCATCGCCGCCAAGGCCGTCGCGTTCGGCGAGGCGTCGACGGAGGTCTTCGCCCGGTACGCCCGGCAGGTGGTGTCCAACGCGCGCCGGCTCGCGGCGGCCCTGGGCGCCGCGGGGATGACGGTCGTCACCGGCGGCACCGACACCCATCTGCTGGTGGTGGACCCGGCACCGCTCGGCGTGGACGGCCGCGCCGCGCGAGGACTGCTCGCGGCGGCCGGCATGGTGCTGGACACCTGCGCGCTGCCTCACGGCGACGCCCGGGGCCTGCGCCTGGGCACGGCCGCGGTGACCACGCAGGGCATGGGCGAGATGGAGATGGAGTACATCGCGGCGCTGTTCACGGCCGTGCTGCGCGAGGAGATGGACGGGCGGACGGCGCGTGAAGAAGTGCGGGAGCTCACCGGGAGATTTCCCCCGTATCCCGGCCTGTAGGGGGTAGGCGGGAGGGGACGCACCAAGATACGTGGAACCATCTTGGCTACCCGTTCGTCTCCATCCGTATGCAGGCGAAGCTAGGGTATGAGGCTATGGATGCCCAGCGAGACCTGTGGGGAAGCCTGTGCGTGAGTACCTGCTGACGCTCTGCATCACGGCCGCGGTGACGTATCTGCTGACAGGGCCGGTACGTAAGTTCGCGATCGTGGCCGGGGCCATGCCGGAGATCCGGGCCCGTGACGTGCATCGGGAACCGACTCCCCGGCTCGGCGGTATCGCCATGTTCTTCGGTCTGTGCGCGGGTCTGCTGGTCGCCGACCACCTCAAGAACCTCAACCAGGTCTTCGCGAGCTCGAACGAGCCGCGGGCGCTGCTGTCGGGGGCCGCCCTCATCTGGCTGATCGGTGTCCTGGACGACAAGTTCGAGATCGACGCCCTGATCAAGCTGGGCGGTCAGATGATCGCCGCGGGTGTGATGGTCATGCAGGGTCTGACGATCCTGTGGCTGCCCGTCCCGGGCGTGGGCACCGTCCTGCTGACCCCCTGGCAGGGCACCCTGCTGACCGTGGCGCTGGTCGTCATCACGATCAACGCGGTCAACTTCGTGGACGGCCTCGACGGCCTTGCCGCCGGAATGGTGTGCATCGCCTCGGCCGCGTTCTTCATGTACGCCTACCGGATCTGGGTCGGCTACGGTCTCGAAGCCGCCGCGCCCGCGACCCTTTTCGCGGCCATCCTGCTGGGCATGTGCCTGGGCTTCCTGCCGCACAACATGCATCCCGCGCGGATCTTCATGGGCGACTCGGGGTCGATGCTGATCGGGCTCGTGCTCGCCGCGGGCGCGATCTCCATCACGGGGCAGCTCGACCCGGACGCGATGAACCTCTTCTCCGGTTCGGAGCGCGCGACGGTCCACCAGACGGTGCCCGTCTACATCCCGCTGCTGCTCCCGCTGACGATCATCGCCGTGCCGGCGGCGGACTTCTTCCTCGCGATCGTGCGCCGCACCTGGCGCGGCCAGTCGCCGTTCGCGGCGGACCGCGGGCATCTGCACCACCGGCTCCTGGAGATCGGCCACTCGCACAGCCGGGCCGTGCTGATCATGTACTTCTGGTCGGGGCTCATCGCCTTCGGCACCCTCGCCTACTCCGTGAACTCGGCGCCCCTGCTGATCGTGCTCGGCGTCGTGGCCCTGAGCGCGGTCGGTCTCGTACTGCTTCTGCTGCCGAGGTTCACCCCGCGCGCCCCGCGCTGGGCCGAGGCGTTCGTGCCGCCCCGCTACCGCCGCGGACGCGGGCTGCGGCCCGTCCATGACGTCATGCACGGGGACGGGGACCTGGTGGAGACCGGGCATGTGACGGAACACGCTCGCACCCCGGTCGTCTCGGGTGCCGTGAGGGTCTCGGGAGCCAACGGCGCCACGGCCCTCGGGGCGCGTGCCCATCTGGACCGGCGCGGAGCCGAGTCGTCGCGCAGAGCCGCAAGGTAAGAATCTGACCGGCGCGTTGCCAAAACCTGGGGGTGCAAAGCGCCCCAATACCAGACAAGGTGTCCCGTCGGCTGCACAGACGCGCAGATTCCCTCTCATGTGTGATGGCCCGCACACCCTCTAGGTAAAGACCGCATCAAATAGTTTGTGATACCGTTCACGAGAACCCGGGGATAGAGCCGAGGAACCTCAGTGCGAGGATCCCTCGGCGGAGGATCACGCTCCGCCCGGGACTACGCTCGTCCATGACGACACCCTGCCCCCTTGTGAAAGCGGAGTTGCCGCCATGCCGTCCAATGACGTCCGGAACCTTCTGCAGACCGCTGTGCCCTCAGCGGCCGTCGGCGTGCTCGCCGTCGCCGTGAGCGGGGTCGTCGCGGGGGGCAAGGGGGCGCTCGGTGCGGCCGTCGGGGCGGCGCTGGCCATTCTCTTCATGGGGATCGGTCTGTACGTCCTGCAGTGGACGGCAAAAACGCTCCCGCACCTGTTCCAGGCCATGGGGCTGATGCTGTACGTGGCTCAACTCCTGCTGCTCCTGATCTTCGTGGGCCTCTTCAAGGGCACCTCCCTCTTCAATCCGAAGTCGTTCGCGGCTGCGCTCGTCATCGCGACGGTCGTGTGGATGGCCGCGCAGGCGCGTGCGCACATGAAGGCCAAGCTCTTCTACGTCGACCCGGACTCGGAGAAGAGCGGCACGCCCGAGAAGACAGGGTCTCCGTCGTGAGGGGTAGGGCCGGGATAAAGACATGTGAGAGATCCTGCTATCGTCCGGTGCCAACTGCGGCATCGCGGGCGCGGGCATCCGAGCTGACGCCTGCTCAAGCGCGAGGCTTGGTGCCCCCCAGCCGCCCCCACATCCGTAACACCAGTCCGGTGCCGACCCGCGGCTGCTCGCCGCGCCGACACAACGAGGTTGCCGTACCCATGCGTCACGCTGAAGGAGCCCGCGGTGAGTGCTGACCAGACCACGCTCGCCTTCGACTGGAGCTGCCGCGTCTTCGCCGAAAACGGCTGCGGCTTTCCCTCGCCGGGCCTGAACTCCTTCATCTTCAAGCCGATGTTCACGGTCGGCGGCTACGACTTCGACAAGCCGATGCTGCTCGCCCTGGTGACCACCGTCGTGGTGGTCGGGTTCTTCTGGGCCGCGTTCAGCAAGGCCAAGGTGGTCCCGGGCAAGCTCCAGATGGTCGGCGAGGCCGGCTACGACTTCGTGCGCCGCGGGATCGTGTACGAGACGCTGGGCAAGAAGCAGGGCGAGAAGTACGTCCCGCTCATGGTCTCCATCTTCTTCTTTGTATGGATCATGAACCTCTGGTCGATCATCCCGGTCGCCCAGTTCCCGGTGACGTCGATCATCGCCTACCCGGCGGCCCTGGCCGGGATCGTCTATGTGACCTGGATGGTCCTGACGTTCAAGAAGCACGGCTTCACCGGCGGCTTCAAGAACCTCACGGGCTACGACAAGTCGCTCGGCGCGGTACTGCCGCTCGTCGTGACGATCGAGTTCTTCTCCAACGTGCTGGTCCGGCCGTTCACGCACGCGGTGCGACTGTTCGCCAACATGTTCGCCGGTCACCTGCTGCTCGTGATGTTCACGGTCGCCAGCTGGTACCTGATGAACAGCTGGCTGATCGCGGCCGGTGCCGTCTCGTTCGTCATGGCCATGGTCATGATCCTCTTCGAGCTTTTCGTCCAGGCCGTTCAGGCGTACGTGTTCGTCCTCCTGGCCTGCTCCTACGTTCAGGGCGCTCTCTCCGAGCACCACTGAGCCCCTCCGCCCCGCCCCGCCCCGTCATCAGACGTCCGGTGGCCAACCCCCACCGGTCCTTGAAAGAGAAGGAAGAATCAGCATGGCTGCCACTGAGACCCTTGCCGCCGTCACCGGCTCCATCGCCTCCGTCGGCTACGGCCTCGCCGCCATCGGTCCCGGCATCGGCATCGGCATCATCTTCGGCAACGGCACCCAGGCGCTCGCCCGCCAGCCCGAGGCCGCCGGCCTGATCCGCGCCAACCAGATCCTGGGCTTCGCCTTCTGTGAGGCGCTCGCCCTCATCGGCATCGTCATGCCGTTCGTTTACACCTACAAGTAAACCGCGGCTGACGACCACCCTTAAGGGAAAGGCACTGATGACATGCAGCTGACACATCAGCTGGTGCTGGCGGCGACGGAGGAGCCTCAGAATCCGCTCATCCCGCCGGGCCCCGAACTGGTCATCGGCCTCATCACCTTCGCCATCGTCTTCTTCTTCCTCGGGAAGAAGCTGCTTCCGAACATCAACAAGGTTCTGGAGGAGCGCCGCGCGGCGATCGAAGGCGGTATCGAAGAGGCCGACGCCATGAAGGTCGAGGCCCAGAGCGTGCTCGACCAGTACAAGGCTCAGCTCGCCGAAGCCCGGCACGAGGCCGCCCGGCTGCGCCAGGAGGCGCAGGAGCAGGGCGCCACTCTCATCGCCGAGATGCGGGCCGAGGGCCAGCGGCAGCGCGAGGAGATCGTGGCAGCCGGTCACACGCAGATCGAGGCCGACCGCAAGGCCGCCGCTCAGGCGCTGCGGCAGGACGTCGGCACCCTTGCCACGGAGCTGGCCGGCAAGCTGGTCGGTGAGTCCCTCGAGGACCACGCCCGGCAGAGCCGTGTCATCGACCGCTTCCTCGACGAGCTCGAGGAGAAGGCCGAGGCCGCGCGATGAACGGAGCGAGCCGCGAGGCCCTGGCAGCCGCACGTGAGCGTCTCGACGCGCTGACGGACTCGACGTCCGTGAACGCGGCGCAGCTCGCCGACGAGCTGGCCGCCGTCACCGCGCTGCTCGACCGCGAGGTGTCGCTGCGCCGGGTCCTGACCGACCCGGCGCGGTCCGGCGAGGCCAAGGCCGCGCTGGTCGAGCGCCTGCTCGGCGCCCAGATCGGCGGACCGGCCGCCGACCTGGTGGCCGGCATGGTGCGCTCGCGCTGGTCGCAGCCCCGCGACCTGGTGGACGCGCTGGAAGAGCTGGCGAACCTGGCCGACCTCACGGGAGCCGAGAAGGCGAACGCGCTCGACGACGTCGAGGACGAGCTGTTCCGGTTCGCCCGGATCGCCACCTCGGACATCGCGCTGCGCGCCGCGCTGACCGACCGGTCCGCGAGCCCGTCGGCGAAGGCCGAGCTGCTCAGCCGCCTGCTCGGCGGCCGCGCCAACGTGACGACCGAGCGTCTGGTCACGCGCCTGGTGACCGCGCCGCGTGGACGTAGCCTGGAAGCGGGACTCGAGTCCCTGTCCAAGCTCGCAGCCGCGCGCCGTGACCGCATGGTCGCCGTCGTCACCTCGGCGGTCCCCCTGAGCGAGGGGCAGAGGCGGCGTCTCGGTGCCGCACTGGCCAAGCTCTACGGCCGACAGATGCACCTCAACCTCGACGTGGACCCCGAGGTCGTCGGCGGGATGCGGGTGCAGGTCGGTGACGAGATCATCAACGGCTCGGTGGCGGACCGCCTCGAGGACGCCCGCCGTCGCCTGGCGAGCTAGCAGCAACTCCATACGTAGTACTGCGGCCCGCGTTGGGCCGTGCAGAGGATTCACCTCGTTGATGGGGGGAGTCCCCCATCCCCCCAAGTGAAACTTCGGGCCCAACAAGGAGAGCAGGGAACCCAGATGGCGGAGCTCACGATCCGGCCGGAGGAGATCCGGGACGCGCTGGAGAACTTTGTCCAGTCGTACAAGCCGGACGCGGCCTCGCGCGAGGAGGTCGGTACGGTCACCCTTGCCGGCGACGGCATCGCGAAGGTCGAGGGTCTGCCCTCGGCCATGGCCAACGAACTGCTGAAGTTCGAGGACGGCACCCTCGGCCTCGCCCTCAACCTCGAGGAGCGCGAGATCGGTGCCATCGTCCTCGGTGAGTTCAGCGGCATCGAGGAGGGCCAGCCGGTGCAGCGCACCGGTGAGGTGCTTTCCGTCGCGGTCGGCGAGGGCTACCTCGGCCGTGTCGTCGACCCGCTCGGCAACCCGATCGACGGCCTCGGCGAGATCGAGACGTCCGGCCGCCGTGCCCTCGAACTGCAGGCTCCCACGGTCATGCAGCGCAAGTCGGTGCACGAGCCGATGGAGACCGGCTACAAGGCCGTCGACGCGATGACCCCGATCGGCCGTGGCCAGCGTCAGCTGATCATCGGTGACCGCCAGACCGGCAAGACCGCCCTGGCCGTCGACACGATCATCAACCAGCGTGACAACTGGCGCACCGGCGACCCGAAGAAGCAGGTCCGCTGCATCTACGTCGCCATCGGCCAGAAGGGCTCCACCATCGCGTCGGTCCGCCGCGCGCTGGAGGAGAACGGCGCGCTGGAGTACACGACCATCGTCGCCGCCCCGGCGTCCGACCCGGCCGGCTTCAAGTACCTGGCGCCGTACACCGGCTCGGCCATCGGCCAGCAGTGGATGTACGAGGGCAAGCACGTCCTGATCATCTTCGACGACCTCTCGAAGCAGGCCGACGCCTACCGCGCCGTGTCCCTGCTGCTGCGCCGCCCGCCGGGCCGCGAGGCCTACCCGGGTGACGTCTTCTACCTGCACTCCCGTCTGCTGGAGCGCTGCGCGAAGCTCTCCGACGACATGGGCGCCGGCTCGATGACCGGTCTGCCGATCGTCGAGACCAAGGCCAACGACGTCTCTGCGTTCATCCCGACCAACGTCATCTCCATCACCGACGGCCAGTGCTTCCTGGAGTCCGACCTGTTCAACGCCGGTCAGCGTCCGGCCCTGAACGTCGGTATCTCGGTCTCCCGCGTCGGTGGCTCCGCCCAGCACAAGGCGATGCGCCAGGTCTCCGGCCGTCTGCGCGTCGACCTCGCCCAGTTCCGTGAGCTGGAGGCGTTCGCCGCCTTCGGTTCCGACCTGGACGCCGCGTCGAAGTCCCAGCTGGAGCGCGGTCAGCGCATGGTCGAGCTGCTGAAGCAGAACCAGTACGAGCCCATGGCCACCGAGGACCAGGTCGTCTCCGTCTGGGCCGGCACCAACGGCCGTATGGACGACGTTCCGGTCGTCGACATCCGCCGCTTCGAGCGTGAGCTCCTGGACTACCTGCACCGGTCGCACCAGGGCCTCATGACCTCCATCAAGGAGGGCGCCAAGATGTCCAACGACACCATCCAGGCGATCGACGACGCCGTCGCCGAGTTCAAGAAGCAGTTCGAGACCTCGGACGGCAAGCTGCTCGGCGAGGACGTCCCTGCCGCTGCCGCCAAGTGACGTAAGGAAGGGACCTGACTCATGGGAGCCCAGCTCCGGGTCTACAAGCGTCGCATCCGATCCGTCAGCGCGACCAAGAAGATCACGAAGGCGATGGAGATGATCGCCGCCTCGCGCGTCGTCAAGGCGCAGCGCAAGGTGGCGGCCTCCATGCCCTACGCGACCGAGCTCACCCGCGCGGTCACGGCGGTCGGTACCGGCTCGAACACCAAGCACCCGCTGACCACCCAGGCCGAGACGGTCACCCGGTCCGCCGTGCTGCTCCTGACGAGCGACCGCGGTCTCGCCGGTGCCTTCAACTCCAACGCCATCAAGGCGGCGGAGCAGCTCACCGAGCGGCTGGAACGCGAGGGCAAGCAGGTCGACACGTACATCGTCGGCCGCCGTGGAGTCGCACACTACAACTTCCGTGAGCGCACGATCACGGAGTCGTGGACCGGCTTCACGGACGAGCCCACGTATGCCGACGCCAAGCAGGTCGCGGCTCCGCTCATCGAGGCCATCGAGAAGGAGACGGCGCAGGGCGGTGTGGACGAACTCCACATCGTCTACACCGAGTTCGTCTCGATGATGACGCAGACGGCGCTCGGCGCCCGGCTGCTGCCGCTCAGCCTCGAGGAGGTGGCGGAGGAGACGTCCACCAAGGGCGAGATCCTTCCGCTGTACGAGTTCGAGCCGTCGGCGGAGGACGTCCTCGACGCCCTGCTGCCGCGCTACGTGGAGAGCCGTATCTACAACGCGCTGCTCCAGTCGGCCGCTTCGAAGCACGCCGCCACGCGGCGCGCGATGAAGTCGGCCACTGACAACGCGGGCGAGCTGATCAACACGCTCTCCCGTCTCGCCAACGCGGCCCGCCAGGCCGAAATCACCCAGGAAATCAGCGAGATCGTCGGTGGCGCCAGCGCCCTGGCCGACGCGACCGCGGGGAGTGACCGATAAATGACCACCACTGTTGAGACCGCGGCGGCCACGGGCCGCGTCGCCCGGGTCATCGGCCCGGTCGTCGACGTGGAGTTCCCCGTCGACGCGATGCCGGACATCTACAACGCCCTGCACGTCGAGGTCGCCGACCCGGCGAACGCGGGCGAGAAGAAGACGCTGACCCTGGAGGTCGCCCAGCACCTGGGTGACGGCCTGGTCCGCACCATCTCCATGCAGCCCACCGACGGTCTGGTCCGCCAGGCCGTGGTGACCGACACCGGCGACGGCATCACCGTCCCGGTCGGCGACTTCACCAAGGGCAAGGTGTTCAACACCCTCGGTGAGGTGCTGAACGTCGACGAGAAGTACGAGGGCGAGCGCTGGTCCATCCACCGCAAGGCCCCGAACTTCGACGAACTCGAGTCGAAGACCGAGATGTTCGAGACCGGCGTCAAGGTCATCGACCTGCTGACCCCGTACGTCAAGGGCGGCAAGATCGGTCTGTTCGGCGGCGCCGGCGTCGGCAAGACGGTGCTCATCCAGGAGATGATCTACCGTGTCGCCAACAACCACGACGGTGTCTCCGTGTTCGCCGGTGTCGGTGAGCGCACCCGTGAGGGCAACGACCTCATCGAGGAGATGACCGACTCGGGCGTCATCGACAAGACCGCGCTGGTCTTCGGCCAGATGGACGAGCCCCCGGGCACCCGTCTGCGCGTGGCCCTCGCGGGTCTGACGATGGCGGAGTACTTCCGCGACGTCCAGAAGCAGGACGTGCTGTTCTTCATCGACAACATCTTCCGCTTCACGCAGGCCGGTTCCGAGGTCTCCACCCTGCTCGGCCGTATGCCGTCCGCGGTGGGTTACCAGCCGAACCTGGCCGACGAGATGGGTCTCCTCCAGGAGCGCATCACCTCGACCCGCGGTCACTCGATCACCTCGATGCAGGCGATCTACGTCCCCGCCGACGACCTGACCGACCCGGCCCCGGCCACCACGTTCGCCCACCTCGACGCGACGACGGTTCTGTCCCGTCCGATCTCGGAGAAGGGCATCTACCCGGCCGTGGACCCGCTGGACTCCACGTCCCGCATCCTGGACCCGCGGTACATCGCGGCGGATCACTACAACGCGGCCATGCGCGTCAAGACGATCCTGCAGAAGTACAAGGACCTTCAGGACATCATCGCGATCCTCGGTATCGACGAGCTGGGCGAGGAGGACAAGCTCGTTGTCCACCGTGCCCGTCGTGTGGAGCGCTTCCTGTCCCAGAACACCCACGTCGCCAAGCAGTTCACCGGCGTCGACGGGTCGGACGTCCCGCTGGACGAGTCGATCACGGCCTTCAACGCGATCATCGACGGCGAGTACGACCACTTCCCGGAGCAGGCGTTCTTCATGTGCGGTGGCATCGAGGACCTGAAGGCGAACGCGAAGGAACTGGGCGTCTCCTGACCCCGGTGCCATGAAGGCGTGAGAGGAGGGGGACGAGACCGGGCCTGACCACGGCCCGCGTCCCGTCCCCCTCCCCGCACCGCCGCACCCCCCGGAGGGGCCACCTCCGCTTCCCCGCCCGACAGGCGGGGCGGCCCGGGGCACATCGGTGCTCCGAGCCCTACTAGACTTATGACCCAACACCCGGCACAACCGCCGGGTGGTGACCCGAGGAGCCAACCTTGGCTGCTGAGCTGCACGTCGAGCTGGTCGCCGCCGACCGCCAGGTCTGGTCCGGCGAGGCCACCCTGGTCGTCGCGCGCACCACGTCCGGCGACATCGGCGTCATGCCCGGTCACCAGCCGCTGCTCGGTGTGCTGGAGTCGGGCCCGGTGACGATCCGTACGAGCGAAGGCGGGACGGTCATCGCCGCTGTGCACGGCGGTTTCATCTCGTTCGCGGACAACAAGCTGTCGCTGCTGGCCGAGATCGCCGAGCTGTCGGACGAGATCGATGTCCAGCGCGCGGAGCGGGCGCTCGAGCGCGCGAAGTCGGAGGCCGACGCCTCCGCGGAGCGCCGCGCGGACGTCCGACTGCGTGCGGCGACATCGAGCTGACCCCAGCGCGTACGCCATGACGTGACACTCAGCCGCGGCTGGACCGGAGCGATCCGGACCAGCCGCGGCTGAGGTGAATGCGGGTGTTTTTTCCGTTCCGTTACCTAGGAGACGAGGAGGTCGGTGCCGATGGTCCTCGCCCTGACTGTGTGCGGAATCGTCGTCGTGCTCGTGGCGGTGGGGCTGTTCGTCTTCGGCCTGCGGCGCCGGCTCATCCAGCGCTCCGGTGGCACCTTCGACTGCAGTCTGCGCTGGGATGTACCGGAGGCGACCGACACCAGCGGCAAGGGCTGGAGCTACGGGGTCGCCCGCTACAACGGCGACCGCGTCGAGTGGTACCGAGTCTTCTCCTACGCCCCGCGCCCGCGCCGCCTGCTGGAGCGCTCGGCCATCGAGGTGGCCGGTCGGCGTGAACCCGAGGGTGAGGAGGAGCTGGCGCTGCTGTCCGACGCGGTGATCCTCGCCTGCCACCACCGGGGCACGCGCCTGGAACTCGCGATGAGCGAGGACGCGCTGACCGGCTTCCTGGCCTGGCTGGAAGCGGCACCGCCCGGACAACGGGTGAACGTGGCATAGCCACCTTCACCCGTCGAGTGCGTGTCCGGCCGGTTCCTACGACAGGCCGTTACTCAAGGCGCTCACCAGCTCTCCGTTGCCGGTGTCACCGCTGAACTCCCAGAAGAACGCGCCGCCCAGGCCCTGCGACTTGGCCCACGCCATCTTCGTACCGATGGTGGCCGGGGTGTCGTACGACCACCAGTTGCTGCCGCAGTGCGCGTACGCCGTGCCCGCGACGGTGCCGGTGGCCGGGCAGGACGTCTTGAGCACCTTGTAGTCCTCGATGCCCTGCTCATAGGTTCCGGCCGCCGGGCCCGTGGCGGTGCCGCCGGGGGCGTCCTGGGTGACGCCGGTCCAGCCGCGGCCGTAGAAGCCGATACCGATCAGCAGCTTGTCCGCGGGCACACCGGCCGTCTTGTACTTGGCGATCGCGTCGGCGGTGGTGAACCCGGCGTGCGGGATGCCGCTGTAGGAGGTGAGCGGGGAGTGCGGGGCGGTGGGGCCCTGCGCGTCCCAGGCGCCGAAGAAGTCGTACGTCATCACGTTGTACCAGTTGACGTAGGCGGACGCCCCCGCGTAGTCGGCCGCGTCGATCTTGCCGCCCGCCGAGCCGTCGGCGGTGACCGCCGCGGTGACCAGGGCCGAGGACCCGAACTTGGCGCGCAGCGCGGACATCACGTTCTTGAAGGCCGCCGCCCCGCTGCTGTCGCAGGACAGACCGCAGGCGTTCGGGTACTCCCAGTCGATGTCGATGCCGTCGAAGACATCGGCCCAGCGCGAGTCCTTCACCAGGTCGTAGCAGGACTGGGCGAAGCCGGCCGGGTCCCTGGCCGCGTCGGCGAAGCCGCCGGACCAGGTCCAGCCGCCGAAGGACCACAGCACCTTGATGTTCGGGTACTTGGCCTTCAGCTCACGCAACTGATTGAAGTTGCCGCGCAGCGGCTGGTCCCAGGTGTCGGCGACACCGCTGACGGACTGGTCGGCGGTGAAGGCCTTGTCGTAGTCGGCGTAGGAGTCGCCGATCGCGCACTTGCCGCCGGTCACGTTGCCGAAGGCGTAGTTGATGTGCGTGATCTTGGCGGCGGAGCCGGACGTCACCACGTTCTTGACGTTGTAACCCCGTCCGTAGATGCCCCACTCGGTGAAGTAGCCGAGCTTGACGGCGTTGCCCGACGTGGGCGGGTTCGTGGTCCCGCCGGTGGTGTGCACCGTGACGGCGCCGCCGGCGGGGCCGGTCTGTCCGGCGGTGTCCCGGGCCTGGACGGTGTACGAGTAGTCGGTGCCCGCGCTCAGGCCGGTGTCCGTGTAGGAAGTCGCCGTCACGGTGGCGACCCTGGCACCGTCGCGCAGGACGTCGTAGTTCTTGACGCCCTTGTCGTCGCTCGCCGCGCTCCAGGTCAGCGTCACCGAGGTGTCCGTGATGCCGGAGGCGGTCGGGGTGCCGGGCGCGGAGGGCGGGTTGTCGCCGGGCACCGTGGTGCCGCCGTCGCAACTTCCGCCGTTGAGTGTGCAGTTGCCCGGCGCTCCCGGGCCGGTGCCGTTGAAGCCGAACGACACGGAGGCGCCGGGGGCGAGGGTGCCGTTGTAGGACTTGTTCTTGGCCGTCCAGTGGGTGCCGGAGTTGGTCACATCGGCGTCCCAGGCCGAGGTGACGGAGGTACCGGAGGGGAAGTCCCACTGGATCGTCCAGGAACTGAGGGAAGTGGAGCCGGGGTTGGTGACCGTCCACTTGCCCTCGAAGCCGGTGCCCCAGTCCTGCGTCTTGGCGTACGTGGCGGTGGCGGACGCGGCGGCGTGGGCGGGAGCGGCGGTGAGGCCCACCAGTCCGGCGAGCGGGAGCAACAGGGTCGCGAGCCCTGCCGCGACTCTGTGTCTGAAGCGCATGGCGCGCCTCCTCTGTGTGGGGTGGTGACAAGAGATGTCAGGGGCATGACCGATCGGCACGCCGTGGTGCCGTGAGGATAGAAAGGTCTGGACCAAGGGTCAATAGGTCTGGACCACATCAACTCCCCTGCTCCGGTGGCGGCTTGAGAGCGGCTACCGGGGGAGACGCCGCCCGCTCAGCCCGGGGTCGTACGCTGACCGGGCACAAGGCGGACCCTGGAGGGGCGGATGAGCGAGACGGAGCGCTCCGGCGCGGTGCTCGTGGTGGACGACGACGCGGCCATCCGCCGCTCCCTGGAGCGCGGCCTCAGGCTGAGCGGCTTCAGGGTGCGGACCGCCGACAGCGGCCCCGAGGCCCTCGCCGCGATCCAGCGGACGCCGCCGGACGTGCTCGTCCTCGATGTGTCGATGCCCGGCATGAGCGGCATCGAGGTGTGCACGAGGCTCCGCGAGGACGGACAGGACCTGCCCGTGCTCATGCTGTCCGCGCTCGACGAGACCGCCGACCGCATAGCCGGCCTCCAGGCGGGCGGCGACGACTACCTCGTCAAGCCCTTCGCCCTGCCCGAACTCGTGCTGCGGCTGCGCGCCCTGCTGCGCCGCAGACCGCCGGTCGACCGTGATGTGCTGCGGGTGGCCGACCTGGTGATCGACCCCGCGGCCCGCACCGTCCACCGGGCGGGCCGACGGCTGGAGCTGACCCGGCGGGAGTTCGAACTCCTCGAAGTCCTCGCCCGCAACACGGGGCTCGTCCTCACCCGCGACCAGCTGCTGGACCGTGTGTGGGGCTACGACTTCGACGTACGCACCGACGCCGTCGACACCTTCGTCAGCTATCTGCGGCGCAAGCTGGAGGCGGACGGCGGAGAGCGGCTCGTGCACACCGTGCGCGGGGTGGGCTTCGTGCTGCGGGAGCACTCATGAGGGCGAGAGCGCCCTGGCACCCCAGGGAGTCGCGATGAGACTGTCCACACGAACAGGCCTCGCCGTCGGCCTCACCGTCCCGCTGCTCGTGCTCGCCTCCGGCTGGCTGCTGCTGAGCCTGGTCGCCCGGGATCTGCACAAGGAGGAGGACGTCCATCTGCGCCAGCGGGCCGCCGCCGTGCTCCCGGACGCACGCTCCGTGCTGCGGGCCGCCGCCGCGGACCGCCCCAAGGCCGAGGACAACCGGGAGAGGAAGCTCTTCAGCGCCGCGCTCGACGTCGGCGTACGCGTGGTGGGACCCTCCGGGACCTTCCACGGCGGCCCGCAGCCCGGGTCCTCGGCCGCCCTGCCCGCACAGGCCCCCGCACCGGTGACCGTGCGCGACGCCGGACACAGCTGGCGGGCCCTGTCCGTGCCGGTCAAGGGCCCCCGTGTCACGGGCACGCTCTGGGTCTTCCAGACCGACACCGCCGACCGCACCCAGGTCGCGCTCGTACGGCGCCGTGTCGTCATGACCGCCCTGCTCGCCGCGCCCCTGTCCGGCCTGCTGGCCTGGGGCATGTCCACCGGCGCCACCGGCCCCCTGCGCCGCCTCGGCCGCCGCGCCGCGGGCCTCGACCCGCGCACCAGCACCGCCAGGCTGCATCACGAGCACACCGGTGTCCGGGAGGTCGACGAGCTCGCGGCCACCCTCCAGACGGTCCTCGCCCGCTACGACGAGCAGGCCGCCCGCACCGCGGAGGCCCTGGAGACGGCCCGCTCCTTCTCCGCCGCCGCCTCCCACGAGCTGCGCACGCCGCTGATGAGCATGGGCACCAACCTGGACATCCTCACCGGCCACCCCGCCCTGCCCGAACCGGACCGCACGGAGGTCCTCACCGATCTGCGCAGCGAGCACGCCCGTCTGCTCGGACTGCTGGTGATGCTGCGCGACCTGGGGCGCGGCGACCTGGTGGAGGCGGAGGCGTTCGGCACCGTCGACGTGGCGGAGACCGCGGACGCGGCCGTGGGCGAGGCCCGGCGCCGCGACCCCGGCGCCCGGATCTCGCTGCACGCGCAGCCGGGGCTGACCGTGCACGGCTGGGAGCAGGGACTGCGGCTGCTGCTCGACAACCTGCTCGCCAACGCGCTGGCGCACGGGCGTGACGCTCAGGGGCGGGCGGAGGTGGCGGTCGGGGTGCGCGGCACCGGAACCGAGGTGGTGATCGACGTCGCGGACCGCGGTGCGGGCGTCCCGTCCGACGCGCATGCCTGGATCTTCGAGCGGTTCAGACGGGGGCCGGACAGCGCGGGCTCGGGGCTCGGACTGACCCTGGTCGCCCAGCAGGCGGCGCTGCACGGGGGGAGCGTCACGGTGTCGGACGGGCCGGACGGCGTGGGCGCGTGCTTCGAGATGCGGCTGCCGCGCTCCGGCGGGGCGCTGCCGCACCGGAGGGACTGGCTGATCGCGACAGCCGGGGCGAATCGGTCACAAGGTTCCCACAAAGACGGTTCCTAGCCTCCGTGAGCGACGGACGGTCAACAGGGCCGCCCGGGAACGGAGGATGCGGACATGAACGCACGACGAGGACGGCGCGCACTGCTCGCGAGCCTGGCCACGGCCGCGCTGCTGGCGGCCGGCACCGGCGCGGCGGCGGCGGACAGCACGCCCACGGCCGGGCCCAAGGGCGACGGGGCGAAGTCGCTGTGCAAGCGTGTGCCGAAGATCGACCGGCGGATCGAGCGGGCGCTGAAGCGGCTCGACGCGGGCGTCACCGTGAAGGGCTCGGTCGCCCGGCTCGAGCAGCGCGTGGACAACGCGAAGAAGGAAGGCCACGAGCAGATCGCCACCTACCTCCAGGACCGGCTGACCTTCCGCAAGTCCCTGGTGACGACGCTCCAGCAGCGGCAGAAGGACCTGGCCGGGGTCAGGACGTGGTGCGCGGCCAACGGCGCGGGCGCGGGTGCCGCGGGCGGGAAGGCGACGGGCTGATGAGCCGACAGCGGATGCTGCGGGCGGCCGTTCCCGCGGTGGTCCTCCTGATGGGACTCACCGCGGGCTGCTCCGGCGACCACTCGGCGGCAGGCACGCCGTCGTCGTCCACCGGGCCGTCCGCGACGGGGTCCGGCTCCGGTTCGGGGGCCGGCGTCGCGGACATGGAGAAGAAGGTGGACGCGGCCGAGTCCGCGGCCGCGGCAGCGGACAGCGACGCGGCACAGGACGACAGCGGGCGCTGAGCCGCACCACGAAGCTGTCGGCAGACGGCTCCGCCGCGAGGGCGAGACCAGCCACGATGGTGCCGCGGACGGCCGACGGCCCATCGTGGCACTCCCCGCGGAGCGCTCAGCGCTCCCCGCCCGGCACCCACAGCACGTCCCCGGTCTCCTTGTTGGCATACCGGGCCAGGATGAACAGCAGGTCGGACAGCCTGTTCAGATAGGTGGCGGTCAGCGGGTTCATGACCTCGCCGTGCGCCTCGAGCGCGGCCCAGGTCGAGCGCTCGGCACGCCGTACGACGGTGCACGCCTGGTGCAGCAGCGCGGCGCCGGGCGTGCCACCGGGCAGGATGAACGAGCGCAGCTTCTCCAGCTCCTCGAGGAAGCGGTCGCAGTCGGTCTCCAGCCGGTCGACGTAGAACTGCTCGACCCGCAGCGGCGGGAACTCGGGGTTCTCGGCCACCGGTGTCGACAGGTCCGCACCCACGTCGAACAGGTCGTTCTGTACACGGGTGAGAACCTTGACGACCGTCTCTTCCAGACCGCCCAGCGCGATGGCGGTGCCGATCACGGCGTTCGCCTCGTTGGCGTCGGCGTACGCGGCGATCCTCAGGTCGGTCTTCGGCACCCGGCTCATATCGCCGAGGTGCGTGGTGCCCTTGTCGCCGGTCCGCGTGTAGATGCGCGTCAGATTGACCATGCGACCAGCGTAGTTAGGTCCGGGCCGTCCGGAACACCCGAGTGCCCACCGTCACGGCGGCCACCGCGAGGCCGAGGGCGACCAGGACGCCGTAGAGCATGTGCGCCGTCGCGTAGGAGCCGGTGTAGGCGTCGCGGACCGCGTCCACCAGACAGCGCAGCGGCATGACGCGGGACACCATGTCCAGCCAGCCCGGCGCCAGGGACATCGGCAGGATCAGCCCGGACAGCAGCATGGAGGGCATCGTCGTCGCGTTGACGACTGGTCCGAACTCCTGTGGGGTGCGGACCTTCGTGGCCAGCGCGTACGACAGCGACGCGAGCGACAGCGCCAGCAGCGCGACGAAGGCGAACCCGATCAGGATCCCCGCGAGCGGCGCCCGCAGCCCCATCACCAGCGCGACGAGCACCAGCAGCACCGACTGCGCGACGATGACCGCGGCGTCCCGCAGCACCCGGCCGAGCAGCAGCGCGAGGCGGCGGGCGGGGGTGACCCGCAATCGCTCCACGATCCCGAGGTTGTTCTCGACGATGATCCCGAACCCGGCGAACGCGGCCCCGAAGAGGGCGAGTTGCAGCAGCAGCCCGGGCACGAGCACCTGCCAGGAGCTGCCGCGTGAGCCGAGCGGCAGGCGGGTGAGGAGCGGGCCGAAGAGGACGAGATAGAGCAGCGGCATCAGGACGCCGAACAGCATCGCGAGCCGGGAGCGGAGTGTCTGGCGGGCGTAGCGCCCGAAGATCAGTGCGGTGTCGTGCAGCAGCATCGTCCGATACATCCTCTGCGTTCCATGTGTCCTATACGGCGGCGGGAAGGGAGTCCGCCGGTGCGGGGTCGCGGCCGGTGACGGCCAGGAACGTGTCCTGGAGCGTCGCGTCGATCGAGCCGCCGAACTCCAGCTTCAGCGTGCCCGGTGTGCCCTGCGCCGCCACGACCCCCTTGTCGACGATCACGAGCCGGTCGGACAGTGCGTCCGCCTCGTCGAGGTAGTGCGTGGTGAGGAAGACCGTGGTGCCGTGGTCGTCGCGCAGGCGGCGCACGGTGTCCCAGAGACCGGCCCGGCTGCCGGGATCGAGACCCGTGGTCGGCTCGTCGAGGAAGAGCACCCGGGGCCGGTGCACGAGGCCCATCGCGATGTCGAGGCGCCTGCGCTGTCCGCCGGAGAGGGCACCCGCCCGGCGGTCCAGCATTTCGGTGAGGCCCAGTTCATGAGCCAACTCCTCGGCACGCCACACGGCCTGACTTCTGGTCAGGCGGTAGAGCCGTCCCTGGGTGACAAGTTCCTCCCGCACCGGCACCTGCGGGTCGACGCCGCCGGACTGGGCGACATAGCCGCAGGCCCGTCGCACCCCGCCCGGATCGGTGACGAGGTCGCAGCCCGCGACGGTGGCGCTGCCCCCGGTGGGTTTCAGCAGGGTCGTCAGCATCCGCAAGGTGGTCGTCTTGCCGGCGCCGTTCGGGCCGAGGAATCCGAGGATCTCTCCCTCATGGACCGTCAGGTCGATCCCGCGTACGGCCTCCACGGTGCCACGTCCGGCGCGGAAGGTACGGGCCAGCCCCGTCGTACTGATGATGGTCATGGCCCCAGAAAAACAGAAGCTCACCAAATTTGCAATGACCCCAAAATTTCAGCAGGTCCAGCGAAGTTAGGATCGGGACATGGCAGAGGGGCTCAGGGAGCGGAAGAAGCGGCAGACCCGGCAGTACATCTCGGATGTCGCCACCGGTCTGTTCCTGGAACGGGGCTTCGACGCCGTCACGGTCGCGGAGATCGCCGAGGCGGCCGATGTCTCGGTCAACACCGTCTACAACTACTTTCCGGCCAAAGAAGACCTCTTCCTCGACCGCGCCACGGGGGTGGTCGACCGGCTCGCGCGATGGGTCCGGGGGCGTGGGAAGGGGGAGTCGGCAGCCGCCGCCGTCCTGCGTGAACTGCGCGACGACATCGAGGCGGTGTCGCCCAGAGTGGGGCTGATGGAGGGGTACGGCCGTTTCCTGAGGGTCGTCCATGAGGCCCCCGCCCTCCGCTCCCGGCTGTGGGCCATCGGACAGGAACTCCAGGGCAATCTCGACCAGGCTCTGCGCGAGGAGACCGGAGCCTCCCCCTCCGACCCTCTGCCCACGCTGATCGCAGGTCAGATCGGCTGGATCCATCAGACGGTGACTGGCGTCATCGACCGGGAGATGAGCGCCGGGCGCGATCCGCGCGAAGTGTCCCGCGAGGTGCTCGTGCTTCTCGATGAGATCGAGGGACTGTTGGGCGAGAAGGTGCTCAACTATGCCGTCCGGGCCCCGGAGTGATCCGTGGTGGTGTGAAGTCCGTCATGTGAGACGTGACGCGCGTTACTAACCGGACACAGGGCCCCTCGCGGGCGTTAAGGTCCGGCCGAGAGGCATAACGTAGCGCGTCAGGGGAGTCGCACAGTGGCACGGAAGCTTGCCGTCATCGGAGCCGGACTCATGGGTTCGGGCATCGCCCAGGTATCGGCGCAGGCCGGCTGGGACGTCGTTCTGCGCGACGTCACCGACCAGGCTCTGACCCGGGGTACGGACGCCATCAAGGCTTCCTACGACAAGTTCGTGAGCAAGGGCAAGATGGAGGCCGCGGACGCCGAGGCGGCGCTGGCCCGTATCACCGCCACGACCGACCTCGAGGCCGCCGGCGACGCGGACGTCGTGGTCGAGGCCGTCTTCGAGAAGCTGGAGGTCAAGCACGAGATCTTCCGGGCGCTCGACAAGATCGTCCGCGACGACGCCGTGCTCGCGTCCAACACCTCCGCCATCCCGATCACCAAGATCGCGGCGGCCACCGAGCATCCCGAGCGGGTCGTCGGTGTGCACTTCTTCTCGCCGGTGCCGATGATGAAGCTCGTCGAGCTCGTCCGCGGCTACAAGACCAGCGACGCCGCCCTCGCCACCGCCCGGGAGTTCGCCGAGTCGGTCGGCAAGACCTGCATCGTCGTCAACCGCGACGTGGCCGGTTTTGTGACGACCCGCCTCATCTCGGCGCTCATCGTGGAGGCGGCCAAGCTGTACGAGTCGGGCGTCGCCACCGCCGAGGACATCGACCTGGCCTGCAAGCTGGGCTTCGGGCACGCGATGGGACCGCTCGCCACGGCCGACCTCACGGGCGTCGACATCCTGCTGCACGCCACCAGCAACATCTACACCGAGTCCCAGGACGAGAAGTTCGCTCCGCCGGAGCTGATGCGCCGGATGGTTGACGCCGGTGACTTCGGGCGCAAGAGCGGGCAGGGCTTCTACACGTACTGAAACCGTTCGGGCGGAATACGGACGGGAACTGAAACCGCACGAGCCCCTGGGGGTTCACCCCCTGGGGTGAATTCGGTATCGGTTCGCTCACAGACGGCAACCAGATCGTCCTTCGGGCAGTCAGAGCTTGCACAACCTCAACGCGGGGTACGACCGACGCACTCACGGGGAGCGCATATGCACATCAGGGGCGACCACGCCGGGCTGGTCGTCGGGGGCCGCCTCGACGTCCGCAGCGCGGCGGACGCCCGTACCGTCCTGCATACGGCCGTGGACGGCGGCGTCGGTGACCTGGTGCTCGACCTGTCCGAACTGGACTCCTGGGACGCCACCGGACTCGGGGTGATCATGGGAGCCCACCGGAGGGCGGGACGCTGCGGCCGGCGCCTGGTGCTGCGGGGCGTGCCGCCGCAGATGCAGCGCCTGCTGGTCGCCACCCGGCTGCACCGGATCCTGGCGATCGAAGGCGGCATCGGAGTGGAGTCGCTGCCCCGCGTGTGACCGGGCCGTGTGACCGTGGGTCAGGGGGCACGGGCGTCACAGGAGCGGGCCACAGAAGTGGGTCACGGAAGTAGGCCACGCGACTGAGCCACCGGAGTGAACGCCGACGAATCGCTCGTCGCGCGCAATCCTCATAAGACCGTGACCTCTCGGACGGCGCGGTACCCCGGCTTGCCAGGGATACTGTGCGAAGGTTTAGGGTTCCGCTGCCCGCCGCCCTGGACCCTCGAGCGGGCACCGGACCAGAAGCGAAGCGCAGTGTGCGGCAAGGCCGGGAGGGGCTCAGGCACACGACGCTTTTGGGGGCTAGGACCTATGGACCCGAACACCACGGGACCCGAGGAGTACGGCCACGACGGCGCCGGCGAGACACCGCGCCAGCGCCCGCCGCGGGACACCGTCACTCCTGACTTCGGACACCCCGCACCCGCGAAGGCCCGCACGGTACAGCTCGTGTCGGGCGACCTCCTGCTCACCGTCAACCCTGTCGACGGCAGCGAGATAGAGGTCTGCCCGCCCGGCCGGCGGCCCGCGCCGCCGGCGAAGCGAACCCCCGAGGAGCGGGCCGAACTCGCCCGCGCCGCGAGGCCGCCCGTGCCGCCCGGCCCGGCACAGCGGGCCCTGCCGCTCCTGGAGCGGCAGGAGGAACGCGAGCGACTGGTGCGGCTCCTCGCCCGCGGCCGCTCGGTCCGCCTCACCGGACCCTCGGGCAGCGGGCGCAGCGCGCTCCTGGACGTCGTCGCCGAGGACTGCTCGGACCTCGCGCCCGACGGCGTCGTCCGCCTCTCCGGCTACCGCCGCAGCGCCACCGACCTCCTGTACGACCTCTTCGCCGCGGTGTTCAAGGCCCCCCTCCACCGCCCGGCCCAGGAGGAACTCGCCCAGCACCTGCGTGAGACAGGCGCCGTGGTCGTCCTGGACGACCTCGAGTTCGGCGGGAGCGGGCTGGACGAACTGCTCGACGCGACACCCGAGTGCGCCTTCCTGCTCTCGGCCACACCCGACGTTCCCGCGCCCTCGGCCGATGCGCAGGTCGAAGAGGTCCTCCTCGGCGGACTCGACCGCGCCGCAGGCCTCGACCTGCTGGAGCGCGCCATCGACCGCGACCTCACCGAGGACGAGGCGAACTGGGCGGGCGACCTCTGGTTCGAATCCGAGGGGCTTCCGCTGCGCTTCGTCCAGGCCGGGGCGCTGCTGAGGGAGCGCGACCGGCGGCGCGCCGACGAGGACGCCGTGGACGAGTACGGCGTCTTCCAGGATCTGCCCTCGGCGGGCCTCCCCGCCGTCCCCGACCGGGAGGCCACCCCGGCCTACGACGGTGGCGACGACGGGCACGACGTGCCGCTCCCGTCGCTCGCCGAGGCCGCCGCACCCGCCCCGCTGCTCGCCTCCCGGCTGAGTGCCTCGGCACGCGAGGCTCTCAAGTTCGCGGTCGCCCTCGGCGGTGAGGTGCCCCACCAGACGCACCTTCCGGCCCTCGTCGACGACACCCACGCGGACGCGGCACTCGCCGAACTCGTCGGCTCCGCGCTGGTCTCCCCGGTCGGCTCCCGCTACCGGCTCGCGGCCGGGGTCCTCGCCCAGTTGGAGGCCGCCGGATACGAGACCGGCGCCGAGGAGTACGCGTTCAAGGCCGCCCAGCACTACGCCTGGTGGGCCGCTCACCCCTCGGTGACCGCGGAAAGGGTCTGCGCGGAGGCCGACGCCGTACTGGCCACGCTCACCGTCCTGCTGCCGCTCACCACACGGCCCGCCGAGGACGAGGAGAGCCTCGCCGCCCTGCTGGCCCGGCAGGCGGCTCCCGCGTTCGCCGCGGGTCTGGACTGGGGTGCCTGGGAACGGGCGCTGCGCTCCGGCGCGGAGGCGTCCCGGCTCTCCGGCGAGGTCGTGGAGCAGGCGTACTTCCACCATGAACTCGGCATCCTGGCGCTGTGCGGGGGCCGTCCCGAGCGGGCCCGCGCCGAGCTGGAGGCGTCCATCGGACTGCGCGGGGCCCTCGCCGACAAGCGCGGCACGGTCGCCGGCCGGCGTGCTCTCGCCCTGGTCGCCGACCGCACCGGCGCGACGCCGCCCGTCGGGACCGCGGCGGCGGCACAGGAGGCGCAGGACCCGCGGCCGGAGGAGTCGACGCCCCCGTCCGGCTTCGGCTTTTCCGTCCCGGTCGGCGACACGGCGACCCTGATCACCCGCTCGGTCGCAGCCGAACCCGCGCGTGTGGGCGGCGTGATGAAGGGCGCACGGCGCAACCTGGTGGCCGCGGGGGCCGGAGCGGTACTGGTGGCCGTCCTCGGCACGGTCGTGGCGCTCGGCATGACGTCGGACAACAGCGACAACCCGTCCGAGAACGTCCAGGTGGGCCCCTCCGCGAGCCAGGGCCCTGGCGACGACAGCCTCGGCGCGAACACGGCCCCCAAGCCGGACAAGGGCGGCAACACGGGCGGCCCGGGTGCCACCACCACGCCGTCGCCCACGGCCCCTGGCACGGACGGCACCTCGGGTGCGCCGACGGCGAGCAGCAGCGCGGGCCACCCGTCGGGCGAGCCGACGGGCCGTAAGGACTCGACTCCGCCGAAGCCGCCGTCGCACACGGCGTCGACGCCGCCCGCGTCGTCCTCGCCGTCGGGTTCCCCGTCCTCGTCTCCATCGGGCGCGCCGTCGGGCTCCTCGTCGCCCTCATCGAGCGGCGCGCCGTCGACGGCCCCGTCCAAGTCCACCGACTCGGCGAGCGGCCGGGGTTCGCTGATCTGAGCGCAGGGACGCCCGCCGCACCGCCTGGAGGGGGTGGTGCGGCCGACGTTCCGGTGCCGCATCCCGGGAGTGGAGCGCGAGCTCCCGCAAGGTCCCGTCAGAACAGCCGCAGCTTGTCGTCCTCGATGCCGCGCAGCGCGTCATAGTCCAGCACCGCGCAGCCGATGCCGCGATCGGTCGCGAGGACGCGGGCCTGCGGCTTGATCTCCTGCGCGGCGAAGATGCCGCGCACCGGGGCGAGATGCGGGTCGCGGTTCAGGAGTTCGAGATAGCGTGTGAGCTGCTCCACGCCGTCGATCTCGCCCCGCCGCTTGATCTCCACGGCGACGGTCCTGCCCTCGGCGTCCCGGCACAGGACGTCCACCGGGCCGATCGCCGTCATGTACTCGCGCCGGATGAGCGTGTAGCCCTCGCCCAGCGTCTCGATACGGTCCGCGAGCAGCTCCTGGAGGTGTGCTTCCACGCCGTCCTTGATCAGGCCGGGGTCCACACCGAGTTCGTGCGACGAGTCATGGAGGATCTCCTCCATGGTGATGATCAGTTTCTCGCCCGCCTTGTTGACGACGGTCCAGACACCCTCGTCGTCGTCCGCGCCCTCCTTCAGCGTGCAGGGCGGCGACATCCAGTTGAGGGGCTTGTAGGCGCGGTCGTCCGCGTGGATCGAGACGCTGCCGTCCGCCTTCACCAGGATCAGACGGGGCGCGGTGGGCAGGTGGGCGGTGAGCCGGCCCGCGTAGTCGACGGAGCACCGGGCGATGACGAGACGCATGGGGCGCAACGCTACTGGACGCCGCGCCCCTGACGCGATTCGCCTCCTGGGACACCCCGCCCCAAGGCCTCCGTCCCGCCGCTCCCGGGTGATCTCTCGGCCGTTCCCCGACGCCGGTGTGAACCGCCCCCACAGCGCCCTCGTACCGCGCTCGCGGGACCCCGGTGCTTCGCCCGCGGCGGCATCCCGGCATGAGCCCGTGCGCCGCTTCAGCAAGCCTTCGCGCCCCCTTCCGCGAGGGCCGGCCCGCCCTCCCCAGGGGTCGTTGCCGCGCCTGCCGGGCTTCCCGCGGCGGACTCTACGCGCCTCACGCTTTATCCGGGATGCCCCCGTTCGCCAATGGCTTGTTGTGTGCCTAATGGGAGTTCGCTATGTGCGCATTCTCCTGGTGCCGCCACCGGGCGTTGCATACCGTAGTAAACGGGAGGTCGCGCGTTGTGTACGCAGCGTGTTCGATTTCGCGAGAACTCCCTGTCCCGTCCGTCAACCCCTGATGTCCTGGGGTGCGAGAGGAGTACCCATGTCGCTCGACGTCTCACCGGCCCTACTCGAACAGGCCGAGCGAGGCGAGGTCGACGAAGCGGATTTCGTCGACTGCGTCCGGACCTCCCTGCCTTACGCATGGGAGGTGATCAGCTCCCTGGTGGCCCAGCTGAAGGTGGACGGCGGCGCGTTCGCCGACAACCAGACGCCCCCGCCGGACGAGCAGGCACGTGGACAACTGCTGCGTGCGCTCGCGAGTGACGCGATACGCGGCGCCCTGCAGCGGCACTTCGGAGTGCGCTTGGCCTTCCAGAACTGCCACCGGGTGGCGGTGTTCCCGCTGGACTCCTCGGTGGACGACACGCTGGCACGCTTCACCTCGGTGCGCAGTCAGTTGCTCAACCAGTCGCCGGAACTGCGCGACTGCTGACGCACGCGGCGACGACGCCTCATGCTTGCCGCTCCCGTACGCGGGAGGTGCATTTCGTACCGGAGCGGCAAGCTCCCGTCGGCGACGGTCATGGCCGTGACCGACGGGCGGCTCAGCAGAGCTGGGGGAGCACCTCGGTACCCAGCCTCCGTACGTTCTCCTCGGTGGCCGCGAGGTCTCCCGAGCCCTCGACGAGCAGAGCGAAGCGTTCGATTCCCGTGCGCTCCGCCGTCGCCGAGAGCCGGTCGGCGCACAGCCCGGGCGTGCCCACCGGGTGCAGTTCGCACAGCAGCTCGGTGTAGGCGACGGGGTCGCGCATCTTGCGGGCCCGGCCGTCCACCGTCACATGGGCGTCGAGCCCCTGTTTGAGCCAGCCGGGCATCGCCTTCGTCAGGGTCTCCACGGCATCGCTGCGCCGGTCGGCGATCTGGCAGACGCCGGCCGAGACATGGCCTGCGGTGGCGATCACCTCGCCGTCGACCCCCGCCGCGCGCGCGTACCGCCGCCACAGCCCGACCATGTCCGCCTTGTCCTCGTCCCCGATGTGCATGCCGAGAAGCATCGGCAGGCCCCGCTCGGCCGCCAGCCGTACGCTCGCCTGCGAGGTGCAGGCGACGACGACCTCGGGTCCCCCGGTGTCCGTCAGCGACTCCGAGGGGCGTGGGACGACCGGGACCTCACGGAAGCCGAACCGCTCTCCCGAGGCCGCGACGGACGGTTCGTTCAGCCAGCGCACCAGCAGATCGAGTGATTCCGGGAACCCGCTCTCGTATGCCTCGAGGCCCGAGCCGAAGACCTCCAGGTCCACCCATGGCCCGCCGCGCCCCACACCGAGCGAGAGACGGCCTCCCGAGGTGATGTGGAGCAGCGCGGCCTGCTCGCCGAGCGCCACCGGGTGCACCGTGGGCAGGACACTCACCGCCGTGCCGACCCGGATCCGGCGGGTACGGCCCAGCAACTGGGCGGCCAGCGTGATCGCCGACGGGCATGTCCCGTACGGCACGAAGTGGTGCTCGGCCAGCCACACCGTGTCCAGCCCCGCCTCCTCGGCGACCTCGGCCGACCGCACCGCGCGGTGCAGTGCCTCCCCCTGGCCCTGTCCCGGAAACTGGGCTGCCAGTACAAAACTTCCTACGCGCATCGCATTTCCTGCTTTCCTGGCTCCGACGCGGAGCTCCCCCGACCGGCATAACTGTCTGACATGTGCCTAAGTCACGGCCTGACGGCGAGATTTGCGGATTGTCTGCCGAATCCGCTGATGGAGGAGGTTCGGGTCGGAGTTGGTGACGGACGGGTACCCCTGTGCGCGCGGCGTACGCTGGACAGGGTCCGTGCTGCCGAACAGCCCCGTGAGGTGTTCTGTGTCCCCGCGTCGCAACCGAGTGAAGGGCGCCGGCTCGTCCGGCCGGAACACGGGTGGCGACGAGGACCGGTCTCGCTACGGCGGCTGGCAGTCCATCGAGAGCTGGCAGGGCGAGGAGTGGTGCGTGCGCCATGTGGCGGGCGCCGCCGCCGAGGGCAAGACCTACCGCTGCCCCGGCTGCGACCAGTTGATCATCTCCGGCGTCCCGCACGTGGTGGCCTGGCCCGAGCACGCCGGCGTGGACGACCGCCGGCACTGGCACAAGGCGTGCTGGAACGCGAAGGACCGCCGAACCGCGAGGGTGCAGCGGTCCCGTAACGCGCCTCGTCGCTGAGAGCGCCGATCCGGGGATCCCCTCGAGGGGCCCCCGGAATTCGGCGCCCGCCTTCCGCCGCGTCGCACCTGCCCCGCGCACCCCCGGCTCCGAGGGGAGCGGGACCGCGAGGAGGACCACGGCGAATTTCCCCGCCGGTTCTGCCTGTTCTGCCTCGATGGTGCGGGTGATCATCGAGGGGAAACGCCGGCGACTGGGACCGGCACTGACGCCGTCGGCGAGGGACGACGAGGACACTGTGCCCCTGGATCCAGGACCGGGCTTCCAAGGGCGACACCGGACCAGCTGAACTCGCTCTCGTCGCACGGCCATTATCTGGACGTGCAGGCCCGACCGCGGGACAATGCCAGTCCTGTTCCCCGGCAGTGGTCGCTGACGTACAGCCAGTCGCGCGCATTGGAACCGTCGCCGTAAAGCGGAACAGACCTTCCGGCGAACAGCCGGGTGATGAAAAGGGGAATGACCTTTTCCGGGAACTGGTAAGACGTCGTGCCGCGTCCAGCAGCACCTGTGTGCCGAGGACGTTGGTCACCACAAAGGGCTCGGGGTCCGCGATGGAGCGGTCCACGTGTGACTCCGCGGCAAAGTGCACCACCCCGCTCGCCTCCCGTGGCGAGCGCACGAACGCGAAGGACCGCCGCACCACGAGGGTGCGGCGGTCCTGTGACGCTCAGGGACCGAAAGGTCCGGCTAGACGTCGCGCTTCTCCAGCAGCAGCCAGGCGCCGGCGAAGGCGACGGCCGTTATGCCCAGGATGATCCACAGGGGATCCCAGCCGGAGGGCCCCGTGTCGGTGAGCGAACCCGAGTAGAAGACGCTGAGCTGGTTCGGGATCGAGTACTCCAGCAGGAACCTGCGGACCGGGGCCAGCGACTGCGCGAACATGAAGATGGCGATCACGAGCGGTGCCAGCACCAACCCGATCATGAGGGTGATGGCGCCCGCCGAGTGCCTCAGGATCGAGCCGATGACGAGCGAGAACACTCCGAGCAGCGCGATGTAGAGGCTGACACCGACCGTGCCCTTCAGCCAGTCCTCTCCGGAGAGGGTCTTGGCGCCGTGGCCGCTGAGCAGCGCACTGTCCACGAAGGAGATGAACAAGTCGGACACGAGCGTGATCGTGAACGACAGGAGGAAGAACACGATCGCCTTCGCGGCGAGCACGCGTCCGCGGCTCGGGCAGGCGGTCATCGTCGTCCGGATCATTCCGGTTCCGTACTCCGACGCCGTGGTGAGCACGCCCAGTGTGATGACGCAGATGCTGCCCAGCATCAGCCCGAAGAGGCCGAGGGCCAGCGGGTTCTCGCCTTCCACGCTCGACGGGTGGTTCGCGTAGACCAGGCCGAAGGTCAGCCCGAGGCCGAGCACCAGCAGGACGAACACCCCGAGCGTCCACAAGGTGGAACGCAGCGAACGGATCTTCGTCCACTCGGAGGCTATGGCGTGCCCGAGATGGGCCTGTGTGACCGGGATCGGCGAGGTGTAGGTCGGGTACGCGGAACCGGGCGCCGCCTGCCAGGCGGGTGCGGCGGCCTGCGGCATCGGGGGCTGGGGCGTGCTCATCGGGCGTCCTCGGACGTGGTCGGGGCGGGGGCGCCTCCCTTGTCGAGCGAAGTCGAGGGCTCGGGGGAAGCGGTGGCAGCGGCGGCGGGCTGCGCGGACGGCTGCTGGGGCGCGGGAGCGGCGGCCGGAGCGGCCGGCACACCCGGCGCCGAGGCCGGCGGTGCCGCGGGCATGACCGGTGCCGCCTGCGCGTACGGGTTCGGCTGACCCACGCCGGGAGCAGGGGTTCCGTACGGCCCGGCCTGTCCCGGCATCGCGAACGGCTGACCGCCCTGCTGAGGCGGCGGCGGGGCGTACCAGCCCGGCTGGCCCTGGCCCGGCACCGGCACCGGAGGCTGGACGCCGGGCGGCAGCGGCTGCATCAGCCCCGCCCGCTGGTCGATGGTGGAGCGGTAGTCGACCGCGCCCTGCGTCATCCGCATGTACGCCTCCTCCAGCGAGGCCTGGTGCGGCGACAGTTCCCACAGCCGTACGTCCGCCTCGTGCGCGATGTCGCTGATGCGCGGCAGTGTCAGCCCCGTGATCCGCAGAGCCCCGTCCTGCTCGGGCAGCACATGCCCGCCGGCCTCGGTGAGCGCGGCGCTGAGCTTCTCCCTCTGCTGCGGCTCCGTGCCGGGGGTGCGGACCCGGGCGAAGTCCGCGGAGTTGGCGGAGATGAAGTCCTTGACGCTCATGTCGGCCAGGAGCTGTCCGCGCCCGATCACGATCAGATGGTCCGCGGTGAGAGCCATCTCACTCATGAGGTGGGAGGAGACGAAGACCGTACGGCCCTCGGCCGCGAGGGACTTCATCAGATTGCGCACCCAGAGGATGCCCTCGGGGTCGAGGCCGTTGACCGGCTCGTCGAACAGGAGCACCTGAGGGTCGCCGAGCAGTGCGGCGGCGATGCCGAGCCGCTGGCCCATGCCGAGCGAGAAGCCCTTGGAGCGCTTGCGCGCCACTTCCTGGAGGCCGACGACACCGAGTACCTCGTCCACACGCTGGGCCGGGATGCCCGAGAGCTGCGCGAGGGACAGCAGGTGGTTGCGGGCGGACCGGCCGCCGTGCACGGCCTTGGCGTCCAGCAGGGCGCCGACCTGGCGCGGGGCGTTCGGGAGCCTGCGGAACGGGTGGCCGCCGATCGTCACATGCCCCGAGGTGGGGTTGTCCAGACCGAGGATCATGCGCATGGTCGTCGACTTGCCCGAGCCGTTGGGCCCGAGGAAACCGGTGACGGTACCCGGTCGCACCTGGAAGGAAAGGTTGTATACGGCTGTCTTGGCGCCGTAGCGCTTCGTCAGGCCGACTGCCTCGATCATTCTCCGCACCCATCGAATGGTTCAGGACGTCGGGGCGCAGACTGCCCCCGTAAGGGTTAGGAGGATATCTGCGCGCTGACGGTTCCGCTCAAGAGTTCGTAAAGGGTCTCCGGGACAAGGATCCCGGGCGATCAGGCGTCCCGCTTCCGCAGCAGCAGATAGCCCCCGGCGAGCGCCGCGAGCACCCACAGCAGCATGATGCCCAGACCGCCCCAGGGCCCGTACGGGGTGTCGTCGCCGGCCGGGGGCAGCACCCGCAGGATCCTGCTGCCCGCCTGGTCGGGCAGGAACCGGCCGATCTTCTTCGTCGCGGAGACGTTCCCCAGGATGTTGGAGATCAGGAAGAAGAACGGCATCAGGATGCCGAGCGACAGCATCGGCGAGCGCAGCATGGTCGCGACCCCCATCGAGAACATCGCGATGAGCGTCATGTACAGCCCGCCCCCGATGACCGCGCGCACCACTCCGGGGTCGCCGAGCTGCGCCCGGTTCGGGCCGAGCATCGCCTGCCCGAGGAAGAACGCGAGGAAGCTGGTGACGAGACCGACGGCGAGGGCCAGCGCGGTCGCGACCGTGATCTTCCCGAGGAGGAAGGCGCCGCGACGGGGGACCGCGGCCAGCGAGGTGCGGATCATGCCCGTGCTGTACTCGTTGGACACGACGAGCACCCCGAACACGATCATCGCCAGCTGGCCGAGGCTCATCCCGGCGAAGCTGGTGAACGTGGGGTCGAGGGGGATCCGGCCGCCCGGGCCCTGGCTGTCGAACTCCCGCCTGGTCAGGGCCGAGATCAGCATCCCGAGCGCGACGGTGACGACCAGCGCGATGGAGAGCGTCCACACCGTGGACGCCACCGACCTGATCTTGGTCCATTCCGACCTGAGGACATGAGGCGCCGCCATGGCTCAGGCCCCCTTCTTCCAGTCCGCGCCCCACTCCTGGGGACCGGTGGGCCGCGCCCAGGGATCGCCAGGCGCGTCGGTGTGCGCGTGGTACTCCACCGACTGCGCCGTCAGCCGCATGAACGCCTCCTCGAGCGAGGCCTGCTGCGTGCTCAGCTCATGCAGCACGATCTGGTGCCGGGCGGCCAGCTCGCCGATCGGCTCGGCCTTGCCGCCGTCCGCCTCCAGCGCGCCGCTGCCCGACTCGACGACCGTGATGCCCGCCTCGTGCAGCACGTCGAGCAGCCGCTCGCGCTGCGGGGAGCGGACACGGACGTACGAGCGTGAGTTCTTCGCGATGAAGTCGGCCATGGAGGTGTCCGCGAGCAGCCGGCCCTGGCCGATCACCACCAGATGGTCGGCGGTGAGCGCCATCTCGCTCATCAGATGACTGGAGACGAACACGGTCCGCCCCTGCGCCGCGAGGGATTTCATCAGGGTGCGGATCCAGTGGATGCCCTCGGGGTCGAGCCCGTTGACCGGCTCGTCGAACATCAGGATCCGCGGGTCGCCGAGCAGCGCGGCGGCGATGCCGAGCCGCTGGCCCATGCCGAGCGAGAACCCCCGGGCCTTCTTGCGCGCCACCGAGGTCAGACCGACGGTGTCCAGGACCTCGTGCACACGGGAGGCGGGGATGCCGTTGCTCTGCGCGAGGCACAGCAGATGGTTGTGGGCACTGCGGCCACCGTGCACGGACTTGGCGTCGAGGAGGGCGCCGATGTAGGTCAGCGGGTCCTTGAGCTGGGCGTAGTGCTTGTCGTCGATGCGGACGTCCCCGGAGGTGGGATGGTCGAGCCCGAGCACCATCCGCATCGTGGTCGACTTGCCCGCGCCGTTCGGGCCGAGGAAACCCGTGACGACCCCCGGTCTCACGGTGAAGCTCAGGTTGTTGACCGCCAGCCTCTCGCCGTATCGCTTGGTCAGCCCCTCGAGCTCGATCATGCGGCCACCGTAGATGCGCGCGAAGCCCCCCGCCACCGCAGTGACAGAGGGCTTCGCGGATGTTCTCGTGCCGTATTCCCGGTGTTACCGCGTCTGCTGCGCGGGGACACCGCGGGAGATCGGCTCGTCCTCGGCCGGGGAGCCCGCGGCGGCGACAGCGGCGCCCGTGAGCGTCGCGAGCATCTCGCGGACGTTCGTGAGCTGCGCGTTGATCGAGTCGCGACGGTTCGTCAGCGCGGCCAGCTCGCGCTCGGATTCCGAGCGGATACGGTCGGCCTTGGCATTGGCGTCGGCCACGATGTCCTCGGCCTGGCGCTGGGCCGTCTCCACCGTCTGGCGGGCGCGGCGCTCGGCGTCCGTGCGCAGCTTCTCCGCCTCCAGGCGCAGCTGCTCGGCACGGTGCTCGATCTCCGCGAGACGCTTCTCCGCCTTGGCCTGGCGGGAGGCCAGGTCACGCTCGGACTGCTCACGGCGCTTGGCGAGGTTCGTCTCGAAGTCGGCGGCGGCCTGGGCGGCCTTGGCGCGGGTCTCCTCGAAGAGGGCGTCCGCCTCCTCGCGCTTGGACTGCGCGTCCTTCTGGGCCTCGGAGCGCAGCTGGGACGCGTCGCTCTTGGCCTTGTCGACGATCCGGGCGCCCTCGTCCTCGGCCTTGGCCTTGCGCTCCGCGGCGAACGACTCCGCGTCGTTGCGCACCTGCTGCGCGGCCGACTCGGCGAGCTCGCGGTGCTGCTCGGCGGCGCGGCGGGCCTCCTCGCGCAGGTCCTTGGCCTCTTCCTCGGCGAGGCGGAGGATCTTCTCGACCCGCGCGCCGAGGCCCGCGTACGACGGCTCCGCGTCGGTCACGGCGGCCTGGGCGTTCTGCGTTTCGAGGTGGAGCTCTTCGATGCGCTTTTCCAGAGCGGTGATGCGGGACAGTGCACTGTCACGGTCGGAGACGAGCTTGGAGATCCGTTCGTCCACCTGAGCGCGGTCGTACCCACGCCGCACAAGCTCGAAGCCGTAGGGGGAAGTGTCGCTCATGGGGTTCCTGTCGAATGAGACCGGTGAGGTGATAGGGGAATCCTAGGGGCCAATGCGGCGTGTCATCGAGCGGATGCGTGTTTGATCTGGAGAATGACACTCCTTTCGGGTGGCTGACCCTCGGAAGTGCTTGCCAGGACGCGAGTTACGGCCCGGCAAGCACAGAATGAGCCCCTCTGGCTACCCTTCTGACGTCTTGCCACCCGAACGGGGCGCCCCCACGGTGGCGCCCGCCTTGACGCCGCCGTCCTTGCCTCCCGACGGGGTCTCGAAGGACTCCAACGCCTCCAGGACGTCCTGGACACGGGAGATCTCCGCGTTGATGTCCTCGCGGCGGCGCACCAGGATCTCCAGTTCCCGCTTGCCCTCCTCGACGGCCTTGCGGGCCTCGCCGATGGCCTCGGCCTTGATCTTCTCGGCCTCGGAGACCAGGGTGGCCTTCTTCTGCTCGGCCTCCTTCAGCAGCCCCTCGGCCTTCTTCACCGCGGCGATGCGGACCTTGCCCGCCTCGGAGCTGGCCTCGGAGACGATCTCCTTCGCCTGCGCCTTGGCCTTCACGAGCTGTTCCTCCGCCGCCTTGATCAGCGCGTCGCACCGCTCGCCCGCCGTCCTCATCGCCTCGGCCGACTCGCTGCGCGCCCGCTCGTGCAGCTCCTCGATCTCCCGCGTCATACGGTCGCGCAGCTCCTCGGCCCGCTCCCGGATCGCGGTCGCGTCCCGGCGCGCGCCCACGAGCAGCTCATCGGCGTCCTTGCGGGACCGCTCCACCAGCGAGTTGCCCTCGACGGTGCCCTCGGCGACCAGCCGCTCGGCCTCGGCGCGGGCGGCGCCCACCATCGTGTCGGCCTGCGCCTCGGCGTCGGCCGTCGTCTTGTGCGCGCTCTGCTGCGCCTCCGCGATCAGCTTGTCGGCCTCGGCGGCGGTCTCCGTGATGAGCGTGTCGACCTGCTCGGCCGCCTCCGAGCGCCGCTTGTTGGCGTCCTGTCGGGCCTCGTCCAGCGTGCGCTCGGACTCTTCGCGGGCGGCGGTGAGCATCCGCTCCGCCTCCGCCTCGGCCTCGCTCTTGATCCGCTCCGACTCGGAGCGGATCCGCTCGGCCTGCTGCCGCGCGGAACCGACCGTCTCGGCGGCCTCGGCCCGCAGCCGCTCGGACTCCGCGGCGGTCTCGGACCGCAGCCGCTCCATCTCGGCCGCGGTCTCCGTGGTGAGACGCTCGGCCTCCGACCGCGCCTCGCCGATGAGGGTGTCCGCCTGCGTGGCCGCGTCCGACCGCATGCGGTTGGCGTCCTCGCGGGCGTCCGCACGGGTGCGCGAGGCATCCTGCTCGGCGGTGGCGATGGTGTCGGAGGCCTCCGTCCGCACACGCTGGGCGTGCTCGGCGACCTCCGAGCGGATCCGCTCGGCCTCGGCGATGGCCTCCGTGACCGTCCGCTCCCCGAGGGACTTCGCGGCCTGCGCCTCCTCGGTGGCCTCCCGCCGCATCCGGCCCGCGTCCTCGGACGCCCGCTCGCGTTCGGCGTAGGCGTCGGCGCGGACCCGGTCGGCCTCCTCCTGCGCCTCGGTCCGCGTACGCTCCGCCGCGTGCTCGGCGGCCGAGCGCAGCCCGGTGATCTCCTCCTGCGCCTGCTCGTGCAGCCCGGACACCGAGTCCCGTACCTGCTGAGCGTGCAGCTCGGCGGCCGACACCATCTCGGTGGAGCGCCGGTCGGCCTCCTCGACCAGCCGTACCGCCTCGGTCTGGGCCTCCTCGACCCGGGCGCGCGCCACGGCGAGCAGTTCCTCGCTCTGCTCACCGGCCCGCTCGCGCTCCTGATCGGCCTCATGGCGCGCGGAACCGAGGAGTTCCTCGGCCTCGCGGCGGCGCCGGGTGGCCTCCTCCTGCGCTGCGGCGAGCGTCTCCGTGGCCTCGGCGCCCAGCCGCTCGGCAGCCGACTGCGCCTCGGCACGCACCCGGTCGGCGGTGTCCTGGGCCTCCGTCTTGAGCCGTTCGGCCTCGGTGGCCGCGTCCGTGCGCAGACGTACGGCGACGGCCTCGCCCTCCGCGCGGGACGCCGACGCGTCGGAGGCGGCCTCCGTGCGCAGCCGCTCCGCCTCGGCCTCGGCCTGCGACTGGAGCGTACGGATACGCTCGGCGGCCTCCGAACGCAGCCGGTCGCTCTCCTCGACGGCCTCGCGGCGCATCCGCTCGGCCTGCGCACGGGCGTCGTCCAGGGCCTGCTCCGCGGAGGCGAGCCGCTGCTCGGCCTCGCTCTGCAGACGGACCAGCTCCTCGGCGGCCTCCGCCCGGCGGGCGTCGACGGCACGCTCGGTGTCCTCACGCAGGGCCCGCGCGGCCTGCTCGGCCTCCTCCTTGAGCGCCTCGGACCGCTCGATGGACTCGTCGCGGTGCCGCTCGGCCTCCTTACGGGTGCGCTCCAGGGTCTCCTCGGCCTGCCGGCGCAGCGTCGAGGCGCGCTCGATGGCTTCGGTGCGCACCTTCTCGCTGTCCGCGGTGGCCGCCGAGCGCATCTCGTCCGCGTCGGCCTTCGCCCTGGCGAGCAGCTCCTCGGCGGTCCTCGCGCCCTCCTCGATCTGCTGGACGGCCTCCTTGCGCGCCTCGGCCCGGATCCTCTCGCCCTCGGCGACGGCCTCGGCGCGCAGGCCCTCGGCCTCCCCGCGCAGCCGGCGGGCCTCCTCCTGGAGCTCGACCGTCTTGGCCCGGTACTCCTTGGTGTCGTCCTTCGCCGCGCCCTTGAGCTGCGCGGCGATGTCGTGCGCCTCGCCGCGCAGCCGGTCCGCCTCCGCCTCGGCCTCCCGGCGGATGCGCTCGGCCTCCTCGGAGGCGGCCCTGGTGGTCGCCTTGGCGTCCTCCTCCGCCTTGGTCAGGACCTCCTCGGCCGTACGGGCCGTCTTGGCGAGCTGGGAGGCGGTCTCCTCGGCCGTGAGCGAGCGGGCCTTCTCGGAGGCCTCCGCGAGGATCTTCTCGGCCTCGCCCTTGGCGTCCGCGAGTGTCTGCTCGGCCTCGGCCTTGGTGGTCTCGGCCTCCTTGGTGGCCTCACCGACCAGGCGGGCGACCTGCTCCTTGGCGGTACGCGTGCGCTGCTCGTTGGTCGACTCGGCGGAGCTGAGCGCCTTGGCGGCGGCCTCCTTCGCCTCGGCCACGACCTTGTCGGCCTCGGCGCGCGCCTCGCGCAGCGCCGACTCCGCCTCGGTCATCCGCTGCTCGGCGGCCCGGCTCAGCTCGGCCGACTGCCGGCGGGCGGCGTCCGATTCGTCCGCGGAGCTGGAGCGCAGCTGCTCGGCGTGGTCGGTGGCCTCCTGGGCCTGGTTGGACGCGGCGTTCAGCAGCCGCTCGGCGTCCGTGCGGGCCCGGCGCAGGATCTGGTCGGCCTCCGCGCGGGCGGACTCGGAGTCGTCCTGGAGCCGCTGCCGGGCCTCCGCGGTGATCCGCTCGGCCTCCGCGCGGGCGGCGGCGAGCGACTGCTCGGCCTCCGCGCGGGACTCGTCCACCAGACGGCGGGCCTGGGACTCCGAGCGGGCGCGCAGCTGCTCGGCCCAAGCCACGTTCTCGTTGACGTGCGACTCGACGGTCTGGCGGCGCTCGGCCAGCTCCTGGTCCAGCTGCTGGCGGCGGGTGACCGCCTCGGCGTGCAGCTCCGCCTGGAGCCGCGCGGCCTGCTCCGCGTGCTCCTGGAGGATGCGCTGGGTCTGGGCGCGCGCCTGGCTCAGCTCGCGCTCGGCGTCCGCCCGCAGCTGGTCCGCCTGCACCTGCGCGGTGCGAAGCATCTGCTCGGCCTGATAGCCGATGTCGGCCCCGTCATAGGCGGGACGGGTCATCAGGGTGCGGCGCGCCTCATGCAGCTTGGCGCGCAGCACCTCGACCTGGTAGCCGAGGTCCTCGGCGTGCTGGATCGCCTTTTCCCGCTCGGTCTTCAGCCGCTCCATCTCGGCCTCGAACCGAGAGAGGTGGTCGACGTCAGCCGCCGGCTCTCGCTCCTGGCGTTCGTAGCCCCGCACTCCGCGGTCCCATCCGTCCCCTGGTCGCAAGCTTCTCCAAACGAGCACCGTCCATCCGCCCGGACGGGGCCCCCGGGGAATGGTGTCAGATCAACGGCGGAGCATGGGTTGCTGCCCCGACGCTCGTCCCCCGAAACCCGGACCCCGGACGTGGATCCCGCGTTCAGGCGGGACCCGGTCGCCCTGCCGGAGCGGCGACCGCTCCCAACCCTACCGGCCCTTATGTACGGGAGTCAGTGCTCAGGTGACTCAACCGCCGCGGATGTGACCAGTTCCGTGAGGACACCGTGGCAGTCCTTGGGGTGCAGGAAGGTGATGCGCGACCCCATGGAGCCGATGCGCGGCTCCTCGTACAGGACGCGTACGCCCTTGTCCTTGATCGCGGCGGCGTCCCCGTCGACGTCCGCCGTGCCGAAGGCGATGTGGTGCACGCCCTCGCCGTTCTTGGCGAGCCACTTCGCCACCGTGGAGTCCTCTCGGGTGGGTTCGAGCAGCTGGAGGTAGGAGGCGCCTCCGTCGTCCGTGTTGTTGATCTTCAACATGGCCTCGCGGACGCCTTGCTCCTCGTTTACCTCGGTGTGGAATACGGAGAAGCCGTAGGTCGAGGTGTAGAACTCGACGGACTTCTCGAGGTCGAAGCAGGCGATCCCGATGTGGTCGATTCGCGTCAGCATGTTGTTAGTGGAGCGCTCCTGCGGTGGTTACGCAACGTGCGCGCGATCACACCGACGGCTTGATGACGGGGCCCTCTACCGCTCAGTACATTCGAGTAAACCCTCGTTCACTCCTCGGCTGTGCAGGCCGGAAGGGGATCGCAGCTCATGTCTGGAACGAACAGCTCGACTTCCGTCATCGTTGCGGGTGCGCGCACCCCGATGGGACGGCTGCTCGGCTCGCTGAAGTCCTTCTCCGGAGCCGACCTCGGCGGCTTCGCGATCAAGGCCGCCCTCGACCGTGCGGGGATCGGCGGCGACCAGGTGCAGTACGTGATCATGGGTCAGGTGCTGCAGGCCGGCGCGGGACAGATCCCGGCGCGTCAGGCCGCGGTCAAGGCGGGCATTCCGATGAACGTCCCGGCCCTGACCATCAACAAGGTGTGCCTCTCCGGTCTCGACGCCATCGCGCTCGCCGACCAGCTCATCCGCGCGGGTGAGTTCGACGTGATCGTCGCGGGCGGCCAGGAGTCCATGACCAACGCCCCCCACCTGCTCCCGAAGTCCCGTGAGGGCTTCAAGTACGGCGCGGTCCAGATGCTCGACGCGATGGCGTACGACGGTCTGACCGACTCCTTCGAGGGCATCGCCATGGGCGAGTCGACCGAGAAGCACAACACCCGCCTCGGCCTCCGCCGCGCCGAGCAGGACGAGATCGCCGCGCTGTCCCACCAGCGCGCCGCCGCCGCCCAGAAGAACGGCCTGTTCGAGGCCGAGATCACCCCGGTGGAGGTGCCGCAGCGCAAGGGCGAGCCGGTCCTCTTCAGCAAGGACGAGGGCATCCGCGGCGAGACGACCGCCGAGTCGCTCGGCAAGCTGCGCCCGGCCTTCAGCAAGGACGGCACGATCACGGCCGGTTCCTCCTCGCAGATCTCCGACGGCGCGGCGGCCGTGGTCGTGATGAGCAAGGCCAAGGCGCAGGAGCTGGGCCTTGAGTGGATCGCGGAGATCGGCGCCCACGGCAACGTGGCGGGCCCGGACAACTCGCTCCAGTCGCAGCCCTCGAACGCGATCCTGCACGCCCTGAAGAAGGAGGGCCTGGAGGTCTCGGACCTCGACCTGATCGAGATCAACGAGGCCTTCGCCGCGGTCGCGGTGCAGTCAATGAAGGACCTTGGGATTTCCACCGAAAAGGTGAATGTCAACGGTGGTGCCATTGCCCTCGGCCACCCGATCGGGATGTCCGGCGCCAGGCTGGTGCTCCACCTGGCCCTGGAGCTGAAGCGGCGGGGCGGAGGGGTCGGCGCGGCTGCCCTGTGCGGCGGTGGCGGCCAGGGTGACGCGCTGATCGTCCGCGTGCCCAGGGCCTGAGTGGCCTTCCCGTACGCCGTCCCCACCTGAACGGAGCTGTGATGCAGGACGTCTCCTCGCTGGTCGCCCAGGCCAGGGAAGGCCGGCCCCGGGCCGTGGCCCGGCTGATCTCGCTGGTCGAGGGGGCGTCCCCGCAGCTCAGGGAGGTCATGGCGACACTGGCCCCGCTCACTGGCGGGGCGTATGTGGTGGGCCTCACGGGGTCCCCGGGCGTGGGCAAGTCCACGTCGACCTCGGCGCTCGTGACGGCGTACCGCAAGCAGGGCAAGCGGGTCGGCGTCCTGGCCGTCGACCCGTCCTCGCCGTTCTCGGGCGGGGCGCTGCTCGGTGACCGCGTCCGGATGTCGGACCACGCCTCGGACCCCGGTGTGTACATCCGTTCGATGGCCACGCGTGGGCATCTGGGCGGTCTCGCCTGGGCCGCTCCGCAGGCGATCCGGGTGCTGGACGCGGCGGGCTGTGACGTGATCCTGGTGGAGACCGTCGGTGTCGGCCAGTCGGAGGTCGAGATCGCCTCCCAGGCCGACACCTCGGTGGTGCTGCTGGCCCCGGGGATGGGCGACGGCATCCAGGCCGCGAAGGCGGGCATCCTGGAGATCGGCGACCTCTACGTGGTCAACAAGGCCGACCGCGACGGCGCGGACGCGACCGCCCGCGAGCTGAACCACATGCTCGGCCTCGGCGAATCGCGCGCCCCCGGCGACTGGCGGCCGCCGATCGTGAAGACGGTCGCGGCACGCGGCGAGGGCGTCGACGAGGTGGTCGAGGCGCTGGAGAAGCACCGGGCGTGGATGGAGGAGCGGGGCGTGCTGGCGCAGCGCCGGCAGGCGCGCGCCGCCCACGAGGTGGAGACCATCGCGGTGACGGCCCTGCGTGAACGTATCGGCGACCTTCACGGCGACAGCCGTCTCGGCGCGCTCGCCGAACGGATCGTGGCCGGGGAACTGGACCCGTACCGCGCGGCGGACGAACTGGTCGCGGAACTCACCAACACCTGACGGTTCCCTGCGGGAGCGTGGACGGATTCCGCGCAGTTCCCCGCGCCCCTTGTCGGGTGGGCTCCTGAGCGTTGTTCCCTGCGGGTGCGTGGTGGGTTTTCGCGCAGTTCCCCGCGCCCCTTGTCGGGTGGGCTCCTGAGCGTTGTTCCCTGCGGGTGCGTGGTGGGCTTTTGCGCAGTTCCCCGCGCACCTGGTCGGTGCGCGTCCGTGCGGGGTGGCCTGCGGGTGCGTGGTGGGGTTTACGTTCATGCGTTGGAGCCGTGTGTCGGCAGGGTGCCGCGCCCCGACAGGGGCGCGGGGAACTGCGCGACAAGCCACGAGCCACCGGCAGCCGACAACGCACCGCAGGTAGCCCGACAGGGGCGCGGGGAACTGCGCAAAACCCCACCGCGCACCCGCAGGGAACGACGCTCAGGAGCCCGCCCGTCAGGGGCGCGGGGAACTGCGCGAATGGCTACGACGTGCCCCACCCCGCGCGGAGCGCTACGGCTTGCCCCGCTGGCTTCTGAGGTGCTCCGCGATCGGGAGCAGCGACTTGTCCAGGCGCTCCAGGTCGTCGGGGGAGAGCAGATCGATGAAGTGGCGCCGCACGGACGCGACGTGGTACGGCGCGACCTTCTTCATCGTCTCCAGGCCGTGGTCCGTGAGGACCGCGTACAGGCCCCGGCGGTCGGACTCGCAGTTCTCGCGGCGTACCAGGTCCGCGTTCTCCATACGGGTGATCTGGTGCGAGAGCCGGCTCTTGGACTGAAGGGTCGCGGCCGCCAGGTCGCTCATGCGCATGCGCATGCCCTCCGACTCCGAGAGGTTCACCAGGATCTCGTAATCGTTCATTGTCAGGCCGAACGGCTGCAGATCCTTTTCGAGCTGGTACGTCAACAGCCTGTTGACCTCCAGGTGGGTGCGCCAGGCGCACTGCTCCGCATCGGTCAGCCAGCGCGTGGCCGTCTCGGTCTCCATGAATGAAGTCTACCTAAAAGGTTGAAAGGCGTACTAGTGAGGGTGGTGTGACTGTGCGCACGCGTTCGATGTCACACTCCGCAGACTACCGCTCACAACCCGAAGCGACGCTGGAGGTCCCCCAGCTGTCCGGGAAGGCGCGGTGCCCCCGGCTGCGCCCCCTGGGAACCGGACACTCCGCCGCCCGGCACCCCGGGCTCCTGTGGAACCGCTCCCGTGGACTGCTCGGCCATCAGCGTCTCCGAGGACTGGAGCAGGACCGTACCCGCCCCGACGAACTCGAACTGGTGCTCCTCCCCGGAGGCCCCGCCCAGGCCCGTCATCGCACGTAGACCGCCCCATACGCCCGTCAGGTACCCATGGTCGTAGTGATGACACGGGGAGGGGCAGTCGGCCCAGCCGACCAGGGCCTGAGGGTCCACCCGGATCGGCGGCTCCATGAACACCACCGGACCGTTGGACGCGGCCACGAACTTCCCGGTTCCGATCAGTGTCAGAAAGCCGGGGATGATCGACTGCTTCAGGGACAGAGTTGGCTGAAAAGCGAGCAGGTTGCCGGAGCGAATGGTCAGATTGCCGTCGTCCAGGTCAAAGGAATTGACATCGAAGGCCCGGTCGGCGAGCAGCATCTTGCCCGAGCCCTCCGCCACCACCCAGTCGCTCGCGTGCAGTGGCGAATGGAACGACGTACGCACGATCCGGTCGAGCCGCCCGTGCCCGACGCCGTTGAACTCCATCGAGCCGTAGTAGGCGATCATCTTGCCCTTCTGCAGGAACCACTGGCTCCCCTTGAGCTCCACGCAGAAGGTGTACTTGTTCACGTTGTCGTCGGCCGGCAGGGTCATCGGGTCGTGGACGACGGGGCCGGTCCCCGGGTACGCGGTCACAGCTTCTCCTCCGAGGCCTGGACGTACACCGCTCCGCTGCCGCTCAGCTCCAGCTGGAACGCCTCGCCGGAGCCGCGGCCCACCATCTCGCGCCAGCCGAGCGCGGCGGAGAGCTTGTTGCGCACGTCGCCGTGGTGGGCGACATACGCCTGGGGATCGACATGGACCGGGCGCTGCGGGGTGATCGGCACCTCGAAGACACCGCCGTGCGCCATCACGGCGACCGCGCCACGCCCCGTGAGGGTGGTCGTGAACAGGCCCTGCCCCGTCACCTGCCCGCGCACCAGGCCCATGACGCCGCCCTGTGAGCCCATGAACATCGTGCCCTGCCGCAGGGTCCCCTCGAAGGCGAGCAGCCGGTCCGCCTCCACGTAGAGGGTGTCGCCCGTGAGGTCGATCACCTGGATGTGGTGGCCGCCGTGCCCGAACAGCACCGTGCCGCTGCCCTCGACCGTCATCAGCGGCGCAGCCTCGTTCGCCACGCGGCGCCCGATCATCGACATGACCCCGCCCTGGCCGCCCTGGATGTTGGGGGTGAAGGACACGTCGCCCTTGTAGGCGAGCATCGCGCCCCGCTGGCTGAACAGCCGCTGCCCCGGCACGACCGTCGCCTCGATCATCTTCGAGTTCACTTCGCGGAAGCCCATGTCACACATCCCCCGCGATCGTGTTGCGCTCGCTGGGCTGGACGTACACCAGACCGTCCCCCTCGAAGCGGATCTGGAACGCCTCGCCGCCGCCCTCGCCGAGGAAGGTGCGGAACGTCACACCCGACTGGAAGGACTGCCGCAGGTTCCCCTGGTGCGCGATGTACGCCCCCGGGTCGACGGTCAGCGGGTACTGCGCGCTGACCCGGAGCACCACCGCCGGGCCGTCCGACATGATCGCCGCCTGTCCGCGGCCCTCCACGGTCGTGGTGAACAGGCCGTTGCCCTGTGAGGCGCCGCGCAGACCGGTGAACGTGGTGCCCGTGCGCAGCCCGGCGTCCGTCGCGAGCAGGTTGCTCGACTCGACGTACAGCTTGTCCCCCTGGAGTTCGACGAGGTTGATCTCGGAGGCCCGGTCCGCGAACCAGCAGGTCCCGTGCCCCTTCACCTCCATCACGGTCATCTGCTCGCCGGTGAGCCGCCGGGTCACCATTCCCCGGAGCCCCTCACCGCCGCCGCTCAGCTTCTTGAAGGTCATCTGCCCGTCGTACGCGACCATGGAGCCGTTCTTCGCCTTCACGGCGTCCCCGGTCATGTCGACGGCCAGCACCTTGCTGCCTTGGAGTCGGAACATCGCCACGGGGCGAAGGTACGGCAGGGCGGGCGAAGCGGACAGGGCCGTGAGGTGGATGCACACCCTGAGGAAACCCTGGGAGAGCGGGCCACCGGCAGCACCCGTGCCCGGGGGCCGGTCGAATCGCCGACACCCCGCACCCCCGTTCCGGGACCGCCCTGCCCCGGATGCCACAATGGGCGGGCGCTTGTGCGCGCGTTCACAAAGCGGCGGCCTCTTCCGGCCGCTTCCGACCGCCTCCTCAGCGAATCTCCCCACCGAAGGTGACCCGTGGACATAAAGACCGCCACAGCCCTCCGCCGGCTCCGTCTGGTCTCGGCCCCCGAGGCCGTCTCCTTCCTGCTCCTGCTCCTGTGCTCGGTGCTGAAGCGCACGACCGACTTCAACGCGGTGCCCGTCATGGGCTCCATCCACGGGATCCTCTTCATCCTGTACGTGATCTTCTGGGCGGACGCCTGGAACCGCACCAAGTGGCCCCTGCGGACCGCCGCCCTCTACTTCGTGCTCTCCGTGCTGCCGACCGGCGGTTTCTTCGCCGAGCGCAAGCTGCGCCGCGAGGCCGAGGACGCCGTCATCGCCGCCCGCGCCCGCAAGGAAGGGATCGTGAACGCGTGATCGTCGCCTTCTCCGTCACGCCGCTGGGCGTCGGCGAGGACGTGGGGGAGTACGTCGCCGACGCGGTACGGGTGGTACGGGAATCGGGCCTGCCGAACCGCACCGACGCCATGTTCACCTCCATCGAGGGCGAGTGGGACGAGGTGATGGACGTCGTGAAGCGTGCCGTCGCCACCGTGGAGGAACGGGCGCCGCGGGTGTCACTCGTTCTCAAGGCCGACATCCGCCCCGGGGTGACCGACGGACTGACCTCCAAGGTGGAGACGGTCGAGCGCCATCTCGCCGGCTGAGCGGGTCCGGCAAAGCCGGATGCGGCTTCGTGGCGCCCTGAAGGGGCGCGGGGCCTTGCCGGTGTGCGGCTCCGCCGGGCGGGCGCGAGCAGCCACGGCGGACCGGCGGACGATGAACCGCGCTTGTGTCCGTACCGGTCGCACGGACCGAAACCTGAGACAGGGCTGACCACCATATGACCGGCCGGTAAGGTCGACCCGTGCCGAAGCCGCTCAGCCTGTCGTTCGACCCCATCGCGCGTGCCGACGAAACCTGGACGCAGCGATGGGGAGCCGTGCCCTCCATGGCCGCCATCACCTCGATCATGAGGGCGCACCAGATCCTGCTGGCCGAGGTCGACGCGGTCGTCAAACCGTACGAGCTGACCTTCGCGCGGTACGAGGCACTCGTTCTGCTCACCTTCTCCAAGGCGGGCGAACTGCCCATGTCCAAGATCGGGGAGCGTCTGATGGTGCACCCCACGTCGGTCACCAACACCGTCGACCGTCTCGTGAGGTCCGGTCTGGTCGCCAAGCGGCCCAACCCCAACGACGGCCGCGGCACCCTCGCCTCCATCACCGACAAGGGCCGCCGGGTCTGCGAGGCGGCCACCCGGGACCTGATGGCGATGGACTTCGGGCTCGGCGCCTACGACGCGGACGAGTGCGCCGAGATCTTCGCCATGCTGCGCCCGCTGCGGATCGCCGCGGGCGACTTCGAGGGCGGCTGACACGCCGCCGCGAGCCGCCGGGGGTGCCCGAAGATCGCCCGAATCCGGCGGTTACGCTCGGACCCATGAAAAAGAGCGTGCTGACCCGCTACCGCGTGATGGCCTACGTCACCGGCGTGCTGCTGGTCCTGCTGACCCTCGGCGTGATCGCCAAGTATGTGCTGGACATGAACGGCGCCGCGGACTTCACCCGCGTCGTCGGCATCGCGCACGGCTGGCTGTATGTGATCTACCTGGTCTGCGCCTTCGACCTCGGCTCCAAGGCGAAGTGGCCGGTCGGCAAGCAGCTGTGGGTCCTGCTGGCGGGGACCATCCCGACCGCCGCCTTCTTCGTGGAGCGCAAGGTCAGCCGCGAGCTGGAGGCACGCGTCGAGGGCGCCGCCCCGGTGGCCGCCGAAGCGTAGGTTTTACCGCCGTACGGCACCCGTACGGCGGTTGCCCATCGACATTTACTTGGACGTCCTAGTAAATTCGGGGGTATGGATGCTGACGCCATCGAGGAGGGCCGCCGGCGCTGGCAGGCCCGTTTTGACGCCGCACGCAAGCGTGAGGCCGACTTCACCACGCTCTCCGGCGACCCCGTGGAGCCCGTCTACGGCCCCAGGCCGGGAGACACGTACGAGGGATTCGACCGGATCGGCTGGCCGGGCGAGTACCCCTTCACCCGCGGTCTGTACCCGACCGGCTACCGGGGGCGGACCTGGACCATCCGGCAGTTCGCCGGGTTCGGCAACGCCGAGCAGACCAACGAGCGCTACAAGATGATCCTGGACGCCGGGGGCGGCGGCCTGAGCGTCGCGTTCGACATGCCGACGCTCATGGGCCGCGACTCCGACGATCCGCGCTCCCTGGGCGAGGTCGGGCACTGCGGCGTGGCGATCGACTCGGCCGCGGACATGGAGGTCCTGTTCAAGGACATCCCGCTCGGCGATGTGACCACCTCGATGACGATCAGCGGCCCGGCCGTCCCGGTCTTCTGCATGTACCTGGTCGCCGCGGAGCGGCAGGGTGTCGACACGGCCGTGCTGAACGGCACGCTGCAGACCGACATCTTCAAGGAGTACATCGCCCAGAAGGAGTGGCTCTTCCAGCCGGAGCCCCATCTGCGTCTGATCGGCGACCTGATGGAGTACTGCGCGGCCGGGATCCCCGCGTACAAGCCGCTGTCCGTGTCCGGCTACCACATCCGCGAGGCGGGCGCGACGGCCGCGCAGGAGCTGGCGTACACGCTGGCGGACGGCTTCGGATACGTCGAACTGGGCCTGAGCCGCGGGCTCGACGTGGATGTCTTCGCCCCCGGCCTGTCCTTCTTCTTCGACGCGCACCTCGACTTCTTCGAGGAGATCGCCAAGTTCCGTGCGGCGCGCCGCATCTGGGCGCGCTGGCTGCGCGACGTGTACGGGGCGAAGAGCGACAAGGCCCAGTGGCTGCGCTTCCACACGCAGACCGCGGGTGTCTCGCTGACCGCGCAGCAGCCGTACAACAACGTGGTGCGCACGGCGGTGGAGGCGCTGTCGGCGGTGCTCGGCGGGACCAACTCGCTGCACACGAACGCGCTGGACGAGACGCTGGCGCTGCCGAGCGAGCAGGCGGCCGAGATCGCGCTGCGCACCCAGCAGGTGCTGATGGAGGAGACCGGCGTCGCCAACGTCGCGGACCCGCTGGGCGGTTCGTGGTACGTCGAGCAGCTGACGGACCGGATCGAGGCGGACGCCGAGCGGATCTTCGAGCAGATAAGGGAGCGGGGCCTGCGGGCGCACCCGGACGGGCGGCACCCGATCGGCCCGATGACCTCCGGCATCCTGCGCGGCATCGAGGACGGCTGGTTCACGGGCGAGATCGCCGAGTCCGCCTTCCGCTATCAGCAGGCGCTGGAGAAGGGCGACAAGAGGGTCGTCGGCGTCAACGTGAACACCGGCTCGGTCACCGGGGATCTGGAGATCCTGCGGGTGAGCCACGAGGTGGAGCGGGAGCAGGTCCGGGCGCTCGCGGCGCGCAAGGCGGCGCGGGACGAGGCGGCGGTGCGCACGGCACTCGACGGGATGCTGGCCGCGGCCCGCGACGGCTCCAACATGATCGGGCCCATGCTGGCCGCGGTACGCGCCGAGGCGACGCTCGGTGAGATCTGCGGGGTGCTGCGGGGCGAGTGGGGCGTGTACACCGAGCCCGCCGGGTTCTGACGTACGCGTGATGACATGCCGTTCACCGGCCCTCAGGGCCGGTGAACGGCACTGCTCGTGGCCAGGGTGTCCTGCGCCGCGGCCGCACGACTGGGGCACGGCATGCACGGGGGCGTGGTGGGATACGAGTTCACGGTTCGCGGGGACGACGACGAGTGGGTGTGGGCGCCGAGCCTGCGGACGGGCCATGTGTTCATGGGGGCCGCCACAGCGCTCGCCAGGGTCCTGGACGTCCCGTGCGGGCTCGCGGAAGGGGCGGTCAACTGGGTCAAGGTCGACCCCGTCCCGTATGCCGCGTTCGTCGAGACCGCCTTGGAGGTGCGGGACAGAGCCTCCACCGGCGAGCTGAGCTTTCTGCTGGACGGTGTCGTCCCGCTCATGATCATGCTGGCCGACAACGTGGGCGTCCGGCTCGACGCCGACACCGAGGAAAAGCGTGCCTACGTGGAGTGGGGTCCGCAACCTGCCGTTCGGGGAGCGAGGGCGTCGCAGGACATGACGCACCCGGGCCCCGGTCGCCCCGACCGTGCTGATGCCTCGGCCGGACGCACGCCCTAAAGAGACCCCGCCGCTCCCGCCAGGCCCAGCAGCAGGACCCGGGTGAAGCTGCGCACCCACTCCTCGTCCGCCGGGTGGGCGCTGACGAGGGTGCGGTGGACGACCGCTCCGGCCACCATGTCGAAGATCAGGTCCGTGATGCGGGCGGATCCCTCGGGGTCCGTCTCCGGGGGGAGTTCGCCGCGTGCCGTCGCCCGCGCCCGGCCCTCCAGCACCAGGCGCTTCTGGCGCTCCACGATGGACGCGCGGATGCGTTCGCGCAGGGCGTCGTCCCGCGTCGCCTCGGCCACCACCGCCATGAGCCCGCTCTTGGCCTCCGGGCGGGCCAGGATCGCCGCGAACTGGAGCACCACGCCCTCGATGTCGGCGGCCAGCGTGCCCCGGTCCGGCAGTTCGAGTTCGTCGAAGAGCTCGGCCACCGCGTCCACCACGAGCTCGTTCTTGCCCGCCCAGCGGCGGTAGAGGGTCGTCTTCGCGACCCCCGCCCGTGTCGCGACGTCCCCGAGGGTGAGCTTCGACCAGCCGAGCTCCACCAGCGCCTGACGTGTCGCCTCCAGGATCGCGGCGTCGGCGGCGGCGCTGCGGGGGCGGCCCGTACGGGCGGCGGGGGTGCTGCTCTGCATGTCTGGGACCATATCCGGCCGTGTCTGCGGCCATTTCTGGACGTCATGTGAAGTGGTGAGGGAGATCACCGGCGTACTGGCGACGGAGACCTCCCGGGACAGTTACGCTACGACTCGTAGCGAAAGCGTAGGTGTGCGACACGGTCTCACACCGTCTTGAGCGATGACCACGTGCGCCGAGTGGGGACCCGGCGCGGACCAGGGCCGGCCCGACCGGCTCTCACGGTGCTTTTCACGGCGGCCTTGCGGAAGGGGGAGGATGTACTCATGCAGCCACGGAACATGTCCATGAGCGGAGTCGTCGACCTCGCCGCGGTGAAGGCGGCCCAGGAGGCCAAGGCGAAGGCGGAGCAGGCGCGCGCCGAAGCGGCCCGTCAGGGCGGGGGAGGGGCGGTCTCCCCGGCCGACCTCGTCATCGACGCAGACGAGGCGACCTTCGAGCGCGACGTACTGCAGCGGTCCACCGAGGTGCCGGTCGTCATCGACTTCTGGGCCGAGTGGTGCCAGCCCTGCAAGCAGCTGAGCCCCGTCCTCGAGCGGCTGGCGGCCGAATACAACGGCCGCTTCGTGCTCGCCAAGATCGACGTCGACGCCAACCAGATGCTGATGCAGCAGTTCGGCGTCCAGGGGATCCCGGCCGTCTTCGCCGTCGTCGCCGGGCAGGCGCTGCCGCTCTTCCAGGGAGCCGCGCCCGAGCAGCAGATCCGCGAGACTCTCGACCAGCTCGTCCAGGTGGCCGAGCAGCGCTTCGGCCTGACCGGCCTGGCCGTCGACCCCGACGCGGAGCCGGGCGGCGCCCAGGCGGCCCCGCAGGCCCCCGCAGGCCCCCATGACGCACTGCTGGAGGCGGCCGTGCACGCCCTTGACGCGGGCGACATGGGCGGCGCGATCCAGGCGTACAAGAACGTGCTCGTCGAGGACCCGGGCAACATGGAGGCGAAGCTGGGTCTCGCGCAGGCCGAGTTGCTCCAGCGGGTGGGCGGCATGGACCCGCAGCAGGTGCGCAAGGACGCCGCGGAGAAGCCGGACGACGTGGCGGCGCAGATCGCCGCGGCGGACCTGGATCTGGTGGGCGGGCACGTGGAGGACGCGTTCGGGCGGCTGGTCGACGCCGTGCGTCGCACGGTGGGTGACGACAAGGACGCGGTGCGGCTGCGGCTGCTCGAACTCTTCGAGGTCGTCGGCGCCGAGGACCCGCGCGTGACGGCGGCCCGCCGGGCGCTCGCCAGGGCGCTTTTCTGACCTGTCGTTAAACGCTCGGCGATGTGATGCCCGAGTGAAAGATTCGCCTGCAGAGGCGCACAGCGGTCGCGCTTTACCAAATCTTGGTAATCGCGGCCGCTGTTACTTGGAGTAAGTCGAGGCCGGTGGTCTGTCGGTTTCTGTCCCAAGATAAACCGTTTCGCGATCACCCTTTGCGCCACGAAGAGTTGCCGGTCGATACCCGGCGGTCGTGCTTCGGTTATCCGGCCGTTACTAGCGAGTAACGAACCCCCTTGTGTCGGCGGCGAGAATGCACCACGATCGGCCACGCTCGGTCCATCGCCGTACCCGGCAGCCATCTGGGTCAATGGCACCTCGTGGGTCCCCACCGAGCAGGAGCCGGCGGCAGTGGCGCCGGTTCCTGGACAGGGGGGTCTTCGCCTCGGCGGAGCCTGTCCGGCAGGTTGTGCGTGATGTGTGTCAGGCGCGACCAGTGGTTGTCGCTCGGGGGTGATCGCCGGTAGTTCGGGCGCGGTTCGTGCCTCCGAGCGCAGGCGCTCTCCTTCCCGAGGACGTAGCACTTCTCCCATCCCTGCCCAGCAAAGCCGCCGGATGGTGGCGAGTTCGGGCCAGGAGATGTACGTCCGAGAAGGAGGAAATATGGAGTCCCAGGTGCGTGGCGGGACCAGATGGAAGCGGTTCGCTGTGGTCATGGTGCCCAGCGTCGCCGCTACGGCCGCGATAGGTGTCGCCCTCGCGCAGGGCGCTCTCGCTGCTTCGTTCAGCGTTTCGGGCCAGCAGTTCAAGGTGACGGCCGACCAGCTCCACGGTGACGGCTTCGAGCAGTACGGGGCGATCGACCCGGGCTACACGCTCGACGGCCAGAAGACGGTTCACCCCGTCGCGGTCTCGGCGTTCACCGACGCTCAGATCACCAACATGTGCCAGTCCGTGGTCACCCCGAACGTGCCGTTCCTCGGCTCGGTCACCCTCCGTCTGGAGGCCGGTGGCGCGGGGCACGAGAAGGTCCAGGCCCACAACCTCTACATCGACGTCGATGACCTGAACGCCGACGCGACGTTCCACAACATCGACATCGGTGTGGCCGCCAAGGACGCCAGCAAGGGTCCGGGCATGAAGGGCGGCGGCGAGCAGGCCAACCCCTACGGCTTCGCCCAGCAGGCGGAGTCGGCGGACCTGAGCAACGTGCAGCAGACGGCGTGGGCGACCACCGCCGGCACGTTCAAGCTCAGCGGTCTGCACATGTCGCTGCACAAGGGCGACGGCAAGGGAATCGAGTGCTACTGAGCGCTCGGTAATGGGCGGGGGTGGCTTCGGCGCCCCCGCCCGTTCCATCACCGCCGCGTCTTCACGCGCGGCACACATCACCACCACAGCAACGCCGCACCAGGGAGCTGTTTTCCATGAGCGCCGAGACTCTTGCCGCCGAACCCGGCCAGTTCACCCGCCGACGGCTGCAGTTCCGCGCCTGGCGGGGCACGCGTCCGTTCTGGGCCGGTCTGCTTGTCCTGCTCAGCGGTGTGCCGATCTTGTACTTCCCCTATGCGCACCTTCAGATCGGGCACCTGACTCTGGCGATGGGCAGCACCGGAGGGTCCGGCTCCCTGATCATCGGGGTGCTGCTCATAGTGCTGGGCATCAGCCTGTGGTTCCAGAAGCATGTGAAGGTCTTCGCGGGTGTCGCGGCGGTCCTGCTGGCGCTGGTCTCCATCCCGGTTTCCAACCTCGGCGGCTTCGGCTTCGGGTTCCTGCCCGCGCTGATCGGCGGCTGCCTGGCTGTCTCCTGGGCGCCCGGCGTGCCTCCCGAGCAGCAGCTCGGCAAGGACCCCGAGCCGGAGGCGGGAGCGCCGGAAGGCATGGCCGCGAACGGTGTCGGGGCGGGCGAGCCGAACGAACTGTCAGAAACGAGCCCGGCCAACGGGGCGAACGGGAGGCACAGTGCCGGCTGACGAGGTGACGCACGGGACGGACGTGGACGCGTCCCGTGCGAGAACCGGGCCGCGTCACGCGGCCCCGAGGAAGCCGCTGTTCACCAGGTTCCACATGCCCGCCGGCAAGGCCATGGCCCTGGCGGCGATGCCCACCGCGGTGTTCCTCGGCATGGGGGTCAACTCCACGCTGGCGCGCGCCGACGACCATCCGACGTCCAAGAGCCTGACGGCCGACGAGTACCAGAAGTGCGTGGAGGCGCTCGACGGCTCCAAGGACGCGTCCTCGTCCCCGTCGCCGTCCGCCACGCCGAGCGCGTCCTCGTCGTCCGGCACGCCGGCTCCGGCGGCCTCGCCGTCCGGGAGCGCGACGAAGGACAAGGCGCCGGCCGCCAATACGGACACGGGCACGAAGACGGGCGCTACGCCGGACAAGACCTCGTCGTCGGATTCAGGTTCCGATGGCAAGGCCACGTCCACCCCGTCCCCGTCGGCGTCCTCGGCCGGCACCTCCACGCCGTCGTCCTCGTCGTCCTCCAAGGGCGGCCTCCTGGGCGACATCGGGAACGCGATCACCGGTGTCCTCACCGGCGGCTCCCAGGGGTCCGGCTCGTCCGCGAGCTCCACCCCCACGCCGTCCGCATCGGCGTCCGCGACGAAGGACACGGCGAGCGACGCGGCCAAGGATCCGTCCTCCACCGTCACGGACACGGCCAAGAACGTCACCGACACGGTCAAGAAGACCGTGAAGGACACGGCGACGAAGGCGGCCTCGGAGGCGGCCAAGACCGCGGACAACGCCGTGAAGTCGGCCGAGTCCGCGACGCCGAGCCCCTCCGCGAGTTCCACCGCGGACGCCGCGGGATGTCCCACGGCCACAGACGACCAGGGCGGGGTGGAGAACGCGGTCGCCCTGCCCGACTCCCCGTGGCATCTGGAGGCCAGCTCGCTGACGCTCAAGGGCGCGGACTACCAGGGCGTCGTGAAGGTGCGCACCGCCAACGGCACCATCAAGAGGGTCCTGAAGTACGTGATCTCCGACGGCACCGACATCGGCGATCTGCACCAGCTCGTGGACGGCCAGAAGGGCGAGATCTATCACGTCCAGGCCGGAAAGGGCACGACGTCGACCATCCGTGACGGCAAGACGGTGATGTACACGGAGAGCATCTCCGGCAACCTGTTCGGCCTGATCCCGATGACGTTCGACCCGGACAACCCGCCGCCGCTGAACATCCCGCTGATCTACTTCACCAAGGTGAAGGTCACCCAGGCCGGCCAGTTCGGCGGCACGCTTCACGTGCCCGGCATGCACCAGTACGTCACCGGCGCGAGCTGACAAACCCCCAGACCCGTCCGGGAGCCGCACAACGAGCTGTGGCCCGGTCCCGCGCAGGCGGGGCCGGGCCACAGCTCTGTGAACTGCCGACGGCGTGCGTCAGTTGCGCTTGCCCTCGCCCAGGTGGTGGACCCGGACCATGTTCGTGGTGCCGGGGACGCCGGGCGGGGAGCCGGCGGTGATGACCACGATGTCGCCGTCGTTGAACCGCTTGAGCCTCACCAGGTGCTGGTCGACCAGTTCGACCATTTCGTCGGTGCTCTTCACGAACGGCACGACATGCGGCTCCACGCCCCAGCTCAGCGACAGCTGATTGCGGGTGGACTCGTCGGTCGTGAACGCGAGGATCGGCTGGGCCGCGCGATAACGGGACAGCCGGCGGGCGGTGTCGCCGGACTGGGTGAAGGCGACCAGGCCCTTGCCGCCGAGGAAGTCGGCGATCTCCGCCGCCGCGCGGGCCACCGAACCGCCCTGCGTACGCGGCTTCTTGCCCGGCACGAGCGGCTGCAGGCCCTTGGACAGCAGCTCCTCCTCGGCCGCCGCGACGATCTTCGACATCGTCCTGACCGTCTCGACCGGGTACGCGCCCACGCTCGACTCGGCCGACAGCATGACCGCGTCGGCGCCGTCCAGGATGGCGTTGGCGACGTCGGAGGCCTCCGCGCGCGTGGGACGGGAGTTGGTGATCATCGACTCCATCATCTGGGTCGCCACGATCACCGGCTTGGCGTTGCGGCGGCACAGCTCGATGAGGCGCTTCTGCACCATCGGGACCTTCTCGAGCGGGTATTCGACGGCCAGGTCGCCACGGGCGACCATGACGCCGTCGAACGCCATCACGACGTCCTCCATGTTCGCCACCGCCTGCGGCTTCTCCACCTTGGCGATGACCGGGACCCGGCGGCCCTCCTCGTCCATGACGCGGTGCACGTCCTTGACGTCGTTCGCGTCCCGCACGAAGGACAGGGCCACCACGTCGCAGCCCATGCGCAGCGCGAACCGCAGGTCGTCGATGTCCTTCTCGGACAGCGCCGGGACGTTCACCGCCGCGCCGGGCAGGTTGATGCCCTTGTGGTCGGAGATGACACCGCCCTCGATGACGATCGTGCGGACCTCGGGGCCCTCGACCTCCAGGACCTTCAGCTCGACGTTGCCGTCGTTGATGAGGATCTGGTCGCCCTTGGCGACGTCACCGGGCAGGCCCTTGTACGTCGTACCGCAGATGTGCTTGTCGCCCGGCACGTCCTCGGCGGTGATGGTGAACTCGTCACCGCGCACCAGCTCGACGGGACCCTCCGCGAAGGTCTCCAGACGGATCTTCGGGCCCTGGAGGTCGGCGAGGACACCGATGGCCCTGCCCGTCTCGGCGGACGCGGCACGGACGCGGTCGTAGCGTCCCTGGTGCTCTTCGTGCGAGCCATGGCTGAAGTTGAAGCGGGCCACATTCATGCCGGCTTCGATCAGCGCGACGAGCATGTCGTGGGAGTCGACCGCGGGGCCGAGAGTACAGACGATTTTCGAACGGCGCATGGGGCGATCCTATCGGTTTGTTTCGGCGCGGAATATTCCGTCTGGCGGAAAATACAAATGGGCGGGTTGCCGCTCAGGCGAGAGCCGGTCGAATTGGTCGAATTGTTCGGACAACGCGTTCGGTCGTCGTGTTCGGTCGTCGTGTTCAGTCGTCCTTTCCGACCAGTTCGTAGGTCTGCGTCGCGATCTCCAGTTCCTCCTGAGTGGGCACCACGGCGACCGCCACCCGCGCGTGGGCGGGCGAGATCAGCCGCGGACCGTCGCCGCGGGCGACGTTCAGGGCGCCGTCCACCGCCAGTCCGAGCCCCTCCAGGCCCGCCACGGCAGCCTCGCGCACCGTCGCCGCGTTCTCACCCACCCCCGCCGTGAAGGCGACCGCGTCCACCCTGCCGAGTACCGCGTAGTACGCGCCGATGTACTTCTTCAGCCGGTGGATGTAGATGTCGAAGGCGAGTCGCGCCTCCTTGTCGCCCTCGCCGATCCGGCGGTCGATTTCCCGCATGTCGTTGTCGCCGCACAGCCCGAACAGACCGCTCCTCTTGTTGAGAAGAGTGTCGATCTCATCCATGGACATGCCGCCAACGCGCCGCAAATGGAAGATGACGGCGGGATCCAGGTCGCCGGAACGCGTTCCCATCACCAGGCCCTCCAGCGGGGTGAACCCCATGGAGGTGTCCACGCACCGGCCGCCCCTGACCGCCGACGCGGACGCGCCGTTGCCCAGATGCAGCACGATGACGTTGGTGTCCTCCACGTCCTTGCCCAGGAGCCTCGCGGTCGCCCGGGACACGAACGCGTGCGAGGTGCCGTGGAACCCGTAGCGCCGGATCCGGTGGCGGTCCGCGATCTTCGTGTCGATCGCGTAGCGCGCCGCGGACTCCGGCATCGTCGTGTGGAACGCCGTGTCGAACACGGCCACCTGCGGCAGGTCGGGACGCAGCGCCATGGCGGTGCGGATGCCGGTGAGGTTGGCGGGGTTGTGCAGCGGTGCGACGGGGATCAGGCGCTCGATCTCGGTGAGCACGTCGTCGTCGATCACGGTGGGCTCGGTGAAGAACATGCCGCCGTGCACCACCCGGTGGCCGATGGCAGCGAGCTCGGGCGAGTCGAGCCCTAGACCGTCCTTGGCCAGCTCCTCGGCGACCGCCTTGAGCGCCGCCTGGTGGTCGGCGACCGGACCGCTGTGCTCACGGGTGGCGCCCGTGGCGATCACCGTGTGCTTCAGCAGTGAGGTCTGCTCCCCGATGCGCTCTATCAGGCCCGCCGCCAGCCTGGTGTGCTCCCGCATGTCCAGCAGCTGGTACTTCACCGACGAGGAGCCGGAGTTGAGGACGAGGACACGGGTCGGGCTCACTGGTCGGCTGCCTTCTCTGCGGGCTTGTCACAGGGCTTGTCCGAGATATGGTCCGCGGGATCGTCCGCGGTGCTCTCCACGGGGCTCTGTGCCTGGATGGCCGTGATGGCGACGGTCGTGACGATGTCGGGGACCAGAGCGCCCCGGGACAGGTCGTTGACGGGCTTGCGCAGCCCCTGCAGCACCGGGCCGACGGCGAGGGCGCCGGCCGACCGCTGCACGGCCTTGTAGGTGTTGTTGCCCGTGTTGAGGTCCGGGAAGATCAGTACCGAGGCCTGCCCGGCGACCTCGGAGCCCGGGAGCTTGGTCGCGGCGACGCTGGGCTCCACGGCGGCGTCGTACTGGATCGGGCCCTCGATCCGCAGCTCGCCGTCCCGCAGCCGCACCAGCTCGGTGGCCTCGCGCACCTTGTCGACGTCGGCGCCGAAGCCGGACGTGCCGGTGGAGTACGACAGCATCGCGACGCGCGGCTCCACCCCGAACTGCCGGGCGGTGGCGGCCGACTGGAGGGCGACGTCCGCGAGCTGCTCTGCGTCGGGGTCGGGGTTCACGGCGCAGTCGCCGTAGACGAGCACCTTGTCGGACAGGCACATGAAGAAGACGGAGCTGACGATCTTCGCCTCGGGCCTGGTCTTGATGATCTCGAAGGCGGGCCGGATGGTGGCGGCCGTGGAGTGCACGGAGCCGGACACCATGCCGTCCGCGAGCCCCTCCTCGACCATGAGCGTCCCGAAGTAGTTCACGTCCGCGACGACATCGTGCGCCAGCTCCAGCGTGACGCCCTTGTGGGCGCGCAGCCGGGCGTACTTCTCGGCGAAGGTGTCGCGCAGCGGGGAGGCGGCCGGGTCGATCAGCTGGGCGTCGCCGAGGTCGATGCCCAGATCGGCCGCCTTCTTGCGGATCCGGTCCACGGGTCCGAGCAGGGTGAGGTCGCAGACACCCCGGCGCAGCAGCACCTCGGCCGCGTGCAGCACACGATCCTCGGTGCCCTCGGGGAGCACCACCCGGCGCTTGTGAGCCCGGGCCCGTTCCAGCAGCGTGTGCTCGAACATCATCGGCGTGACCCGGCCGCTGCTCGGCGCGGACACCTGCCCCAGCAGGCCCGCCGTGTCCACGTACCGCTCGAAGAGCCCGATGGCGCGCTCCGCCTTGCGCGGGGTGGCCGCGTTGAGCTTGCCCTCCAGGGCGAAGAGCCGGGCGGCGGTGGGGAAGCTGTTCTCGGACACCGAGAGCACAGGGGTGCCCGGGGCGAGGCGCTCGGCCAGGGCGAGGATGCCCTCGCCGGGCACCTCGTCCAGGGTGAGCAGAAGACCGGCTATCGGCGGGTCGCCCGCGCTGTGCGCGGCGAGCGAGCCGATGACGAGATCCGCGCGGTCGCCCGGGGTCACCACCAGGCATCCCGGGGTCAGGGCGCTCAGGAGGTTCGGCAGCATGGCGCCGCCGAAGACGAAGTCCAGGGCGTCCCGCGCGAGCCCCGCTTCATCGCCGAGGACGACCCTCGCGCCGAGTGTGTGCGCGATCTGCGCGACCGTCGGGGCCGACAGGGCGGGCTCGTCGGGCAGGACGTAGCACGGCACCGGCAGACGGGACCCGAGCCGCTCCGCGATCTCGTCCCGGTGCTCGCGGGCCACCCGGTTGGCGACCATGGCGAGCACGTCGCAGCCCAGCCCGTCGTACGCGCGGTAGGCGTTGCGCACCTCGGCGCGCACCGTGTCGGCGGTCTGCTCCCGGCCGCCCACCACCGCGATCACGGACGCCCCGAACTCGTTGGCGAGCCGGGCGTTGAGGGACAGTTCGTCGGGGAGCTGGGTGTCGGCGAAGTCGGAGCCGAGGACGAGGACGACCTCGTAGTCGCGGGCCACCGCGTGGAACCGCTCGACGAGCGTGGACACCAGTTCGTCCGTGCCGCGTTCCGCCTGGAGCGCGGACGCCTCGTGGTAGTCCATGCCGAAGACGGTCGCCGGGTCCTGGGACAGCCTGTACCGGGCGCGCAGCAGTTCGTAGAGGCGGTCGGGGTCGTCGTGGACGAGCGGGCGGAACACGCCCACCCGGTCGACCTGCCGGGTCAGCAGTTCCATCACTCCCAGCTCGACCACCTGGCGGCCGTCGCCGCGGTCGATCCCGGTCACGTACACGCTGCGCGTCACGTGTGCTCTCCGTTTCTTCTCTCGGGTTCTTCTCTCGGGTTCTTCTTGCGGGCGGGCACGGCGCGGGGCGGGGGACCCTGGGGGGCGGCCAGCGCAAATCCACCCAGATGGGTGGGCTGGGCCATCTTGACAATACCCCTGGGGCTGGATTAGGGCGCGGCGCGGGATCGTCACCCGTCTGTGAGCCGTGAAACAATCGAACTGGCTCACAGGTACCGAACAGCGAGCAGGAGACACAGCACGATGCGCATCGGAGTACTCACCGCAGGCGGCGACTGCCCGGGCCTGAACGCAGTGATCCGGTCGGTCGTGCACCGGGCGGTGGCGCAGTACGGCGACGAGGTCATCGGTTTCGAGGACGGCTACCGGGGCCTGCTCGAAGGCCACTACCGCACCCTCGACCTGGACGCCGTGAGCGGCATCCTCGCGCTCGGCGGCACCCTCCTCGGCTCCTCCCGCCTCGAGCGGGACCGCCTGCGCGAGGCGTGCGAGAACGCCTCGGACATGATCCGCGACTTCGGTATCGACGCGCTGATCCCGATCGGCGGCGAGGGCACGCTCACGGCGGCCCGCATGCTCTCGGACGCGGGACTGCCCGTGGTCGGCGTACCGAAGACGATCGACAACGACATCTCGTCCACGGACCGCACCTTCGGCTTCGACACCGCCGTCACCGTGGCCACCGAGGCCATGGACCGCCTGAAGACGACGGCCGAGTCCCACCAGCGCGTGATGGTCGTGGAGGTCATGGGCCGCCACGCCGGCTGGATCGCCCTGGAGTCCGGCATGGCGGCCGGCGTCCACGGCATCTGCCTGCCCGAGCGCCCCTTCGACCCCGCCGACCTGGTCAAGATGGTCGAGGAGCGCTTCTCGCGCGGCAAGAAGTTCGCGGTGGTCTGCGTCGCCGAGGGCGCGCACCCCGCCCAGGGCACCATGGACTACGGCAAGGGCGAGATCGACGCGTACGGGCACGAGCGCTTCCAGGGCATCGGCACGGCACTCGCCTACGAACTGGAGCGGCGCCTCGGCAAGGAGGCCAAGCCGGTCATCCTCGGCCATGTCCAGCGCGGCGGCACGCCGACCGCGTACGACAGGGTGCTGGCGACCCGGTTCGGCTGGCACGCGGTCGAGGCCGCGCACCGGGGCGAGTTCGGCATGATGACCGCGCTGCGCGGCACCGACGTGGTGATGGTGCCGCTGGCGGATGCGGTCACCGAGCTCAAGACGGTGCCGAAGGACCGTATGGACGAGGCGGAGTCGGTGTTCTGAGCGGCACCCACCGGTAGACCAGCTCCGGCCGCCCCACCTGCCCGTACAGCGGGCTACGGGCGGCCCGCCCCGTCTCCACGAGGTGCTCCAGATACCGCCGGGCCGTGATCCGGGAGATCCCCGCGGTCTCGGCGGCCCCCGCAGCCGTCAGCCCCTCCTCGTGCTGTCTGAGCGCACCGGTCACCCTCTCCAGCGTCGGCGCGCTCAGCCCCTTCGGCAGGGCCGCCGGGCCCGGTGCGCGCAGCGTCGCCAGCGCCCGGTCCACCTCGTCCTGGCCGCTGGCTTCGCCCTCCGTGCCGCGGAACTGCGCGTAGCGCACCAGGCGGTCCCGCAGCGTCGCGAAGGTGAACGGCTTCAGCACGTACTGCACCACTCCCAGGGAGACCCCCTCCCGCACCACCGCCAGATCGCGTGCGGACGTCACCGCTATGACGTCCGCACGGTACCCCGCCGCCCGCAGCGAGCGGGCCAGCTGGAGGCCGTGCACGTCCGGCAGATGCAGGTCCAGGAGCAGCAGATCCACCGGTGAACGGTCCAGCAGGCGCCGCGCCTGAGCCCCCGTGTGCGCCTTCCCGACGGCCGTGAAGCCCGGGACGCGCCCGACGTAGAGGACATGCGCGTCGGCTGCCACCGGGTCGTCCTCCACGACCAGGACGCGGATGGGTTCGTCCGTCATACGTCACCTCCGGACAGGTCGGCATGTGAGCTGAGCAACGGCAGTAGCACTTCGAACTCGGCCCCTCCGCCCACTGCTTGACGCATTGTCAAGTCTCCCTCGTGGCGTCTTACCGTCTGGCGGACCAGGGCGAGCCCCAGGCCGCGGCCCCCGTGGGAACCGGCCTGCTTGGTCGACCAGCCGCGTTCGAACACCGCCTCCGTGTGCGCCGGATCCACCCCCGTACCGGTGTCGGCGACCCGCAGGAAGAGGCCGGAGCCGTCCGTGCGTGCGGTCACCGTCACCCGGGCACCCGCCGAACTCTGCGCCGCGTCCATCGCGTTGTCGATCAGATTGCCCAGGATCGTCACCAGATCCCGGGCGGGCAGCGACGGCGGCAGCAGTCCGTCGTCCATATGGCTGTCGCCGGACACCACCAGTTCCACGCCCCGCTCGTTGGCCTGCGCCGCCTTGCCCAGCAGCAGGGCCGCCAGCACCGGTTCGTCCACCGCCGCGACCACCTGGTCCGTCAGCGCCTGTGCCAGTTCCAGCTCCGCCGTGGCGAAGTCGGCCGCCTCGGCGGCGCGGCCCAGCTCGATCAGCGAGACGACCGTGTGCAGCCGGTTCGCCGCCTCGTGCGCCTGTGAGCGCAGCGCCTGCGTGAAGCCGCGCTCCGAATCCAGCTCGCCTGTCAGGGACTGGAGTTCCGTCACGTCGCGGAGCGTGACCACGGTGCCCCGGCGTTCGCCGCCGGAGACGGGTGAGGTGTTGACCACCAGGACGCGCGTCGCGGTCAGATGGACCTCGTCCATCCGTGGCTGCCCGGACAGCAGGGCCCCCGTCAGGGGCGCCGGCAGGCCCAGGTCAGCCACCGAGCGGCCCACCACTTCCCCGGTCGCACCCAGCAGTTCCCGTCCGCCGTCGTTGATCAGAGCCACCCGGAACTGGCCGTCCAGCATCAGCAGGCCCTCGCGGACGGCGTGCAGTGCGGCCTGGTGGTAGTCGTGCATACGGCTCAGCTCGGTCGCGTTGAGCCCGTGTGTGGAGCGCCGCAGACGGGCGTTGATCACGTACGTGCCGATCGCGCCCAGCGCCAGGGCGCCGCCCGCGACCCCGCTCAGCGCGCTCACCTGGTCCTGGAGCCGTGCGCTTATCGACTCGACCTTGATCCCCGCGCTCACCAGGCCGGTGATCCGGCCGCCGTCCTCGATCGGGGTCACCGCGCGGACGGACGGGCCGAGCGTGCCGGTGTAGGTCTCGGTGAAGGAGCCGCCGTGCTGGGCGCGGGAGATATGGCCGAGGAAGCGTTTGCCGATCTGAGCGCGGTCGGGGTGGGTCCAGCGGATGCCCCCCGGGTCCATGATCGTGACGAAGTCGACGCCCGTGTCGTCCTGGACGCGCAGCGCGTACGGCTCCAGCCGCGCCGTCGGATCGCTCGTGGTGACGGCCTGCCGCACCGAGGGCGCGTCGGCGACCGAGCGGGCCACGGCCATGGCCTGCCGACCGGCCGCCTCCCGTGCCTGGCCGCGGTCGCTCACGTAGGTGAACAGCGCGTACCCGGCGACGAGCACCGCGATCAGCACGGCCTGCATCGCGAAGAGCTGGCCCGCGAGGCTGCGGGGTCTCGGGAGGCGGGGCGTGGGCATGCGGCCAGTGTGCCCGGCACATAAGCGTGAACTAAATGAACGGAAGGGTGACCGCCGTCACAGGGCGGGACATAGTCGGGCCCCGACCCCCCACCCCACATGCCCGAACCCCGAACTCCCGGACGTGAGCCGCACGCCGGTGACGCCGACGAAGACGTCAAGGAGGCAGCCGTGACGACGACGGCACCCGCCGCACCCGTACCCGCCGCGAGGCGCGACCGCACCCACTATCTCTACATCGCCGTGCTGATCGCGGTCGCGCTCGGCATCGCCGTGGGCCTGATCTGGCCCGATGCCGCCGTCGAGCTCAAGCCCCTGGGCACGGGCTTCGTGAACCTGATCAAGATGATGATCTCGCCGATCATCTTCTGCACGATCGTGCTGGGCATCGGTTCGGTGCGCAAGGCCGCGAAGGTCGGTGCCGTCGGCGGTATCGCGCTCGGCTACTTCCTGGTGATGTCCCTGGTCGCGCTCGCGATCGGCCTGGTCGTCGGGAACGTCCTGCACCCCGGTGCGGGACTGCATCTCACGAACGCGGTCAAGCAGGCGGGCCACGCCCAGGTGTCCTCCGACGCGCTGCCGCCGGTCGACTTCGTGCTGTCCATCATCCCGAAGACGTTCGTCTCCGCCTTCACCGAGGGCCAGGTGCTCCAGACCCTCCTCGTGGCCCTGCTCGCGGGCTTCGCGCTCCAGGCGATGGGCGCGGCCGGAGCGCCGGTCCTGCGGGGCGTCGAGCACATCCAGCGCCTGGTCTTCCGCATCCTCTCCATGGTCATGTGGGCGGCTCCGGTCGGTGCCTTCGGTGCCATCGCCGCCGTGGTGGGTTCGGCCGGAGTGGACGCGCTCAAGAGCCTCGCCGTGCTGATGCTCGGCTTCTACGTGACCTGCTTCCTGTTCGTCTTCGTCGTGCTCGGGGTGCTGCTGCGCGTGGTGGCGGGCGTCAGCGTCCTGGCGCTGATGAGGTACCTGAGCCGGGAGTTCCTGCTGATCCTGTCGACCTCCTCGTCCGAGTCCGCCCTGCCCCGGCTCATCGCGAAGCTGGAGCACCTCGGCATCAGCCGGCCCGTCGTCGGCATCACCGTGCCGACCGGCTACTCCTTCAACCTCGACGGCACCATGATCTACATGACCATGGCGTCGCTCTACATCGCCGACGCGCTCGGCACGCCCCTGTCCGTCGGTGAGCAGATCCCGCTGCTGCTCTTCCTTCTCGTCGCCTCGAAGGGCGCGGCCGGGGTGAGCGGCGCCGGACTGGCCACGCTCGCCGGTGGTCTCCAGTCCCACAAGCCCGCCCTGGTGGACGGCATCGGCCTGATCGTCGGCATCGACCGCTTCATGAGCGAGGCCCGCGCCCTGACGAACTTCGCGGGCAACGCCGTTGCCACCGTGCTGATCGGCACCTGGACGAAAGAGATCGACAAGGAGCGGGTCCAGGAGGTGCTCGCCGGGCGGCTGCCCTACGACGAGACGACGACACCGGACGGGAACCGGACGGACGTCGCGGGCCAGGTCCCCGGGCAGGGCGGCGAGAAGGAACTGGCCGGGGCCTGAGAGCCGTACGTTGTGATCACCGAGCCCCGAGCCGGTCATTCGGCCCGGAGCTGATGACTCAGCCCCGAGACCAGCTCGGTGGCGCGGGAGGCGGGTACGCCCGCCGTGGTCAGCAGGGCGACCGCGGCGGAACGGCCCGCCTCCCGCGCTTCCAGCAGGCCGTCGTTCACCGCCTCCATCAGCGCGAACAGCATCTGCTCATGGACGTACGCCAGCGCCCGTGGCGGCAGCGGCGACTCGAACACGCCCTGCTCCAGGCCCCGGGCCAGCACCTCCGCGCACGCCTCGCGGACCGGAGTGAGGCGCTCGCGGATGCCCTGCACGGTGACGCTGCGCTGGGCGAGCGCGACGAGAATCCGGTAGCGGTCGGCGATCTCCCACACCGCCAGGGACGAGCGGGCGACCGCCTCGGCCGGGTCGGAGGTGTGCTCCATGCCCGTGGCCTGCGCCGCGGCGACCGCCTCCACCGCGCCGTCGACAAGGATGCTGATCAGCGCCTCGCGGCTCGGGAAGTGCCCGTACACCGTGCGCCGGACGACGCCCGCGGCCCTTGCGATCTGGTCCATGGACGCGTCGGGGTCGCGCAGCAGCTCGCCGAGCGCGACCTCCAGGATGCGGCGTCGGTTCGCGTCGGCGCGGCTGGCGCTACCCGTGGTCATGGCTGACATTCTGCACGGCCCGCGCCGTTTCCTGTGCGCCTCCATAGAGCCTCCACGTCAGTGATTTGCACAGGGCTGTGCAACGTCGTACATTGCACATCGTTGAGCAATTGCACGCTGTTGTGCAAGTAGTGGGCACTGGAGAAGAGGAAGGCCCGAACCCATGCGTCTCGTCATGAACGAACCGGTCGAGAGGATGGACCGCCCCTACGCACGGCGCTGGTGGGCTCTCCTCGTCCTCTGTCTGAGCCTGCTGATCATCGTGATGGCGAACACCGCGCTCACCGTCGCCGCGCCCGACATGACCCAGGACCTCGGCCTGTCAAGCGCCGGTCTTCAGTGGGTCATCGACGGCTATACCGTCCCGTACGCGGCGCTGATGCTGCTGCTCGGCGCGATCGGCGACAAGTACAGCCGGCGCGGCGCGCTCGCCCTCGGGCTCCTCGTCTTCGGCGGCGGTGCCGTCTTCGGCTCCCTAGCCGACAGCGCGGCGACCGTCATCGCGGCCCGCGCGATCATGGGTACGGGCGCCGCGCTGATCATGCCCGCCACGCTCTCGCTCCTCGCCGCGACCTTCCCGCGCGCCGAGCGCGCCAAGGCGATCACCCTGTGGACCGCCACGGCCGGGCTCGCCATCGCGGCCGGACCGCTGGTCGCCGGAGCGCTGCTGAAGAACCACGGCTGGTCCTCCACGTTCCTGATCAACGTGCCGATCGCGGCCGTCGCGCTCGTCGCCGCCTTCGTACTCGTACCGCCGTCCCGGGCCGCCCACCACGAGCGGATCGACTACGCCGGCGGACTGCTGTCGGTCATCTGGATCGGCTCGCTCGTCTACATGATCATCGAGGGTCCGCACTTCGGCTGGGGCACCAAGGCGGTCACGGCCGCGGTGATCGCGGGCGCCGGGCTCGTCCTGTTCATCGTCCGGGAGCTGCGGCACCCGCGCCCGGTCCTCGACGTCCGCCGCTTCGGAGGCCGCCGGTTCGCGGGCTCCAACCTCGCCGTCGCACTGTTCTTCCTGGCGGTCTTCGGCGCCTTCTACTACCTCACCCAGCACCTCCAGTTCGTCCTCGGATACGACGCCCTGGAAACCGGCGTACGGATGCTGCCGCTGGCCGGGGCCGTGTTCGTGGGCTCGGCGCTGACCGGGTACCTCACCCCGCGCATCGGTATGAAGATCACGGTCACCGCGGGCATGGTCGGCGGCACGGCGGCGCTCGCGCTGCTCACCAGGGTCGACTCCGGCTCGTCGTACGGCGACTTCGTACTGCCCCTGGTGATCCTGGGCCTGGCGATCGGCCTCGCGCTCTCGCCCTGCACCGACGCGATCATGGGGTCGTTCCCGGAGTCCGAGCTGGGCGTCGGCGGCGCGGTCAACGACACCTCCCTGGAACTCGGCGGCTCGCTCGGGATCGCCATCCTCGGCTCGGTCCTGTCGAGCTCGTACTCCTCGCATCTCACGGACGCCGCGAAGGGCAGCGGGCTCCCCGCGCAGGCGCTGGCCACCGCGCAGGACTCGGTCGGCTCCGGGTACGCGGTGGCCCAGGGCATCTCCGGCAAGGCCCAGCAGCTCGCCGCGCGGGCAGCGCACGCCCCGAACGCGCAGCAGGCGGCCCAGCTCAAGGCCCAGGCCGGGCAACTCGCCCACGGCGCACGGCAGATGGCGGACGCGGTCGGCTCGTCCTTCGCGGACGCGGTCTCCCACACCAGCATGGTCGGCGCGGTGATCCTGGGAGTCGGCACCGTCCTGGTGGGAGTGCTCCTGCCGCGCAAGGAACGTTCCGCGGAAGCCGGGGAGCAGCGGGAGGAACGCGAACTCGTGGACGCCGCGACCCGCTGACCAGCGGGCGCAACCACCCGCCGCGTACCCACGTCTCGTACTGCGTGCACTAACGTGCCCTGCCGTGCCGGTGTTCGACCGGCGCGGCAGGGCACGGCACGTTCAGCAGTCCATTGGGAGGCACGGGGGCATGAAGATCGACTGGAACCGGCGGACCTGCGCGCGGCGCGGGCATGTGACGTACGCGCCGGACGACGCCCGGCTGCGGGTGCGTCTGCACGCCGAGACCGCCCTCGGTGACGTGTGGCGGTGCCTGCGGTGCGGCGACTTCGTGCTCGGCGAACCGCACGGCTCGGGACCGGCGGACGACGCACCGCTCGTGCCGCGCGGCAAGGTGCTGCGCGATCTGTTCATCCTGCGCTTCCTGGCCATCGAACGCGCCGTGCGCGGTGTGTTCATCGTGCTGGTCGCGGTGGCCGTATGGAAGTTCAGCAACAGCCAGGACGCGGTGCGGCGGCTGTTCAACGAGTACCTGGACGTACTGCGGCCCGTCTTCAGGCACTTCCACTACGACCTCGACCATTCACCGGTGGTCGGCACCATCCAGAAGACCTTCGGCTACAAGCACTCCACACTCCTGCTCGTCGCCGCCCTGCTGCTCGCCTACGCGCTGATCGAGCTGATCGAGGCGGTCGGGCTCTGGTACGCCAAGCGCTGGGCCGAGTATCTGACGGTGGTCGCCACCGCGGCCTTCCTCCCGCTGGAGATCTACGAACTCACCGAGCACATCAGCGGCCTGAAGATCGCCACTCTGGTCCTCAACATCCTCGCCGTTCTCTACATCATGGTGGCCAAGCGGCTGTTCGGGGTGCGCGGTGGCCGGAAGGCGTTCGACGAGGAGCGGCACAGCGCGTCCCTGCTCGAGGTGGAGGAGTCGGCGGGCCTGGAGCACAGCCGGCCGTAGGCCGGGGACGAAGGTCAGGGCGCGGCCATCGTGGCACGGGCGAGCTCCCGACGGCCGGGGCAGGCGTGACCGCCTGGCCTCCGGCCGACGGCACGGCTCAGGCCGTCGCCGCGTTCAGGCGCCGCAGTTCCCCGGGCGTCAGCTCCAGGTCGGCCGCCCGTGCCGAGTCCGCGATCGTCTCCGGGCGGCTCGCTCCCGGGATCGGGATCACCGTCGGCGACAGCGACAGCAGCCAGGCCAGAGCCACCTGCTGAGGGCTCACTCCCCGCTCCCGCGCCACCTTGTGGAACACGGGGAGGGCCACGGGCTCCCGCTGCGAGGGACCGTCCAGGGAACTGCGGGACAGGCCCCCGAGGGGGCTCCACGGCAGGAACGCCAGGCCGAGACCGGTGGCCAGCCGCAGTTCGGGTTCGCTCTCGCGGACGGCGGGGGAGTAGCGGTTCTGCACCGACACCAGGCGGCTTCCCAGGATCTCGTGGGCCTCGCGGATCTGGTCCGTCGTCGCGTTGGAGACACCGACGAGCCGGATCTTCCCCTCGTCGGCGAGATCGCGCAGCGCGCCTAGCGACTCCTCGTACGGCACACCCGGATCGGGCTTGTGCAGCTGGTACAGGCCGATGGCCTCCACACCCAGCCGCTTCAGGGACGCCTCCGCCGCCGCGCGCAGGTGGCGCGGTGTGCCCGTGACCGTCCAGCTGCCGTCGGCGGGACGGCCCCGGCCGCCCTTCGTCGCGATCAGGACGTCCGAGGTGTCCCCTCCGTACGTCGCGACGGCGCGGGCGAGCAGGTCCTCGTTGTGGCCGGGCGGGGCGCCCGGGAGATGGTACGAGTCGGCCGTGTCCAGGAGGGTCACCCCGGCGTCGAGCGCCGCGTGCACGGTCGCGACGGCGCGTGACTCGTCCGGGCGTCCCTCGACGGACAGGGGCATCGCACCGAGCCCGACGGCGCTGACCCGCAGGCCGCCAAGTGTGCGGTGGTCCACGTCAGTTGTCCTTCCCGAGTGTTTCGGCGACTGCCCGAGGCAGCCATTCCTTCGTGTGGCCGAACGTGAAACCGAGCCGTGTGGCACGGGAGTTGTCCATGCCGTAGAAGCGGACGAAGGAGAACGGCGAGACCTCGCCCACCTCCACGCTCCGCAGCTCGACGCGCCCTCCCGGGACATGCGCGGCCACGGCCTCGCACAGCTCCCCGGTGCCGAGCACCCCGTGGGACGCCGCGTTCACGGGCCCGGTGAAGTCCTGGCCCGCCGCCCACGCCAGGAAGTCGGCGATCTCCTCCACGTGGATGTACGTCGCCGGGTGGTTCACGGCGGGTACGGCGATGGGCGCGCCGGTGCGGATCCGGGACACGTAGTGGTCCAGACGCCCGGTGAAGTCGTCGGGCCCGCCGAGCACATGCGCCACGCGTACGGCCGTGTACGGGAAGGCCGGGCCGGCCGCCAGGACCGCCTCGGCCTGACGCTTGCCCTCACCGTAGTGGCCCTCCAGGAACTCCGCGTCGTCCCAGGGCAGTTCGAGGTCCACGGCGACCGTCCGAGGGTCGACGGCCTCCTCCCGTACGAGGTCCGGCGCGTCCTCGTACTCGTACACCTCGACCGTCGAGGTCATCACATAGCGCCGGGTCCGGCCCGCGAAGACCCGGCGGGCGACGGCCGCCTGCCGGGGGGTGTAGCAGACCTGGTCCACGACGACATCGAAGGTCCGCGTACCCAGCGCCCGTGTCAGGGACTCCTCGTCATCGCGGTCGGCGACCAGATGAACCGTTCCGGCGGGCGGCGGGGACGAACCGCGGTTGACGACGGTCACACGGTCCCCGGCGGCTGTCAGCCGGTCGATCAAGCGCTTCCCGAAATAGCGGTTCCCACCGATGACACATACGTCGCGCATGGTGCTTCCTCCCCCGAATCAGCGGGCCATCGGCCATCGGTCGTCAGTCGTCGACGACCAGCCTTTGGGCTTTACGGCCATAATTCTCGTGGCGTTGTTGCGCGTTCTGAAGGGGTAGGCATGGGGGATGGCGTCGAGGCACCGAAAGAACCACGGAATCTGCGGTCTGCCGCCAACGAAACGGCGGTGTCCTTCGACACGCTGGACCGCCGGATCCTCCAGGAGTTGCAGTCCGACGGCCGCATCAAGCTGAGCGAGCTGGGGCGCAGGGTGCGGCTGAGCCCCGCCGCCGTCGCCGAACGTGTGCGCAGGCTGGAGTCCGCGGGCGCGATCACCGGCTACGGCGCCCATGTCCGCGCGGCCCGGCTCGGGTACGGCATCCAGGCGTTCATCCGCGTCAACCCGCACGGCGGCTACACCCTGAAACACCCGCGCACCCTGGAGCTGATCGAGCGCGCCGAGATCACCGAGGTCCACCATGTCGTCGGCGAGGACTGCTGGATCCTCAAGGCGGCCGTGCGGGACACCATCCATCTGGAGGAGGTCCTGGAGCAGGTCTCCGCCCTCGGCCGTACGACGACGTCGATCGTCCTGTCGTCCCCCGTGGAGCGCAAACCACTGCTGCCGCTCGGGGAATGACCGTGCGGCGCGGAGGCAGCCGTGGTTGTCGTGGACTGACCCGCGCCCTTGCCTTGACGCGGGCGTCAAGGCCTACCTTCGAGGGCATGCGAATCGGCGAGCTGGCGACGCGGGCCGGGACCACCGCGCGGGCCCTGCGGTACTACGAGTCGCGGGGGCTGCTGCCCGCGCGGCGCACCGGCAACGGATACCGCACCTATGACGAGGGGGATCTGCGGCTGCTGCGGCAGATCCGCACGCTGCAGGACTCCGGGTTCGACCTGGAGGAGACCCGGCCCTTCGTCGAGTGTCTGCGGGCCGGTCATCCCGAGGGTGACTCCTGCCCGGCGTCCCTCGCCGTCTACCGGCGCAAGCTGGACGAACTCGACGCACTGATCGGCGAGTTGCAGGCGGTGCGGGCGAGGGTCGGCGGGCAGCTGGCGAGGGCGGAGCGGGCGCGCGACGTGCTGGCGGCCGAGTCGGCGGTTCCGGGCGGTCCGGAACCGGCGTGCGAACTGGGAGGGCGAGGGCAGTGATCAGGGCGGCAGGCGTGACCGAGGTGACGGACGCCGACTTCGGGGCGGAGGTGATCGGGGCGGAACTGCCCGTGCTGGTGGAGTTCACCGCCGACTGGTGTCCGCCGTGCCGGCAGATGGGCCCTGTGCTCAGTGACCTCGCCGCCGAGGAGGCGGGCCGGCTCAAGGTGGTGCAGCTGGATGTGGACACCAGTCCGGAGACGACGAACGCGTACCGGGTGCTTTCGATGCCCACGTTCATGGTCTTCCGCGACGGTGAGCCGGTGAAGGCGATGGTGGGAGCGCGGGCCAAGCGGCGGCTGCTGGAGGAACTCGCCGACGTGCTCTGATGTGCCCCGCACGAAAAAAATCCCCTGGGGAATTGCCCTCGGGGGATTTTTCTGCGTATATTCAATGGTTCGCGACTTTGCAATGAAAGGGTCGCGGTAAAGTTCACTGAAGGCAGTATATGCGGGCGGGAGCTGAATTGTCAAACACCGAAATTCCAGACGATGAATTGCGGCATGAGCAGGAATTCATCGACGGGCTGTACGCGCGCGTGGACGCGCTGCGCGGTGAGACCGAGGCCTCCGTCACGGACGCGCTGGCGCAGGGCGACAAGCCCATGCAGGCCCGGCTGGAGCGGGACATCCTCGTCGCCGAACGCTCGGGACTGCTCGCCGCGCTGAACGCCGTGGACGGCTCGCTCTGCTTCGGCCGCATCGACCTGGCCTCCGGGCAGAGCCACCACATCGGGCGCATCGGGCTCAGACGGGAGGACGCGGACCGTACGCCGGTCCTCATCGACTGGCGCGCCGACGTCGCCCGCCCCTTCTACCTGGCCACCGGGCACACCCCGATGGGCCTGCGCCGCCGTCGGCACATCGCCACCGAGGGACGGCGGGTCACCGCCCTGCACGACGAGATCCTGGACCTGAGCGATCGCGAGCGCACCGGCCACGAGGACCCGGCCGGGGACGCCGTGCTGCTCGCCGGGCTCAACTCGGCCCGCACCGGCCGGATGAGCGACATCGTGCAGACGATCCAGGCCGACCAGGACCGCATCATCCGCGCTCCGCACCGGGGCGTGCTCGTGGTGGAGGGCGGCCCCGGCACCGGAAAGACCGCCGTGGCCCTCCACCGGGCGGCGTACCTCCTCTACGAGCACCGGGAACTGCTCGCCCGCCGCGCTGTCCTCATCGTCGGCCCGAACCCGGCGTTCCTCGGCTACATCGGTGAGGTGCTGCCCTCCCTCGGCGAGACCGGCGTACTGCTGGCCACCGTCGGAGAGCTCTTCCCCGGTGTGAAGGCGACCGCGACCGACACGCCCGAGGCGGCGGCCGTGAAGGGCCGCGCCGCCATGGCCGATGTCCTCGCCGCCGTCGTACGCGACCGGCAGACGCTCCCCGACCCGGTGATCGCCGTCCCGCACGACCGTGAGGTCCTGATGCTGGACGACGGCCTGGTGAACGTCGCCCGAGAACGCACCCGCGCGGCCGAGCTGCCGCACAACGCGGCCCGCGAGTACTTCGAGGGCCATATCCTCAACACGCTCACCGACATGGTCGCCGAACGCATCGGCACGGACCCCTACGACGGCACCAACCTGCTCGACGCCGGCGACATCACCCAGATCCGCGACGAACTGGCCGAGAACCCCGAGGTCTGGTCGGCGATCGACCGGCTGTGGCCGCGGCTGACCCCGCAGGGGCTGGTGGCGGACTTCCTCGCGGAGCCCGGGGGATACGTGTCCGACGAGGACGCGGCGGCCGTCCGCCGCCCGGTCACCCGCGCCTGGACCACGGCCGACGTACCCCTCCTCGACGAGGCGGCCGACCTGCTCGGCGAGGACGACCGGCCGGCCAGGGCCCGCGCCGAGCTAGAACGGGAGACCCAGGTCGCCTACGCCCAGGGTGTGCTGGACGTGTCGTACGCCTCCCGGACGTACGAGTTCGAGGACAAGGAGGAGGACGACCCGGACGGGTCCGAGGTGCTGTCCGCGCACGACATCATCGACGCGGAACGGTTCGCCGAGCGGCAGGAGGAGGCGGACCACCGCAGCGCCGCCGAGCGCGCGGCGGGCGACCGGACGTGGGCGTTCGGGCACATCATCGTGGACGAGGCGCAGGAGCTGTCGCCGATGGCGTGGCGGCTGCTGATGCGGCGCAGCCCGACCCGCTCGATGACGCTGGTCGGGGACCCGGTGCAGACGGCGGAGGCCGCAGGGGTGGGCTCCTGGTCCGAGATCCTGGCGCCGTACGTGGAGGACCGCTGGGAGCACACCCGCCTCGGCGTCAACTACCGCACCCCGTCCGAGATCATGGATGTGGCGGCGGCCGTGGTCCGGGCTTCGGACCCCGGATTCGAGCCGCCGAGTTCGGTGCGGTCCACGGGCGTACGGCCCTGGGTGCGCGGCGTCGGCGACCTGCCCGGGGCCGTGGCCGAGGCGGTCCGCGAACTCTCCTGTGAGCAGCCGGACACGGGCCGTCTCGCGGTGATCGCGCCGCGGGCACTGCACCGGTCGCTGGCCGCACGGCTGGACGGCGTGACGGCGGGCACCGAACCGGACCTCACGAGGCCCGTCGTACTGCTCGACCCACGCCAGTCCAAGGGCTTGGAGTTCGACTCGGTCCTGGTGGTCGAGCCCGGCCACTACGGCACGAGCGACCTCTACGTGGCACTGACGCGCGCCACACAGAGGCTGGGCGTCCTGCACACCGGGCCGCTGCCGCGGGGGCTGGCCGAGACCGCGTAGCGCCCGGCGGGCCGCCGTGTCCTGGAACGCCCGCTTCCGGACACGGCGGCCGTAGCGGGCCCCTGCGTACGGCCGGCGGCGCCGATGCGGCCGCCGGCCGGAGCTGCCCGCGGTACCCCGGAGCGTGAAGGACACCCTGGACGACTGCCCTGGTCAGGCTGGGCGGAGCCAGATGGTGGCGAGTGGGGGGAGGGTGAGGCGGATGCTGGCCGGTCGGCCGTGGTGGGGGGTGGGGTCGGGTTTGAGGGGGTGGGG
>NZ_JBEYVV010000002.1:0-361611 GCF_040644155.1 Streptomyces sp. NPDC047022 | reverse complement strand
CCGCATCAGCGTGCTCTTCGCGATGCTCCGCGACGGCACCTTCTACGAACCCAGAACCCCACGCCTCGCTTGACGAAAGACATAGAGGCACCCCCCCCACGCACCCGCAAGGAACCGCGTCACGCCTCGAAATCGGCCCCCCGCCCGGAGGGCCCCGGCTCCGGCAGGAACGGATCCTCCGCCGGCAGTACCTCGTACGGCTTGAGGTCGGGATCCTCCCACGCCCCCTCCGGCTCACCGCCCTCGTCCCCGGACTGCCCGGGCGCGGGAAGGGCGGGCCTGTAGAGGGGCTTGTCCCACATCCACTCCCACTTACCGCCGCCCGGGACCTGCGCGGGTTCCGAGGCAGCCGGCGCCGGCACCACGACCGGGGGCACCGTCTCGCGGGACGTCCGTGTGCCCCGCAGCGGGCCGCCCCGGCGTAGCCGCCAGACCCTCGCCCCCGCTGCCACCGGCACGCCCACCGCCACCACCCAGCCGGCCGCAGCGGCACCCACCTGCCAGCCCACCGGCCCGAACCGCGCCAGCGCGGCCACCCCGAGCGGTCCGCCCGCCGCCTGCGCGAGCACCCCGGTCACCACCCCGCACACCACCCCCGCCACCACGGCCGCGCCCACGGTCCGCCCGGCCGGCCACACCGAGTCACGCCCCCGCCCGCTCCCGGCGCACGCCGCCCGCGCCACGAACCAGCCGACCGTCACCCCCGCCGCCAGCGGCACAGCCCCCACCGTCCACAGCGACGGCCCGCCGCCCGCTCTGGGCACCGCCGCCAGCAGCGGGAACGGCGGCAACAGTTCCGGGGGCCGTGCCATGGACAAGGGCCCCATCACATGCCCCACACCCAGCACGAACCCCGGCCCTAGCCCGTACGACGCCCCCCACACCGCCGCGTTCGGCACCAGTGCCACCGCGAGGAGCAGCACCGCGCATCGCCCGGACCACCCGTTCGCGAGCTGGAGGAACGTCGCCCGCGCCGCCTCCCCGTGCCACAGCAGGGCTGTCCCCACGAGCAACGCACCCCCGCCCATCAGCACGGCCACTCCGGCCAGGGCGGCCCGGAGGGAGTCACCCAGCCGTACCCGGCCGTCCCGGTCGACCGCCCCCACGGTCAGCACCAGCCGCACGACGGAAGGCAGGTCCAGGGCGTGGCGCACGGCACGTGGCAGGGGTCCGTACGGGCGCCCGTACGCCGTCCACACCCCGACGCCCACCGCCACGACGACCACCAGCGGCAGGGACATCGCGCCCCAGGTCCAGGACGGCCGCAGCGCCCCGCCCGAGGCGTACAGCGCCGCGAGCACCCCAACTCCGAGGTAGCCGGCCGCCACCCCGCACCACGCCATCCGTGCGCCGACGAGCGGCGCGTCGTCTTCCTCCGTGTGCCCCCCGTACGCCCCGTCGCGGCCCGCCCGGTGCAGCAGCCACACCGGCCACAGGGCCAATAGAAGCGGGGTCACGCCCACGGGCGCGGGCACGCCGGAGAGCGTCTCGTCGCGGACGAGTACGACACCGTGCGCCAGCAGCCACAGCCCGGCCGCCAGGCGGAGCGCGCCGCCGGAGCCGTGGTCGGGATAGGGCAAGCTGATCCACAGCACCATCACGAGCAGGGCGAACGAGCCGAGTCCCAGCACCGCGGCGCCCGCGCCCCCCAGCAGGCAGTCGCCCAGCCCGGGCCAACGGTCCTGCAACCGTACGAGCAGGGTCGACAACGAGGTTCGGCGGCCGGTCCTTTGAGTCACGTCCGCCATCGTCCCAACGACACGCGCTTTCCGGGCGTAACGGGCAAACCGCCGATGTGTCGCCCAGTATATGTTTATGTACTTTTTCACACGGAGGGCCGCCTCGTGAAGCAGAGTCCTGCCTCCACGCTGCCACGGCCCAAGGAATGCCGACGTCTGCGCAGGACCCAGTCACTGACGCAGACTCAGATCGCCTCCAGGCTGGGCGTGTCCATCGAAACCGTGCGCGACTGGGAGACCGGCCTGGCGACCCCGCGCGGCCGGAAGCGGAGGGCGTACGCGAGGCTGCTCGCCGAGTGGGCGGCCCAGGAGATGTCCGCCGTCCCGCGGCCGGACCCCGGCCACGACGACCCGTCCGGCACGCATCATGACGTCCCGTCATCCGCCCGCATCGTCCCCGCCCCCTTCTCCCGGATCTCTCCGAAGCTGGACAGACCTCTGCCCTCGACACTGATGCCCTGTCAGGCGTTCGACGCGCTGTACGAGTTCTGCGGCGACGCCCTCGTACGGCAGACCTATCTGCTCACCGGCCGGCGCGCGCTCGCCCGGGAAGCCGCCGAACGGGCGTTTCAGCTGGCGTGGCAGCGCTGGCCCGAGGTCGCCAAGGACCGGGATCCGCAGGGGTGGGTGCGTGCGGCGGCGTACGACTGGGCGCTCTCCCCCTGGCATCGCTTCCGCCCGGCCTACCGGCACCCGGAGGCGCCGCCCACGGACCCCGCCGACCGCGCCCTGCTGCACGCGCTCCTGACGCTGCCTCCGGTCCAGCGGCGCACCGTGGTGCTCTACGACGGCGTAGGGCTCGAGCTGTCCGCGACCGCGGCCGAGACGCAGGCGTCCACCTCGGCGTCGGCAGGACGGCTGCAGCGTGCCCGCGCGACGTTGACGGCACTCGTACCGGAGCAGGCGGGGCGGGAGGTGCTCTCGCGCAGACTCAACGAACTGGCCTCCGCGGAAGGTCTCCACACGGACCAGGCACCGGTGGTGCGGTCCGTGGGCGAACAGCGCACCCGTCGCTGGACGCTCGCGGCGTGCGCCTTCACGGCCCTGATCATGGGCGCGACAGCCCTGACCCTCCAACTGGCGGCGGACCACTACGAGCGGCCGGTGCCCGGTGGATCGGCGATCGAGGACATCCCCGCCCCGGTCGCCCAGGGCCCGCTCTCCGCCCGCCAGCTGCGGCTGGAGGCGCAACTGAAGGCGCAGGCGCACCACGGGCCGGAGCGGCTGGTCCCGGAGACCCGCTAGGGTCCTTCGTCAGGATCAGGCCCGCTGACGCACCGGCAGAAACGCCGATGGGCCCGCCCCCACCACGGGGTACGGGCCCACCGGCGTTCAGCCGGGAATGCCTCAGCCGGCCAGGATCTCGCGCGCGAGCTTCGCCGTCTCGGTCGGCGTCTTGCCGACCTTGACGCCGGCCGCCTCCAGCGCCTCCTTCTTCGCCTGGGCGGTGCCCGACGAACCGGAGACGATGGCGCCCGCGTGGCCCATGGTCTTGCCCTCGGGCGCGGTGAAGCCCGCGACGTAGCCGACGACCGGCTTGGTCACGTTCTCCTTGATGAAGGCCGCGGCCCGCTCCTCGGCGTCGCCGCCGATCTCACCGATCATGACGATCAGGTCGGTGTCGGGGTCGTCCTGGAACGCCTTCAGCGCGTCGATGTGCGTGGTGCCGATGATCGGGTCACCGCCGATGCCGACACAGCTGGAGAAGCCGAGGTCACGCAGCTCGTACATCATCTGGTACGTCAGCGTGCCGGACTTCGAGACCAGGCCGATACGGCCCGGCTTGGTGATGTCGGCCGGGATGATGCCGGCGTTCGACTGACCCGGGGTGATCAGACCGGGGCAGTTCGGGCCGATGATGCGGGTCTTGTTGCCCTTCTTGCCCGCGTACGCCCAGAAAGCGGCCGTGTCGTGCACCGCGATACCCTCGGTGATGACGACCGCGAGCGGGATCTCGGCGTCGATGGCCTCGACGACCGCGTCCTTGGTGAACTTCTCCGGGACGAAGATGACCGTGACGTCGGCGCCGGTCTTCTCGACGGCCTCCTTGACGGAGCCGAAGACGGGTACCTCGGTGCCGTCGAAGTCCACGACCTGACCCGCCTTGCGCGGGTTCACGCCACCGACGATGTTCGTGCCGGAGGCCAGCATGCGCTTGGTGTGCTTCTGGCCCTCGGAGCCGGTCATGCCCTGGACGATGACCTTGGATTCCTTGGTGAGGAAGATAGCCATGGTTGTCTGTGACCTCGTCCCTTACTTCGCGGCCGCAGCCAGCTCGGCGGCCTTGTCGGCCGCGCCGTCCATGGTGTCCACACGCTGCACGAGCGGGTGGTTGCGGTCGTCCAGGATCTGGCGACCCAGCTCTGCGTTGTTGCCGTCGAGGCGCACGACCAGCGGCTTGTTGACCTCTTCGCCCTTGGACTCGAGGAGCTCCAGGGCCTGCACGATGCCGTTGGCCACCGCGTCGCAGGCGGTGATGCCGCCGAAGACGTTGACGAACACGGACTTGACGTCCGGGTCGCCGAGGATGATCTCCAGGCCGTTCGCCATGACCTCGGCGGAGGCGCCACCGCCGATGTCGAGGAAGTTGGCCGGCTTGACGCCCTTGTGGGCCTCACCGGCGTAGGCGACGACGTCCAGGGTCGACATGACCAGGCCGGCGCCGTTGCCGATGATGCCGACCTCGCCGTCGAGCTTGACGTAGTTGAGGTTCTTCTCCTTGGCAGCCGCCTCCAGCGGGTTGGCGGCGGCCTTGTCGTGGAGCTCCTCGAACTCGGGGTGGCGGAACTCGGCGTTCTCGTCCAGGGAGACCTTGCCGTCGAGGGCGATGACATCACCGGAGGCGACCTTGGCCAGCGGGTTGACCTCGACCAGCAGGGCGTCCGACTTGATGAAGGTGTCCCACAGCTTGATCAGCACGTGGGCCACCTTGTCGGCGACCTCCGCCGGGAACTTGGCCGCGGCCACGATCTCCTGGGCCTTGGCCTCGTCGACACCGTCGATGGCGTCGATCGCGATCTTGGCGACGGCCTCGGGGCGGGTGGCCGCGACCTCCTCGATCTCCATGCCGCCCTCGACGGAGGCGATGGAGAGGAAGGTGCGGTTGGCGCGGTCGAGGAGGAAGGAGACGTAGTACTCCTCGACGATCTCCGGAGCCGTCTCGGCGATCATCACCTTGTGGACCGTGTGGCCCTTGATGTCCATACCGAGGATGTCCGTGGCACGGGCGACCGCCTCGTCCGCGGTGGCGGCCAGCTTCACACCGCCGGCCTTGCCGCGGCCACCGACCTTCACCTGCGCCTTGACGACCGACTTGCCGCCCAGTCGCTCGGTGATCTCGCGCGCCGCCTCAGGCGTGTCGATGACTTCACCGGCCAGCACCGGTACACCGTGCTTGGCGAAGAGGTCCCTCGCCTGGTACTCGAACAGGTCCACGCGCTTCCGTCCCTATCAGTGATCTCGCGGTTCGTTGGATGCGTGGGCGTGCCGCGAAGGGCAACGTGACGTCCGCTCTGTGTCACAAGGGAGGCGCACACGGTGTCCGAGCGCGCGGCATGTCCGTCTCGCAGGTTATCCCCGCTGGAGGTAGGGCTCTAAATCGCAGATCACACCTGAGCGGTGATACCTGTCACATGTGCGCCCCAGCAGCGGACACGGCCCGCCCTCGGCTGTTACGGCGAACGGGCGAAAGCGGGCGGCAGGGTCCCACCGGGTTGGGGTTGACCCGGTGGGACCCCTTTCGCTGCCCCTGAGGGCTCGAGACGGGTAAGCCCCACCCCAATGGGGCCACCCGCCCCGTCCGCGAGGCTTCGACCAGGGGCCGACGGATTTCGGCCCGCCCGGTCCTGGACCTCGCGGAGTCGGTCGGGTGCCGTGCCTGCGGGCACGGCACGGCACGGCATGGCATGGTCGGTCGATCGGCTCGTGCGGCGCCAGGGGCCCTGAGCGAGAGGGACCCGGCGCCCCTTCGTCACCGGTGACCGCGTGACCGTCGAACAAGCCGGCGCAGAGGTCTCGCCGGAAGGAGGGCACAGCCCTAGCCAGGGAATACCGGGATGCCGCGGTGCCGGTCCCGGGCCTCGCCCGCCGCGTGGAACACGGTGGCACCGCGCACCAGCGGCAGCGGTGCCCAGCGCTTCAACGCGACGGCCCACGCGGCGCCGTGCCCCGGTACGCCTTCGCCTGCGGCGGTCTCGTCACCGAGCACGCCCGTCGGGTTTCCGTCAGGCGTATCGCAGGCACGCCTGACGGGTGAAGGGCATGACGGGCCCGCGGCGGCGGTGAGTCGCGCACGGGCGGTGGGTACGGAGTGGGCGGCGCCGTGTGCCGACCCCGAGGCGCCGCGTGCCACCGGGCCGCCCCGCGGCCCGTGCGCGCCGGCCTTCTGCCGCTGGGCGGCCGGACCGGTACCCACGGGCGACGACCATGAGCCGGGGGCTCGCGGACCGCTGGGAGGCTCCGCCGGGGATGGCACGGACGGCGCGGACGGCACGGAGGGCGTCGAGGGGAGCGGTGGAAGCTGTGGAAGCGCCGCACCGCCCGAGGGCACGTTCACCAGCCCTCCGGTCACCGCTGCCGCGACCCTTCCGACGGTACGCACGGACCCGATGACCTCACCACCGAGCGGACGCAGAGGCCCCTCGGCGACGGGCCGCACCACCCGGTGGACGGTGCCGTCCAAGGAGATGCCGGAGACCGCGGGGAGCCGAGCGGACGCGGGACGGATGACGGCCCCGGTGCGGACGACGGACGCCGAGGAGCGGTGACGGCCGGGCAGGGAGGGGCGGTGACGGCCGGGCGCGGAAGGTCGAGCGGCGGGCGCGGTGCCCGTCGGGTTCGCAGTGGCGCGCGGCCCAAGGGCGGTCGCCGGGTGCCCTCGGTGTGCGACGGTGGGCTCGTGCGGCCCCCTGGCCGTCTGTCCCGCCACGACTCCGACGGCCCCTTCGACGCGCCGTACCGCGTCACCGGCGAACCGCGCGGGGCCGGACGGGTGACCGGCCGTGACCGGAGCCGGCGATGCCACCGGCGTTCCGGACGCCGCATGCGCCTGCCCCTCACCGAGGAGTCCCAGCGCGAACAGCCCGCTCACCAGCAGCGCCAGTTGCAGCGCGCGCCGCCCGGCCGCCGTACGCACCACGCGCAGTGCGGCACCGGGAGAAGGCAGTGCGGCTGACAGGGTCACGACTGGGAGAGCCTCCGTACGGCGGAACGAGGTGCCGTGAAACCAGGCCCCGGACAGCGAGGTACCGCGGAGCGGACACGGCGCACCATGCAATGGCGAAACGCCGTCGATCCTCGCATGGGACTCCCGCCGTTGCGCAAGCCCCTGTTACCGATGGGTAGTCATATCCGTTTTCCTGCCCTCGGTGCCCTCTGCCCGGTTCTGGCACCACGTTGTGTCCATGTGTCCGCCAGACCGCCACACCGTCATATCCCCTCCGGTATCGGGAGCGGACGCTTCTCGATCGCCGCCGCCATCACTTCGGGGAACAGTTCGGGCGTGCACGCGAACGCCGGAGCCCCCAGCGCCGCGAGGGCCGCCGCGTGCTCGTGGTCGTAGGAGGGCGCCCCTTCGTCGGAGAGCGCCAGCAACGACACGAACTGCACTCCCGACGCCTTCATCGCCGCCACGCGTTTCAGCATCTCGTCGCGGATCCCCCCTTCGTACAGGTCGCTGATGAGGACCACGACCGTGTCCGCGGGGCGCGTGATCTGCGACTGGCAGTACGCCAGCGCCCTGTTGATGTCCGTACCGCCACCGAGCCGGGTGCCGAACAGCACGTCCACGGGGTCGTCCAGTTGGCCGGTGAGGTCCACGACGGCCGTGTCAAAGACGACGAGCCGGGTGGCGAGGGAGCGCATCGACGCCAGGACCGCCCCGAACACGGACGCGTACACCACCGACGCGGCCATCGACCCCGACTGGTCGACGCAGAGGACGACCTCCTTCTTCACGGACCGGGACGCCCGCCCGTACCCGACCAGCCGCTCCGGCACGATCGTGCGGTGCTCCGGCAGATAGTGTCTGAGGTTCGCCGCGATCGTGCGGTTCCAGTCGATGTCGTGGTGGCGGGGCCGGGTGACCCGGGTACTGCGGTCCAGGGCTCCGGTGAGCGTGGCCCGGGTCCGGGTGGCGAGCCGCCTCTCCAGGTCGTCGACGACCTTGCGGACCACCACCCGCGCCGTCTCCCTGGTGGTCTCCGGCATCGCCTTGTTCAGCGAGAGCAGTGTGCCCACGAGGTGCACATCCGCCTCGACCGCCTCGAGCATCTCGGGTTCGAGCAGAAGCGCGGACAGCCCGAGGCGGTCGATGGCGTCGCGCTGCATGACCTGGACGACGGACGAGGGGAAGTAGGTCCGGATGTCACCGAGCCAGCGCGCGACGGACGGCGCGGACGCCCCGAGCCCCGCCGAACGGTCGTGTCCCTGCCGCTGCTTGTCCCCTTTTCCATAGAGCGCGGAGAGGGCGCCGTCCATCGCCGCGTCCCGCCCGGTGAGCGCGTGGCCGGTGCCGTCCGCCGCGTCTCCTCCGAGGACGAGCCGCCAGCGCCGCAGCCGTTCGTCGGCTCCGGCCGCCCGGTCGCGCGCGGGCGCGGTCTGCACCCGGCCGTTCGTGTGCGTGCTCATCGCCCCACCTCCATGACGTCGTCTGCTGCACCGCTGCCGGGCTCCCTCAGGCCGAGCAGCAGGCGCAGTACCGGTACCACCGCGTCCGCCCGCCCGCTGTCGAGTCCGGAGGCGAACCCCGGCAGGCCCGGGCCGGTGACCGCGGCATTCGTGGGCGCGCCCGGTCCCCGTCGCACCAACTCGCCCAGCGTGCGGCGCACTCCGGACTCATAGGCCGAGAACGTGCGCCGCAGTAGCGGCAGTACGTCGGTGAAGGCGTCCGGCGGCACGCCGGTCAGCCATGCGTCCACCAGGCCGAGCAGCCGCTCGTCGTGCACGAGCAGCAACCCGCCGCCCAGGCCGCCCCCGACGAACCCCTCGATCCACGCGGCCGCGTCCCCGGGCGCCGTGCCCGGCGACAGCACGAGCGCCATCAGCCGTGCCGCCTCGTCGTGCGAGAGACCGCCGTCGTCCAGGAGCAGTCGAGCGGCGCGCCCGCGCACGACCCCGGCGACGGTGTCCCGCCCGGACAGCACTCGCAGAACGGAACGCCACCGCTCGCGTATGCCTCGCGGTTCCGGGACCCCCTCCTCGAGCAGGGCCACCGCGCCGTGCACCGCGTCCACATGACGCCGCATCTCCCCGGCGGCCTCCTCGTCCAGAGCGGCGCACGCCGGAGGCAGTCCGACGAACACGCGCTCGGCGAGTCCGGCCGCGACGCCCGCCAGCGCTCGTGTGTCCGTGGCGCGCACGTCTCCGTAGCGCAGGGAGCGGACCAGCGCGGGCAGTGCCTGGGCGAGGTGCCCGACGTCGGTGTCCAAGGCGGCCCGGTCGGCGAGCGCCCGCGTCACCACGGGCAGCGCGTCCGGTAGCTGGGCGAGCAGGCAACGCTCGGCGAGCGCCGTGACATCGGCGAGCGCCCGTGCGGCGACCGCGTCCGCCTCGGCCCTGGCGGTGGCGGCGGCGTGCACCGTCGTCCCCCACACCCCGGCCTCGGCGACCCGCACCGCGAGCTCCGGCTCCCAGCGCAGCCGCCAGGTCTCCCGGAACGTCCCCGTGCCGGTGCGCGAGGCCATGGCCTCTCCCCAGCCGATCCCGAGGAGCATCAGGCGGTGCAGCACCCGGCTGCGCTCGGCGTCGGTGTCCTTGCGCAGATCGAGCTCCAGCTCCCGCTCCTCCGGTTCGGGTCTGAGCCTGAGCCGCTTCTGGAGACGGGCGAGGTCGCGCTGCAGCGGGACAGCCGGTGCCGACGCGGGCACCTCGCCCAGGACGTCACCGACCACGAGCCGGTCGTACACCAGAGCGAGCGGCACATCCGAGCCCTCGCACATGACCGCCCGTACCGCGTCGGTCGTCTCGGTCAGTCCCGGCAGCGGGCGTCCGCGCAGCGCCGCGAGCGTTCCGGCGAGCCGCACCGCCTCGATCACATGCGCGGACGACACGACCTGGCCCTCTTCCCGCAGCAGCCGTGCGACCTTGGTCAGCCATCGCTCGACGGGCCGGTCGGGGGCACCGAAGAGATGGCCGTACCAGCCGGGCGAGTCGATTCCCGCGCCGTAGCCGCCGGCCCGGGACAGCCGCCGGTGGGTCCAGGGCACCCAGGTCATGTCCGTTCTCACCTTGGGCAACCCCTTCAGCAGGGCCCGGTCGGCGGTGACGGTGCTCTTCTGCCGCAGCGCCGGCACATGCCAGGCCCCGCACACCACGGCCACCCGCTCACCGAACTCCCGCCGGGCGGCTCGCACCTGGAGTCGCATGTACGCCTCGCGCACGAGGTCGCGCTCGTGCCCCCCGGCGCCGTATGCCTCCCGCAGCGCGGCCATGGCCTCCCCGAGCGCGGTGAACGATGCGAGCGCATCGCCCTCGCCCCGGTGCTCGACGGCGTCCTCCCACCACCGCTCAGGGTCGTCGTACCCGGCGGTCTCGGCCAGCACGGCCAGGGGATCGACCCGCACGGCGTCGCCGGAGCCGCGCGACGGCCCCGAGGCGCGGGCCTCCGGCTCAGGCCCCGCCTCTGCCTTCCCGTCCTCCTTCTCCCACGCCAGGGTGTGTGCGGCGGGCAGGTCGATGAACCGGGCCGGGACGCCGTGCTCCAGGGCCCAGCGGATCGCGACCCACTCCGGGGAGAATTCGGCCAGCGGCCAGAACGCCGACCGACCGGGCTCGTCCACCGCGTGCGCCAGCAGCGCCACCGGCGGGCGCATCCCCTCCTCGGCCGCGAGGTGGATCAGCGGGTCCGCCTCGGGCGGCCCCTCTATCAGCACGGCCCGCGGACGCGCCGCCGCCAGCGCGGCCCCTACCGAGCGCGCGGAGCCCGGTCCGTGGTGGCGCACCCCGAGCAGCAGCGGCCCCACGTCCGCCGAACCGCTCGCCGCTCCGCCCGGCGGCCACTCGACGCCTGTCACACCGTCCCCCTCACCGCCGGGTCCTGTCCGGTCCGCCGTCTTCGCGTGCTCCCCCGCCGCCCTGCCCGGCCTGGGCCATGGGGCCGTGCACCCTGCTTCCGGAGTTCCACGAGGAGCCGCTGCCGGGGGCCCTCATGCCGTCACCTCCCGGCATGCCCGGTAGAAGTCGGACCAGCCGTCGCGCTCACGGACCACCGCTTCCAGGTACTCCTGCCAGATGACGCGGTCGGCCGCGGGATCGCGGACGACGGCGCCGAGGATGCCTGCGGCGACATCGCCGGCCCGCAGCACTCCGTCGCCGAAGTGGGCGGCCAGCGCAAGCCCGCCCGTGACGACGGAGATCGCCTCGGCGGTGGACAGCGTGCCGCTGGGCGACTTCAGCTTCGTCCGGCCGTCCGCCGTGACGCCCCCTCGCAGCTCACGGAAGACCGTGACGACGCGGCGGATCTCGTAGACGCCGTCGGGCACGGCCGGCAGATCGAGGGAGCGGCCGATCTGCTCGACCCGGCGGGCGACGATGTCGACCTCGGCCTCCGCGCTCTCCGGCAGCGGCAGCACGACCGTGTTGAAACGCCGGCGCAGCGCGCTGGAGAGGTCGTTGACACCGCGATCGCGGTCGTTGGCCGTGGCGATCAGGTTGAACCCGCGGACCGCCTGCACTTCCTGCCCCAGCTCGGGTATCGGCAGGGTCTTCTCCGACAGGATCGTGATGAGCGTGTCCTGCACATCGGCCGGGATCCGGGTCAGTTCCTCGACCCGCGCGACCCTTCCCTCCCGCATGGCTCGCATGACGGGGCTGGGCACCAGCGCGTCCCGGCTGGGGCCGTGCGCGAGCAGCTGTGCGTAGTTCCAGCCGTAGCGGACCGACTCCTCCGGGGTTCCGGCGGTGCCCTGCACGAGCAGGGTCGAGTCGCCGCTCACGGCCGCCGCCAGATGCTCGGACACCCAGGTCTTGGCCGTGCCCGGCACGCCGAGCAGCAGCAGGGCGCGATCGGTCGCGAGCGTGGTGACGGCGACCTCGACGATGCGTCGCGGACCGACGTACTTCGGTGTGATCACCGTGCCGTCCGTGAGCGCTCCGCCCAGCAGATAGGTGGCCACGGCCCAGGGCGACAGCTTCCAGCGGTCCGGGCGCGGCCGGTCGTCCTGCGCGGCCAGCGCCGCGAGTTCGGCCGCGAAGGCGTCCTCTGCGTGCGGACGCAGCGCCTCGGCCGTGGCGTACTCGCTCGGGCTCTGTTCGACGGACATCGGATCTACGGACGTACGCATGGCCGCTTCCCCCTCCAGCTCGGCCGGTTCGGAACTGTCACCAACCGTGCACCACACCACTGACAATGCGTGATGACCTGCGCGAATGCCGTCGCGCTGACCGATTGTCAGTGCCCCGGCCTACCTTCGACGCATGACTCAGCAGGGGGTGCGCTGGACGGCGGACCAGGTGCTGGCACTGGCACCTGACGCCTCGTCACGCGCGGCGGGAAGCAGACTCGGCACGGCGGGGCCGTGGTCGCAGACGGGCAGTTCCGGCGAGGGGACGGTGTGGGGGCTGTGCCGGGGCAGCGGCAGCACGCCGTACCGGACGGTCGTCGACGTGGAGGAGGCCGGCGGGCCCGCCAGCCGGTGCAGCTGCCCGAGCCGCAAGTTCCCGTGCAAGCACGCGCTGGGACTGCTGTTGCTCTGGGCGGGTGAGGACGGAGCGGTAGCGCGAGGACAGGCGCCCGACTGGGCGGAGCAATGGATCGAGGGACGCAGACAGCGCACACGGCAGAAGCGGACGGCTGATGATGCGCACACGTCCGCGACCTCCGATCCGGAGGCGGCCCGGCGCAGGGCGGAGCGACGCGCCGGACGGATCACATCGGGGGCGACGGAGCTGGAGCAGCGGCTGACCGATCTGCTGCGCGGCGGCCTGGCCACGGCCGAGCAGACGGGGTACGGGCTGTGGGAGGAGACCGCAGCCCGCATGGTCGACGCCCAGGCTCCCGGGCTGGCCGCCCGCGTAAGGGAGTTGGGGGCGCTGCCGTCTTCGGGATCCGGCTGGCCGGTGCGCATGCTGGAGGAATGCGCGCTGCTGCACCTGCTGGACCAGGGGTGGCTGCACCGCGAGCGCCTGCCGGAGGCGCTCGCGTCGACGGTGCGCTCGCGCGTCGGCCTGCCGGGCTCCCCCGGCACCCCGTCCGCACGCGACCGCTGGCTGGTCCTGGCGCAGTACGACACCTCGGACGGCCGGCTCATCACGCGCCGGATCTGGCTGTACGGAACGGAGTCCGGCCGGACCGCGCTGCTCCTGTCCTACGGGGCGGCCGGCCGTGCACCGGAACTGGCGCTCCCGGTGGGTCTGGCCTTCGAAGCGGAGGTGTCCGCGTATCCGGGGGCCGGGCAGCTGCGGGTGGCACTCGGCGAGGAGTTCACGCCACCGGCGCCGACGGCACTGCGACCGGAGGGGGTGACCACCGCACACGCGGCGGCACTCTACGGGGAGGCGCTGCGGGCGGACCCCTGGCTGGACTCGTTCCCGGTGACGCTCGGCCCGGTCGTGCCGACGCCGTACGAGGAGTCATGGCAGCTCGCGGACGCGGACGGAGGCACGGCGCTGCCGCTCACTGTGACGGAAGGCTCCCGCCCGGGTCCCTGGCGCCTGGCAGCCCTGTCCGGCGGCGTCCCGGTCACCGTCTTCGGCGAGTGCGGCCACCGCGGCTTCACCCCGCTGACCGCCTGGCCGCAGAGTGCGGGAGAGGCGGTCGCGCTGTGCTGACGACACCTGGGCGCTCCCGCGCCGGCCGTGAAGTGACACCGAGAGATGGGACCGTCATGAGCGCGCACCCTGTTCTTGCGGACACGTCCTGTGCCGCGCCCCGGGGAAGGGCCGTGCCCTGGGAGGAGTTGGTGTCGGTGGCCCTGCTGGGCACCGACCGGCGCTCCCCGGCCTGGCTGCCGTCCGGCCGGGACGCGCCTTCGACACTGCTGGACCTGGCCGCGGTGGAGACGGTCCGGCACAGAGCCGGTCTGCGCCCCGCACCGGCCGGGCCCCTCCTCGAGCCCGCCGCGGCCGACACCCGGCCGCCGCTGCCCCCGGCCGCGGCACGCAGGCTGGCCATGCTGCTGTCCGACCGACCCGGTGTGAGCGGCGGCCGTCGCGGTTCGGCCCCCGACCTCATGGAACTGCTTCCGCAGTGGCTGACCCTGGCGCGCGAGCGTGGCTTCGCGCCGCCCCCGGAGGCGCTCCCGGCGCTTCTGGACGCGGCCCGTGGCCGTACGGACCTGCGACCGGCCGCGCTGGCCTTCGCCGGACCGCGCGCCCTGTGGCTTGCCCGGTTGAACCCGGACTGGCGCTTCGCGCTGCGGTCCGCATCCGGCGCAGGCTCCGGGCTGCCCACGTCCGAGGAGCCGGAGCGAACAGAACCTTTGTGGCGGGAGGGCCTGTTCGCGGAACGGGTGGCCCTGCTCACCACGCTCCGCGCGCGGCGGCCGGCCGCCGCACGTGAACTGCTGGCCGACACCTGGGCGACGGAGCGGGCCGAGGACCGCCTGATGTTCCTCGACTCGCTCCGCTCGGGGCTCGAGCCCCCGGACGAGCCGTTCCTGGAGCAGGCGCTGTCCGACCGGAGCCGCAATGTGCGGTCGACGGCGGCGGAGTTGCTGTCGGCGCTGCCGGGTTCTGCCCTGGCCGGACGGATGGCGGCCCGGGCGTCGGCCTGCGTGGCGATCGACCGTACGGGAAGGGAGCCGGCGATCGTGGTCGAGGCGCCGCACGAGTGCGATCCCGGCATGGAGCGAGACGGGGTGACACCGCACCCACCGGCGGGACGCGGCGAACGGGCCTGGTGGCTCGGTCAGTTGGTGGAGTCGGCGGCGCTCGGCTCATGGACGGCACGGTTCGCCGGGCGTACGCCGGATGAGATCGTCGCGCTGCCTGTGGCGGACGACTGGCGCGGGGAACTGCACGCGGCATGGAGCCGGGCAGCGGTGCGCCAACGGGACCCGGACTGGGCCCGGGCCCTGCTCGGGTCACCCGCGGCACCGGAGGCCGGGGGCCCGGGGGCGCTGTCCCTGGCCGAGCGGGCGAAGCTCCTCTCGACGCTGGGCGCGACGGAACGGGCCGGATGGGTCGCGGGGTTCATCGCCACACATGGCCTGTCCGAGGCGTTCCAGCTCCTCGGGGTGTGCGCGGTCCCGTGGGCCGCCCCGTTGGGTACCGCGGTGGTGGACGCACTCAACATCGCACGGGACGCGGGGAGTTACCCATGGAGCTTCAGCGGGGTGATGGGCCTGGCGGAACGCTGCCTGGACCCGGCGGAAGCGAACCGGCTCGACGCGCTGACCGCGATACCCGACGAGCGGGAGGACGCGTCGCCGGGGGCGGGCGGGTACTGGGCGGAGGCCTTCCAGCGTCTGACGACGACGCTGCGGCTGCGCGCGACGATGCGCGCGGAGCTGGACGAGGAGTTGGACGAGACATGAGACAGGAGGGACGGGACGGGAGCGTGGGGGATGGCCGCTCCCGGCGCCAGGGTCGGGAGCGGCCCGGTGGAGAGGTCGGCGCCGGGCAGGCCGGGGCACGGTCGTTCGCCGCCCCCGGCCTCCCTCCCGGACTCTCCCGGGCCGAAGGAATTCGAAAGCCTGAAGGAGTTCGAAAGCCCGAAGGAACTCGAAGCCCGAAGGATCCCGAAAAGCCGAAAGGGCTCGAAAGTCCGGAGAGCCCGAAAAGGAAGCCGTCAGATGCGGAGCATTACGCCCCGGCCGGCTGGCGCAGGTTCGTCCGTACCCAGTCCACGATCGACGCGGTCGTCGCGCCGGGCGTGAAGATCTCCGCCACGCCCTTCTCCTTGAGCGGGGGGATGTCCGCCTCGGGGACGATCCCGCCGCCGAAGACCACGATGTCCTCCGCCTCGCGCTCCTTCAGCAAGTCGAGCACCGCGGCGAACAGCGTGTTGTGCGCGCCCGACAAGATCGACAGGCCGATGGCATCGGCATCCTCCTGGATCGCGGTGTCGACGATCTGCTCGGGCGTCTGGTGGAGGCCGGTGTAGATGACCTCCATACCCGCGTCACGCAGAGCCCGCGCGATCACCTTGGCCCCACGATCATGACCGTCCAGACCCGGCTTGGCCACCACCACGCGGATCGGACCGGCTGTCACACCCATCACTGCCTCCATGAAGCGACTTCTCCACCCTGTACCGATGTACCGCCCTGCCGCCACATCACCGCACCGGCGGACACGCGACCGCACGATCGGCGCATTCCGCACCGACCGACACGCACCCCGCCGCCCGCACAGTTCCCGCAGCCCAGGCCCCTCGAACCCCACACGGCACAGGCGTCCCACGCCCGCATCGGCGCAGGAAGTGAACGAACGTTATCTCCAGCATCCCGCAACCGGCAGTTTCGCGGTGCGGACCGAGGGGGAAATCACACAGTGGGACACATTCGCCGCGCAGGGTCCCCCCTCCCCGCGGCACACGAGCCGCAGTCATCGGCGGCCCGAGCGCCGTGGACCGTGGGGATCGTGCGCAAGGAGAGCCGCCATGAGGCGGCCGTACCACCGCATCGCCAGCGGGGCGCCGTGGTGGTGGGGCTCCTCGGCGACAGGATCGCAAGGGCACACGAGCGGGGAGCAACCCGTACAAGGAGGACGGGAAGCGCGCCACCAGGACGGACGGTATCGCGTCACCATGACGCAAAGGCGTCCGTCGCTTCATCGGCGCACGTGCCGCGTCCGCGACACAGCCGCTCCCGCGGTATCCGCCCCCGCAGGCCCGCCGCCGTCGCGGCTCTTCATGAGGGCTCACGGGGGACAGAGGCGTCCTCGGTGTGCCGACGGGAGGTCGGCCATGATGGTCACCCGGGTAGTGCAGCCGTTGCTTCCGATGTGCCAGCGCCTGTTTCCCACCAGGCTGGCCGGACTCTCCATGGCCCTGTTGAAAGCGACCGCCCTGGAGTTCGCGATCCTCGCCGGTCATCTGCTCCTCTATCCCTCGGGGATCATCCAGGAGCGCCGTTCGGCACCCCCGCTCGCTCCCCCCGACACCGCCATGCTGCCGACCGGGTCCAAACCGCCGGTCATCCTGCTCCACGGGTTCATCGACAACCGCTCGGTCTTCGTCCTGCTGCGCCGTAATCTCACCCAGCACGGGCGCCAGCACATCGAGTCGCTCAACTACTCCCCGCTGACCTGTGACATCCGCACCGCCGCCCAGTTGCTCAGGCGCTCTGTCGAGGAGTTGTGCGAGCGCACCGGGCAGGAGCAGGTGGACGTCGTCGGGCACAGCCTGGGCGGGCTGATCGCGCGGTACTACGTGCAGCGCCTCGGCGGCGACGCACGCGTGCGCACGCTCGTCACACTGGGCACGCCCCACTCGGGAACCCGTGTCGCGCCGCTCGCCAACGCGCACCCGATCGTCCGCCAGATGCGGCCCGGCTCCGAGCTGATCGAGGAACTGCGGGAGCCCGCCCCCGGCTGCCGTACGCACTTCGTGAGCTTCTGGAGCGATCTGGACCCCCTGATGGATCCGCTGGAGACGGCCTGCGTCGACCACCCTGACCTGCTCGCGGAGAACGTACGGGTCAGCGGCATCGGCCATCTCGCCCTGCCGGTGCACCCCGCGGTGGCGACCGGGATAAGGCAGGCGCTGGACCTCGAACAGCCAGGAGCGCCCGCCACCCACACCGGCGGCCTGACGGTCGCCTAGGGTCTTTCGTTTGGATCAGGCCGGGCTCGCGGGCCCGGAATCCACCCCGGGCAGCGGTCCCAGGCGGCGCCCCGAAAGCCCCAAGACACCCTCACGCCATCGAACATTCATCGAACGAAGAGCCAAAGGCTTGCCGTGGACCGCCGAAACACGGGCGAATGCCCGCTTCGTGCTTGAGGGGAATCCACAGAAGATTGTCGCGCCCGCGTACCGCCGGGTACAGTCACCGCACTGCTCTGCCAGCCCCTGCTGCCGAGGCGAAAGAGAAGTTGGTGAACGACCGTCACCCGTCGGGGACCGCAACTCCCCCGGCTCCGGCCCCCGATGCCGACGCGGCGCACTACGCGCCGTACGGCGACCAGGGTGGCCAGTACGGCGCGTTCACGACGTACGGCGATCCCTCCGCGACCGGCTTCGGCACCGCAGTCCACGCGACCGGCTCCTTCGCCACCGATCCCCTCTTCGGAGACTTCCCGGGCGGCGGCTCGACCGGTTCGTACGACGCCGGGCAGTGGTCCACCGGCAGCCACGCGGCCTTCGGCACCGGTGTGCACCAGACGCCGTACTACGACCAGTACGCCGCCCAGCACCACGCCGCGTACGACAGCGGCTCGTACGACACGACGGCCTGGGCGGCCGGCTACCAGCAGGTCGCCGGCATTCCCGCGCAGGGAGCGTCCCCCGACGGCACCGGACAGTGGGACGCACAGGCCTGGCTCGAGGCCGGGCAGGCGGCGGATCCGGCGCAGCAGTGGGAGTGGGGCACCCAGACCTTCGACACGGGTGCGTACGACGCCACGCAGTGGAACCTGGACGGCATCCCCGGGCAGGAAACGCACGACCAGCACCCCGCGGCCACGGCCACCTTCGAGCAGGTGGTCCCGGAGTCCTTCGGCCACGACGCGACCGCGACGTTCGACGGGACCGAGTTCTTCGGCCCTCAGGCCACCGACGGCTTCGAAGCCGAGAGTTTCGGAGCCGAGAGTTTCGAGCCGGCGGACCTCGAGCAGACCACGGACCACGAGGGCGAGCCGGGGACCTTCGAGACGTCCGACGACGGCCTCCTGCTCGAAGAGCAGGAGGAGTTCACTCCCGCCCCGGCTTCCCGTTCCGCTTCCCGCGGTTCGAACCGCGCCCGCCGCCGCTCTCCGGCGAAGCGTTCCGCCCTCCTGACCGTCGCCGTGCCGTCGGTGTGCGTGATGGGGGTCGCCGGGATCGCCGCCGCGTCCGTCGGCATGGGCGGGGAGGGCTCCGGCACGACCACCGCCTCCGCCGCGACCCCGGTGAAGCCGTCCGCCGCCAACGTAAAGCTGGACTCCCAGCTCGAAGGCCTCTCCGCGGGCGCGAACGACTTCGCGGACCGGGCGAGCCGCACCCAGGAACGGATCGACCTCAAGGCCCAGCAGGCGGCCGAGCAGAAGAAGGCGGCGGCGGAGGCGGCGCAAAAGGAGCGGATGCGCCCGAAGTTCGTCCTGCCGGTCACGCAGAGAGGCCTGAGCGCCTACTTCGGCCAGGCCGGGGTCAACTGGATGTCCGTGCACACCGGCATCGACTTCCCGGTCTCCTACGGTACGACGGTGATGGCCGCGACCGACGGCACCGTGCAGACGAAGTGGAACAGCGCGTACGGCAACATGCTGATCCTGACCGCCAAGGACGGCACGCAGACCTGGTACTGCCATCTCTCCAGCTACCGCGTGGCCCCCGGGACGGTCGTCAAGGCCGGGGATCCGATCGCGTACTCGGGCAACTCCGGCAACTCGACCGGTCCGCACCTGCACTTCGAGGTGCGGCCGGGCGGAGGCGCGCCGGTCGACCCGCTGCCGTGGCTGCGCAGCCACGGCCTGGACCCGACCTGACCGGTCCCCTCCCCCCGTCCCCGCCCCCGCCTTCCGGCGGGGGACCAGTGGTGACGGCTACAGCTTCTCCACCGGCGCGTACCGCAGCAGCAGCCGCTTCGGCTTGGGCTCTCCGAAGTCGATGGTCGCTTCCGCGTTCGCGCCCGCGCCCTTCACACCGACGACCGTGCCCAGACCGAACTGGTCGTGGGTGACACGGTCACCGACCGCGAGGGAGATCACCGGCTTCTCCGTGGCACCCGTCCGGCGGGTGGCGAACCCGGACGCGCCCGCGGCCGAGGACCGCGAGCGTGAGGACGACAGCGAGGCCGCCACACCCGAGAGCGGGCCCCTCGGCACGGGAGCCGAGGGTGTTCCGGTCCGCTTCCAGTCCAGGTGCTGGTCCGGGATCTCCTCAAGGAAGCGTGAGGGCGGGTTGTACGAGGGCTGGCCCCAGGCACTGCGCAGGGCGGACCGCGTGAGGTACAGCCGCTCCCGCGCACGCGTGATGCCGACGTACGCCAGGCGCCGCTCCTCCTCCAGTTCCTTCGTCTGGCCGAGTGCGCGCATGTGCGGGAAGACGCCGTCCTCCATGCCGGTCAGGAAGACCACGGGGAATTCGAGGCCCTTCGCGGTGTGCAGGGTCATCAGCGTGATGACCCCGCCGCCCTCCTCCTCGTCGGGGATCTGGTCGGAGTCGGCGACCAGGGCGACCCGCTCGAGGAACTCGGCCAGTATCCCCCCCGGCGCGGCGGCTGCCGGTGCCGTCGGCTGCTCCTCCTCGCCGCGCTCCTGCTCGAACTCCAGTGCCACGGCGGCGAGTTCCTGGAGGTTCTCGATCCGGGTCTCGTCCTGTGGGTCGGTCGAGGCCTGCAACTCGGCGAGATAGCCGGTGCGTTCGAGGACCGCCTCCAGGACCGTGGCCGGTCCCGCGCCCGACTCCACGATGGTCCGCAGGTCCTCCATCAGCGCGTTGAACCGCTTGACCGCGTTGGTCGAGCGGGCCGCCATGCCGTAGGCCTCGTCCACACGCCGCAGTCCCTGCGCGAAGCTGATCTTCTCCCGCTGGGCCAGGGCGTCGATCATCGCCTCGGCCCGCTCCCCGATGCCCCGCTTCGGCACGTTCAGGATCCGGCGCAGGGGCACGGAGTCCTCCGGGTTCGCCAGCACCCGCAGATACGCGAGGACGTCCCGGACCTCCTTGCGCTCGTAGAACCGGACGCCGCCCACGACCTTGTAGGGCAGGCCGACGCGGATGAAGATCTCTTCGAAGACACGGGACTGGGCGTTCGTGCGGTAGAAGACGGCGACGTCGCCCGCCTTCGCCTCACCCTTGTCGGTGAGTCGGTCGATCTCGTCGGCGACGAACTGCGCCTCGTCGTGCTCGGTGTCCGCGACATAACCGGTGATCCGCGCGCCCGCACCGGCGTTGGTCCACAGCTTCTTGGGGCGGCGCGATTCATTGCGCTCGATGACGGCGTTGGCAGCGCTCAGGATCGTCTGCGTGGAGCGGTAGTTCTGCTCCAGCAGGATCGTGGTGGCGTCCGGGTAGTCCTCCTCGAACTGGAGGATGTTGCGGATGGTCGCGCCGCGGAAGGCGTAGATCGACTGGTCTGCGTCGCCCACGACGCACAGTTCGGCCGGACTCAGTTCGTGCTCGGCGGGCGGGACGTCCTCGGGGCGGTCGCCGCCCGCCGGGCCCACCAGCTCACGCACCAGGGCGTACTGGGCGTGGTTGGTGTCCTGGTACTCGTCGACCAGGACATGGCGGAAGCGGCGGCGGTAGTGCTCGGCGACGTCCGGGAAAGCGCGCAGGAGGTTGACCGTCGTCATGATCAGGTCGTCGAAGTCGAGCGCGTTGGCCTCGCGCAGACGCGACTGATAGAGCGCGTACGCCTGCGCGAGGGTCTTCTCGAAGCCGTCGGCGGCCTGAGCGGCGAAGTCCTCCTCGTCGATCAGCTCGTTCTTCAGACTGGAGATCTTCGCGCTGAAGGACTTCGGCGGGAAACGCTTGGGGTCGAGGTCCAGATCGCGGCAGACGAGGGCCATCAGGCGCTTGCTGTCGGCGGCGTCGTAGATCGAGAAGGAGGACGTGAAGCCGAGCCTCTTGCTCTCCCGCCGCAGGATGCGCACGCACGCGCTGTGGAACGTCATGACCCACATCGCGTTCGCGCGCGGGCCGACGAGTTGTTCGACCCGCTCCTTCATCTCGCCCGCGGCCTTGTTGGTGAAGGTGATCGCGAGGATCTGGCCGGGGTGCACACCGCGCTCGGCCAGCAGATAGGCGATGCGGTGGGTCAGCACACGGGTCTTTCCCGAGCCGGCGCCGGCCACGATGAGCAGAGGGGAACCGGCGTGCACGACGGCCGCGCCCTGGTTGTCGTTCAGCCCCTCGAGCAGCGCCTGCGGGTCGATGACCGGACGGTGCGCGCCGTCGCGGTAGTAGCGGTCCCGGTCCGCGGGCACGTCGAACCGCCCGCCGAACAGATCGTCCGGAACGGGCTCCGGGGCATGCTCGCCCTCGGGCGGCGGGGGTTCCTCGTCGTGGGCCGGGGTGGCCGTGAGGTCCGCCAGGAAGCTGTCGTCAAAGAGGCTGCTCATCGCTCTCCGAGTCTAGGCCGCCCCACCGACACGCGACCGCCGCCCCGAGAACTCCGCCCGGACGCACCCGCGCGGGGGGTTGTTTTCGGCCTCCACGCGCGCGTGCCCCCACGCAACCGGCGTCCGCGTCCTTAGCATCGGGCGCATGTCAGGCACCTCCTCCACGCTCAGCACCTGGTGGGCGCGGCGTCCGCCCGCCGTCGGGGCCGCCGTGATGGCGACCGGCATCCTGGCGGACGCACTGCACGAGACCGGGTACGTGGGCCTCTTCCGTATCGCCCTGATCCTGACCGCCGTCGCCTGGCTGGGGCTCATCGTCGATATCGTCGTACGGGCGTTCGTGGAGCGGGACCGCTGGCCCGCCGAGGCGGGCTCCCCGAGCGCGCTCGCCCCGGTCGCCGCGACCGCCACGCTGGGCACGGGGCTGTCCTTCCAGGGCTGGCAGACGCCCGCCGAGGCGCTCCTCGCGCTGGCCACGGTGTGGTGGGCGGTTCTGATCATCCCGGAGGTGCGGGCCTGGGAGCGCCCTCTGCCCGGGGCCGTGTTCCTCGGATGTGTGGCGACCCAGGCGGTCTCGGTGCTCGGCGCGGTGCTCTCGGCCGCTCTGGGAGTGGCGTGGCTCGCGCACACGGCGATGGTGTTCTTCTGGCTCGGGCTGCTGGGCTACCTGGCCGGGCTGTGGTGCTTCGACCCGCGGGAACTGGTGAGGGGTGCGGGAGACCACTGGGTCGCGGCCGGCGCACTCGCCATCTCCGCGCTGAGCGGATCGCGGCTCGTCGCCGCCGCCCACACCGGGATGTACCTGTGGTCGGACGACGACAACCACGCCCTGCGGGGCATGACCCTCACCGTCCTCTTCCTCGCGCTCGTCGGCTACTGCCTCCTGGCCGTGGCCGAGCTGCTGCGACCACGGCTCGGGTACGACCCACGGCGCTGGGCCACCGTCTTCCCGCTGGGGATGACGGCGGCGGCGGTCCTGTCCTACGGCACCGTCTTCAGGGTGTCGTGGCTGCGCGGCCCGGGCCAGGTGCTGCTGTGGATCGCGGTGGCCGCGTGGTTCGTGGTGCTTGTGGGAGCGGTGCCGTCCGTCATGGGACGCCTCAGGCCCAGAGCACCGCGATGAAGATGTTCGCCATGGTCAGCGCGCCGACGAGAGCGAAGAGGGGTTTCTCGACCCGCTCCTCGTCGCGCTTCACGTAGACCAGGCCGAGGATCACGATCAGCAGGGCCAGCTTGACGCCGATCTTGATCGTGTTGACCGGGTGATGGTCCGCCTCGTTGAGGCCGACCAGGGCGACGCCGGTGACCAGCATGGTCAGGGCGCCGTGCAGCATGCCGGGCACGAAACGGGCCGTGCCCTGGCCCATCGCCTTCATCTGGGTGAGGAAGCCGCCGAGGAGCGCGGCGATGCCGATGATGTGCAGGGCGACGAAGAGATGGATGAGTACGTCCATGGCTCCGGAGCCTAGCCAGGCGAGGCCGCACCCCCTGACACCGGCCCCTCCTTGGTGACGGCGCCCACGCCGCCGCCACGAGCCGCATATATGCACCGTCCATAGCATCCCGTCATCGCCCTGCGTCCCGGAACCACCGCATCGGTCATCGCGCAGCGTGAAGTCGGCACCCGAGGGGCCGGATCACGGTCACATACGGTCACCAGCAGTCCTGTCGCATCACTTCCGGACATCGCATCACGAAGCGGTCACGGCGCGGCTTAGCGTCCTCCCCCAGGTGACCGGCTCCCCATCGCCGCCCGGGCCAGGGGTGGCCGCCGGACACCACCGCCGAGAAGGTCCGGCGGCGCCCCGCTTCCCCTGTGCGGGACGCCGCCGGACGCGTAACACCGCTCGTGGCCCGGGCGGTCGTACGAAAGGACAGGACGTCCAGGTGGCAGCGCACCGCAAGCCCAGGCAGCGTTCGCTCGGCGGGACCACGGCTCGTACCGCCGCGACGATCGCCCTCGCGGGAGCGGCGACGGCCGTCGGCTTCGACGGCACGGGGCATGCCGATCCCCGGCTCTCCCCGGCCCAGGTCAAGGCTCAGGTCGACAAGCTGTACCAGGAGGCGGAGACCGCGACCGAGAAGTACGACGGCGCGAAAGAGCAGGCGGACAAGGCCCGGGCACGTCTGAATGCCCTCCAGGACGAGGCCGCCCGCCGGACGGACCGGCTCAACTCCGCGCGTCAGGCGCTGGGTTTCGCCGCCGCCGCGCAGTACCGCGAGGGGGGCATCGACCCCTCCGTGCGGCTCCTGCTCTCCTCGGACCCCGGCCACTATCTCGACAACGCGTCCTTCACCGAGCGGGTCGACAGCCGGCAGGCCTCGGCCGTCGCGCGTGTGCGCACGCAACTACGGGAGATCGAGCGGCTGCGTGGCGCGGCACGAGTGGAACTGGCCTCGCTGAAGTCGCGTCAGTCGGAACTGCACCGGCAGCAGCAGACGATCAACGAGAAGCTGAGCCGGGCGCGTGAACTGCTGTCCCGACTGACCCAGGGCCAGCGGGCACAGCTCGCGACGGACGGGGGCACGGGCAGGGCGTCGCGCGACGCCCTGCGGGACCTGGGGCCGGTGTCCGCCGCGGCGGCGACGGCGCAGGCGCCGAACGCACGGGCGGCGGCAGCGGTGGCGTACGCGTACGGAAAGCTGGGCAGCCCCTATGTCTGGGGCGCCACCGGCCCGCACGCGTTCGACTGCTCAGGCCTGGTGCAGGCCGCGTATCACTCGGCGGGCGTCTCCCTGCCACGCACGACGTACTCCCAGATCGACGCGGGCCGACGCGTCTCGCGCTCCGAACTCCTCCCCGGTGACCTGGTGTTCTTCTACTCCGGGGTCAGCCACGTGGGTATCTACGTGGGGCACGGCCAGATGATCCACGCCCCCAATCCCTCGGCGCCCGTGCGGCTGGCGCCGATCGACGAGATGCCGTTCGCCGGGGCCACCCGGGTGGAGTGAGCGGCCCCCGGTCGAGGAACCGTCAGGAACGAAGCCGGGACGGATCACACCAGGCGTCGTGCCGTCGCCCACCGGGTCAGCTCGTGACGGTTCGACAGCTGGAGCTTGCGCAGTACCGCCGAGACATGGGACTCGACCGTCTTCACCGAGATGAACAGCTGCTTGGCGATCTCCTTGTAGGCATAGCCACGGGCGATCAGGCGCAGCACCTCGCGTTCGCGCTGGGTGAGGCGGTCCAGGTCCTCGTCGACCGGTGGGGCGTCGGTGGAGGCGAACGCGTCGAGGACGAACCCTGCCAGGCGCGGCGAGAACACCGCGTCGCCGTCCTGCACGCGGAAGACCGAGTCGACGAGGTCGGAGCCGGTGATCGTCTTGGTGACATAGCCGCGGGCGCCGCCCCTGATCACCCCGATCACGTCCTCCGCCGCGTCAGAGACCGACAGGGCGAGGAAGCGGACCGGCCGCTGCGCGTCGGCCATCAGGGGCACGCAGCGGCGCAGCACCTCGACACCGCCGCCGCCCGGCAGATGCACGTCGAGGAGGACCACCTCGGGACGGGTGGCGGTGATGACGCTCACCGCCTGGTCGACATCGGCGGCCTCTCCGACGACCTCGACTCCGGTGCGTTCGGTCTGCCCGATCTCGGCCTGGACGCCCGTACGGAACATACGGTGGTCGTCCACGAGTACGACCCGCACGCGCCGCTCCTCGGCGCCCCCGCTCACCCGCTCCGGCTCCGCCGGGCCCGCCGACTCGTTCGCGTCGCTCATGACGTGTTCTCCGCCCTCTCCATCTCCAGCTCGACCTCCGTACCGCCGCCCGGCACGGCCCGCAGCCGCGCCGTGCCGCCGTGGCGCTCCATACGGCCGATGATCGATTCTCTGACACCCATGCGGTCGGCGGGAATCGCGTCGATGTCGAAGCCCGGGCCGCGGTCGCGGACGGACACGAAGACCGTCCGTCCCTCGGCCTCGGCGTAGACCTGGACGGCGCCGCCCTCGCCACCGTACTTGGCGGCGTTCACCATCGCTTCGCGCGCGGCCTGCATCTGTGCGCCGATCCGCTCGTCCAGGGGGCAGTCGCCCACGATGACGACCTCTATGGGCACGCCGTGCTTGTCCTCCACCTCCGCCGCGTTGCGCCGGACCGCCTCCGCGAGGGTGCCGGGCTCCTCGTCCTCGTCCTTGCCGTTGCCCTCCGGTTTGTAGAGCCAGGCCCGCAGGTCGCGTTCCTGGGCGCGGGCGAGACGGCGTACCTCGCCCGCGTTGTCCGCGTTGCGCTGGATCAGGGTGAGGGTGTGCAGGACCGAGTCGTGGACATGGGCGGCGACCTCGGCGCGCTCCTGGGCCCTGATGCGCATCAGACGCTCCTCGGACAGATCCTGGGTCATCCTGACGAGATAGGGACCGGCCAGCAGCGTGATGCCGACGAGGACCGCGAGGGCGGCCTGCAGGACGGAGCCGAGGTGGGCCGCGGAACCCTGCAGCACGAAGATGGCGGAGACGCCCGCCGTGACCAGCAGGACTCCGGCCGCGGCACGCAGCAGCGTGAGCGTGCGCCTGCGGCCGCCGACCTCCACCCAGCGGGCCCTCCGCGCGTTGTCCGCCTGGCGCCAGACCAGGGCGACGCCCGCGGCGACGAGGACGGCCGGGACGAGATACACCTTGGCGCCGCTGCTGAGGTTCACGCTGCCCACGAAGGACAGCGCCACGACGACCATGAGCAGCAGGGCGACGATCTGGCCCCGGTCGGGCCTGCGGGCGACGAGCCGACGGCGGCCCTCGGGAGAGGCCTCGGTGCCGACCAGGGACGGGGCACGCCGGTCGTCGACGCCGCCGACGCCCAGCGGGACGAAGAACCAGAACGCGGCGTACAGCAGCGCACCGAGTCCGTCCGCCGTCGTCAGGCCGACGAAGACCAGGCGCACCCAGATCACGGGCAGGCCGAGATGCCCGGCGAGCCCCCGCGCCACGCCCCCGAGCCAGCGGCCGTCGCTGCTGCGGTAGAGCTTGCGCGGCGGCCGCGGGTCGGCGAGGGGCACAGCTGCTGCGGCGTCCGGCATGTCAACGATGGTCACACGGCCGGCCCGGCGGGACATCAGGGTCGGCCCCCTAGACTCCCCTGATCTCCGAATCCGGTGGCCGAACGCCTCCCTCGCCGGGTGTCAGGGCAGATCTCAGGGTTCTGCCAGGGTCGTCCCGACTGCCGCCGGACGGCCGCGGCGGCGACCATGGACCCATGACGGACGAGCAGCACGCGGCAGCGGGGGACGACCCCGGCGCGGGGCATGTCCCCGCCGCCGGGCACCGCTCCGCGGCGGGGGAGGAGCCGCGCGCTCACGGGGACGCGGCCCGCCCCCCGGGCGCGGACGCGGAAGAGGGCCCGGGGCCGTTCCGGCGGGACCGGCGGTACAAGATGCTGGGCGGCGTCTGCGCAGGTCTCGGCCGCCAGTGCGACATGGACCCGGTGATCTTCCGGATCGTGCTCGCGGTGCTCTCCGCGACGGGCGGCCTCGGTCTCATCTTCTACGGGTTCGTATGGCTCCTGGTCCCTTACGAGGACGAGGAGGAGAACGAGATCCGCAAGCTGCTGACCGGCCGTGTCGACGGCCAGGCTCTGGCAGCGGTCCTCTTCGCCCTGGTGGGCTGCGGGGTCTTCCTCTCGATGCTCAGAAACGGCGGGGTGCTGACCTTCGCCGCCGTCGTGTCGCTGCTTCTCGCGGGCGCGGGTTACTGGTCGCGGCAGCGCGGCGCCCCCGACCCCGACCCGCTCGCGGCGCAGGCGGTGGCCGATGCGCCGCCGGAGGCCACGGCACCGCCCGTACCCGCCTCCTATCCCTCCTGGTGGCGCGAGCCCATCGTCAAGGACGGAACGCATGTGGGCGGTACGGGCTATCTGTGGGGCCCCAGCGACACACCGGCCCCTACCGTCGCCGCGGTGGCGGCCGGTGGCGTCCGCGGACGGCCTTATGGACAGCGACCGCGCGCCGAGGAGGGGGCAAGGCCGAAGGGCCCACGCTGGACAGGCGGCTGGATCTTTCTGCTCGCCCTGCTCGCCGGTGGTCTCGGCATGGGTCTGACCTGGCACGACCGGGCGCTCGGCACGAGTCTGCAGACGGGGCTGGCGAGTGCGCTCGTGGTCCTGGGCCTGGGCATCGCGATCAGCTCCTTCCTGGGCCGTACGGGAGCGGGATCGGTCTTCCTGGCGATCATCACGGCGGGGCTGCTGGCAGGATCGGCCGCCCTGCCCGACAACATCGGCACGCACTGGGACCGGACGACCTGGGCGCCCGCCTCGGCGACGGCCGTCCGGGACAAGTACGAGCTGGGCGCCGGCGTGGGCACCCTCGACCTCAGCCGTCTCGAGCTCGCGGGAGGGCAGACCGTGTCGACCCGTGCGCAGGTGGGCGTGGGCCGTCTCAGGGTGGTGGTCCCCAAGGACGCCAGGGTGGAGCTGCAGATCGACGCGGGCGTCGGCGACATCAAGTTGCCGGGCGAGTCCGGGAAGGACGTGGACGTGAAACCGGGCAGGCACAAGCAGGTGACGCTCTCCCCCGCGTCGGGGACGCGGAATGCGGCCACGCTCCGCCTCGGCCTCGAGGTCGGTGCGGGACAGGTGGAGGTGGACCGTGCTGCGTCATGAGTTCCAGCCCGGCCGGCTGATCGCCGGTGCCGTCCTCGCCGCCACGGGAGTCGTGTACCTGGGAGACGCGAGCGGGGCCTGGAAGGCGCCGTGGTTCGCGGTCGCCCCGATGGTCGCGGGTGGGCTGTGCCTCGCGGCCCTAACGGGCCTGCTGGCCGGCGCGATACGCAGGAGCCGCCGCCAGGCCCGCCGGGCGCCGGAGGCCGGGCGGGACGGGGCGACGGCTCCTTAGGCTGCCGGTCAGCTGTCGGCGCGCCGCCTGCGGGCGTGGAGCGCGGCGTCCAGGGACAGGTACGGCGTGCCCGCCAGGACCAGCGGAATCCACGCCATCAGATAGGCGAGGTCGTTGCCGTAGTAGTAGGGGCTGGACGCCCAGCTGACGGTCAGCCAGAGGCTCATCGAGATGAGCGCGCCACCGAGCGCGGCGATGCGGCCCAGCAGGCCGACGAGTGTGCCGATGCCGACGGCCAGTTCGCCCAGGGCGATGGCGTAGCCGAAGCCGACAGGGTTCTTCAGCGCGAGGTCGACCAGGGCCGGGATCGCCGACGAGCCCCGCACGCTGTGCATGAGGTCGCCGATCGAACCGGCGCCCGAGGCGTGCATGAAAGCGCTGTCCGTGAACTTGTCCAGGCCCGCGTAGATGAAGGTGACGCCGAGGAAGATACGCAGGGGAAGGAGCGCGTACCGGACGGCGGCGTCCCGCCCGTCGCGGCGCGCATCGAGGTACGAGGTGTGGGAGTCCGTGCGAATGTCCTGAGCCATCGTGTCCGCCGCCTCTCGCTCGCCATGCCGTTGACTCCTCAACAGACCATACGTGCGAAGAGGGACGTCGGCTCAAGCGCGGCGCCCTGATTTCTCATATTTTCCGGCGCGTCAGGCGTTCCTTGATCCGCCTCCTGCCTGGGAGAAGTCGGTTCGGGCGAGCCTTCATTCCGTCACCTCGATTCCCACCCGATTGGTCTCCACCCCGGCAGCGGTCACCACCTGCACCTCCACCCGCCCCGGCTCCACGTCCACCGGGACCGGAACCGTCACGAGCGTGTCCGTCGGGTTGCTGAAGCCGCCGATGACCGGGACCAGGGGCACGTGGACATGGACAGCGCCGATGCGGACCACCATGCGGGACAGACTGTCCGCTGTCTGGGCGCCGGGCGGTACGAAGCCGACTCCGCGGATCTCGATGTCGTCACCCGTGCGGATCGGCGCGTCCAGATCGCCCGCCTCCCGCACCCTGACCACCGAGAGGACCACCGGACGGCCGCCCTCCGCGTACTTGGCCGCGAGATAGGTGGCCGCCGAGACCAGAACAAGCAGGGCGAGGCTCCACGGCAGATCGGGCAGCCGGTCGGGGCGGCGGGCCAGCCGTACCACCGCGAAGGCCAGGGCGACCGCGCCGATCACCACATACTGCGTGTCGGCGAAACTGCCGCGGCCCGCGTCGTCCGTCAGCAGATCCGCCGCACGCGGCCGGTCGGCACGGATCTTCTGCAGACGCTGGCCGAGCACCCGCACTCCCACCACGCGTCGCACCAGGACGGCGATCCCGCAGATCACCGCGACCACGGTCACCACGCCCGCCCCGTGCGCCAGACCGAGTCCGGCGAGCAGCGCGTCGCGCCGGCCCCGCGCCGAGGCCGCCGCCAGTTCACCGGCCAGCACCAGCACCGTGTACACCACGAACAGCACCCAACCGGCCGCCACCGCGCGGGAGGTCGACAGCCGGTTGTCCTCCCCGATCAGGGGCGCGAGCACTCCGCCGCGCGCCCGGTGCAGACAGGCCGCCGCCGTCAGCGCCGCGCCCGTCAGCACGGCCGCGATCAGTCCGGTCGTGCGCGCCACGGTCCAGCCCGCGCCGATCGCCGTCAGCGCCTGAGCCAGCAGCAGCACGCCCGTCGCGCCCCACACAGCGGCCGCCGTACGCCGCCACAGCCGGCCCAGCCATGCCTCGCCCTCGGCCCGGCCGCGCTCGGCGACGAGGCCCGCTGACTGGGTCAGTTCGTCGGACACCCACTGGCGGGACGCCGACGCGGAGTGCGCCACCGCCGGGGGCAGCCCCCGCCCGGAGGCGTACTGCTCCCGCTTCGCCAGGAACTCGGCGACCGCGCGACGGTGCCCCTCACGCGCGCCGTGCGGGCAGTCCCCGCAGGTGCAGCCCCCTTCGTGCGTACCCGGACCGCTGCCGCGCACCGCGCTCCGCCCCGCTTCCTGCACCGCCACGCCCGCTGCCGCCTTCCCCGCGCCAGATCATCAAGCCACGCCACATCCGCCACAGCAACTTCCGGGCGACACAGGCGAATTGTGCCGTACGGGACGGGTCACGTCCGACGGCTCCCGTCCGGGAGGGTGAAAGAAAGGGTTCTGGGTTGACCGCCGCCCGGCTCGTACGGTCGTCCTCCGGCCGTCAGCTCAGCAGGTCCGGTTCGCTCCGGCTGATGTCCTGCCACAGCGGCTGGTAGTTGATCCAGGCCACCAGGTCCCCACCGAGCTGCTCCCGCGTCGCCACCGCCTGCCGGTGTTCGATCAGGACGGGCCGTCCCGCCGCCTTCGCGGCGAGCTGCACCTGGGCCGAGCGTTCCAGCGACAGGAACCACCAGGCCGCCGCGTCCACCGAGTCGCCCACGGTCAGCAGCCCGTGGTTGCGCAGAACGAGTGCCTTGCGGCTGTCGAGCGCGGCCGCGATCCGGCGGCCCTCCTCCGCGTCGACGGCGACCCCGGTGTAGGCGTCGTACACGGCGTGGTCCTCGTAGAAGGCACAGGACTCCTGGGTGATGGGGTCCAGCAGGTCGCCGAGTGCCGCGAGGGCCCGCCCGTGGACCGAGTGGCAGTGGGCGACGGCGACGACATCCGGGCGGGCGGCGTGTACCTGCACGTGCACGGTGAACGCCGCCTGGTTCACGTGGTAGCGGCCCTCGATCACCTGCCCCTCCTGGTTCGCCAGCACCAGGTCGCTCACGGTGACGTGCCTGAAGGGCATCCCGAACGGGTTGACCCAGAAGCAGTCGCTGTACTCGGGGTCGCGGGCGGTGATGTGCCCGGACACCCCGTCCTCGAAACCGAGCCGTCCGAAGATCCGCAGGGCTCCGGCCAGGCGCTCTTTGCGGTGCTGCCGTTCGTCGTCCGGCGATTCATGCATCGGCGGCATGGCGAACTGCAGCTTTTCGGTGGGCAGGGGCGATGGCGGGGTCGGCCCGTGCATGTGTCCTCCAGCACTGGGTTCCTGTACGCAGCGGAAGTTACCGGCGGTTTCTGCAGGTGGCCAGAGGTGTTCGGTGAAGAGAGTGCGCAACCGTTACCCACTGGGGGTGCGCGGGGGGTTGCGCAGTTCCCCGCGCCCCTGAGCGGGCGCCCCTGTGCGTCGGCACGTGCGGGTGCATTGTGGTTGGTTGCGCAGTTCCCCGCGCCCCTATCGAGAGGGTCCCCGTCCGTCGATGCGCGCGGGTGCGTCGTGGCGCCCCTAATGGGGCAACGCCCGCTCCCCTGGCGGGGTGCGGGCGTCGTCGGAGTTGAGGGGGGTTACTCCCACTCGATGGTGCCCGGGGGCTTCGAGGTCACGTCGACCACTACTCGGTTGACGTCGCGGACCTCGTTCGTGATGCGGGTGGAGATCTTCGCGAGCACGTCGTACGGGAGCCGGGACCAGTCGGCGGTCATGGCGTCCTCGGACGACACCGGGCGCAGCACGATCGGGTGGCCGTACGTCCGCCCGTCGCCCTGGACGCCCACGCTGCGGACGTCGGCCAGCAGCACCACCGGGCACTGCCAGATCTCACGGTCGAGACCGGCCGCGGTCAGCTCCTCGCGGGCGATGGCGTCGGCCTCGCGCAGCAGGTCGAGCCGCTCCTTGGTGACCTCTCCGACGATGCGGATGCCGAGGCCGGGTCCCGGGAAGGGCTGGCGCTGGACGATCTCCTCCGGCAGGCCGAGTTCCTGGCCGACCATGCGGACCTCGTCCTTGAACAGCTTCCGGAGGGGCTCGATGAGCTTGAACTCCAGGTCCTCGGGGAGTCCGCCCACGTTGTGGTGGGACTTGATGTTGGCCGTGCCGGTGCCGCCGCCGGACTCGACCACGTCGGGGTAGAGGGTGCCCTGGACGAGGAACTCGACGGGCTCGCCGCTCTCGCCCACCTCGGCGATGATCTCGGCCTGGGCCTGCTCGAAGACGCGGATGAACTCGCGCCCGATGATCTTCCGCTTCTCCTCGGGGTCCGAGACGCCCTTGAGCGCCGTCAGGAAGCGCTCCTCGGCGTCGACGACCTTCAGCTGGACGCCGGTGGCCGCGACGAAGTCCTTCTCGACCTGCTCGGTCTCGCCCTTGCGCATCAGACCGTGGTCGACGTAGACGCAGGTCAGCTGCGAACCGATCGCCTTCTGCACGAGCGCGGCGGCCACGGCGGAGTCCACGCCGCCGGACAGGCCGCAGATGGCGCGCTTGGTGCCGACCTGCTCGCGGATCGCCTCGACCTGCTCCTCGATCACATTGCCCGTGGTCCAGGTGGGGGTCAGGCCCGCGCCGCGGTAGAGGAAGTGCTCCAGCACCTGCTGGCCGTGCGTGGAGTGCATGACCTCGGGGTGGTACTGGACGCCGTACAGCTTCTTCTCGTCGTTCTCGAAGGCGGCCACCGGGACCACGCCCGTGGACGCCGAGACGAGGAAGCCCTCGGGCGCCGCGGAGCAGGCGTCGCCGTGGGACATCCAGACGGACTGCTCTGCGGGGGTGCCCTCGAAGAGCGTGGAGGACGGCCTGGAGACGGCCAGTGCCGTGCGGCCGTACTCCCGCGCCCCGGTGTTGTCCACGGTGCCGCCGAGGGCCTGGGCCATCAGCTGGAAGCCGTAGCACATGCCGAAGACCGGGACACCGGCCTCGAAGAGGGAGCGGTCCACGGTCGGGGCGCCCTCCTCGTAGACCGACGAGGGGCCACCGGAGAGGATGATCGCCGCGGGGTTCTTGGCGAGCATCTCCTCGACCGGCATGGTGCTCGGCACGATCTCGCTGTAGACCCGGGCCTCACGGACGCGACGGGCGATGAGCTGGGCGTACTGCGCGCCGAAATCGACGACCAGGACGGTGTCGGGGGCGGCGGCAGCGGGGGTCGCTGATGACACGGGTTGCCTTCCGGCGGCTTGACAGGGGCTGTGCTACCGATTCTAACGGGGCGGGCGCGGACGGCTCCCCGTCTCACGATCCGGGCCCGATTGGCGACCGGCGGCGGCCCGGGCATACTGGGTCCATGCACACGCACGCGACCTGCTTCTTTACCTATGGCATCCGGCCCGCCGGCTGCCATGGTCGTGCTGCTTGAGCTACTGACAAGCGACTTCCCAGGCGCCCCGGGCCGATACGGTCCGGGGCGCCTGGCGTTTGCGGACCGCCATCAGGATCCGGGGCACCTCACCGCGACATCGACACCGAGGAGCCCCCGCCATGACCATCGCCACCTCCGCCTCCGCCTCCGAGACGGCCGCGAAGAGCGGGAAAGCCGAGAAGACCGGCGCCCGCACCCCCGAGGCCGCCGGTGTGATCACCGGCGCCCGTGAACGCATCGACGCGCTCGACGACCACATCATCGGGCTCATCCAGGAGCGCATGGCGGTCTCCGCCGTCATCCAGGAGGCCCGCATCGCCTCGGGCGGCCGACGGGTGAACCTCTCCCGCGAGATGGAGATCCTCTCCCGCTACAGGGACGCGCTCGGCAGGCCCGGCACGGCCCTCGCGATGTCCCTGCTCGAACTGTGCCGGGGGCGCATCTGACGACCGTCGCGGACCCTCGTTCGACGGGCGTCCGGCGCACCCACGTTCGTATGCCCTCTCACCCGTACGGCGCGTGACCGGGGCCTCGCGGACTTCGTTGGTACCGGTGTCCGTGTCAGCCAGGGGCGGGCCCGCAAGAACCACGCGTGGCTCCACTGGAGCGATGAGGCGCACGAGTACGGAGCGTGCCGTGCGCTGTGGGACCTCGCTCCAGGGATGTGACCGGACGGCAGGGGACAGCAGCCCGGTCACCGGAGAACGGTCGGCTCCGGGGACGCCCGGGGCCGGCCGGCGCGCTTCTCGGATCCTCAGGTTCTCGGGCCATCAGGCCATCAGGTCTTCAGGTCCTCCTCAGGTCCTCGACACCGTCTCGCACGTCTTGCTGTCCGCCTTGCCGAGGTCCTTGCTGCGGTCGTACGGGTCCGACGTCGGACCGGTCGGGTCGGTCCCGGACGGTGCGGCGGACAGGAACTGCGGGTGCAGGTAGCCGTCGTAGACGCCGCAGGCCGTGTTGCCCCAGTACGAGTCGTAGCGGATGAGCTGGATCCTGCCCGCGGTGACCTGGTAGCGCGCCGGGTCGTCCAGTTCGGTGTCGATGACACGGCGCACGATCGTGCGGGTCACCTCCTTGGAGTCGCCCCGGGACAGCGCGTAGACGAAGGTGTAGTCGGCGTGGACGCGCACCCCGTGGTCTCCGGCGGAGAAGGTGGTGCGACCGCGTACCTTCACCGTCTTGCCGACGAGCCGCGCCTGACGCGGATCGAAGCGGCTGATGAGCAGCAGCGGGTCGTATTTCTGGGACGGAGTGGCGAGGGACTTCTTGAGGTCGGAGAGAACGCTCGGCTGCTGGGGGTCCAGTACGTCCAGGGCCGCCGTCGGGCGTTTGCCGGACAGGGTGTCCGGGTTGAGGTTCGCGTCGACGAGCAGGGTCTTCGTCAGCCGCAGGGCGGTGGCGACCTGGCTCTTGGTCATGGTGCCGACCGGCTCGGCGCGGGGCGTCACGATCGCGGACTCGCCCTCTGCCCAGTTCAGGGCGGGGGAACCGGCGAAAGGGTGCTGAAGGGTGGGAATGTCCGTCGACGTGGACGAGGGCGGCGCCGTGGGCTGACCGGACTCGGCGGGCAGCCGCGCGGTGTCGGTGTCGGCCGCCGAACGGGTGCCGAACGGGTCGCCGGGCAGCAGCGAGGGCCTCATGGCGACCACGGCGACCGCTGCCGCGACGAGCACTCCGATCACCGTCCAGATCGGGCGCCGCGCCCGGCGGCCGGTGGATGCCGTGGGGGCGCGCCAGGTACCGGGACGCACGCCCTGTTCGTCCTGTCGCCGAAGCCGCTGGGTGACCAGGCGCGCCCGTGCGGACGGCTCTTTGGGTGCCGAGGCGCGGATGTCGCGCTCGGAGTCGCGGGCGAACCGTTCCCACACATCGTCGGGGACGGAAGGCCGCTCGGGGTGATCAGACACGAGGGTCAGTTCTACGGCTGCGAACTGACGTTCACAAGTCGGTCACGGGTGTGACCCACCCCACATATGAAGCGTGTAAAGGCGCTGCAACCTTTCCCAGAAGCCGCGGGTCACACCTACCGAACCGACTGAATCAAGGGCCACACCCGCGCCCCACACGCGGAGGCCTCCCAGGCATGTGCCGTGCTTTCGCGGCGCATCGGACTTCCCGAGGTCTTCATGAAGCTTCGCCGTGCCTTGGCCGCCGCTGCGGCGACGGCCGCCATCGCACCGATCGCGCTTCTCTCGGCGCCGGCCGCGTTCGCCGAGGAGTCGCCCACAGGGTCCCCGGCCCAGAGCACGGGCAGCCCGTCGCCCAGCGGCTCGGCGTCCGAGAGCGCCGACTCGGGGGCGTCGCAGTCCGCGTCGGCTTCCGCTTCCGCTTCCGCGTCCGCATCGGCCTCCGCATCGGCCTCGTCGTCGGCTTCCGCTTCGTCGTCGGCATCGGCACCCGCGACGGCCACGCCGACCGACAGCGGTGAGCCCACCGAGCCGGCCACCGACTGCTCGTCGGACGCCTACAAGTCGAAGCTCGATGTGAAGCTCACCGGCCTGCCCGGCAAGGTCGCGGTGGGCAGCGGCTGGCACCCCTTCACGCTCGAGGTCGCCAACCCGACGAAGACGGACCTGAAGGACGTCATCTTCTACGCGGGCGTCGGCCCGGCCGACGAGCACGCCGAGAACCCGTTCAAGTCCAGCGAGGTCCAGCTGCAGGCGAAGGTCGGCGGCACCTGGGTCGACATCAAGGACGAGGACGGCTACTCCCTGAACTACCTCGACCTCTCCGACATCGATGGCGGCAAGACGGTCGACTACCAGCTCCGTCTGAACGTGAAGTCGAGCGCTCCGGTCGGTTCCGCACTGACCATCGGCGGCGGCATCTACTTCGACGAGGAGGCGAACTGCGTGGCGGCGGGCCAGGCCGGTTACGTCATCCAGATCGTCAAACCCGGTACGGACACGGACGGCACCAAGCCCCAGGAGGGCGGCCAGGTCCCGGTTCCCACCACCAAGCCGAGCAAGACCAACACGCAGGAGGTGACCGGCAGCCTCGCCTCGACCGGTTCCTCCTCCGCGCTTCCGACCATCGCCCTCGTCGGCGGTGTCGCGGTCGTCGCCGGTGGCGGTGTGGTGTTCGCGATGCGGCGCCGCAAGGCGGGTTCCCCGGCCGCGTAAGGCCCGGGGGAACCGCCCCCAGACTGCGACAGGCGTGCAGAACGCCTCGCACATAAAGAAGAAGGACCTGAGCTCGGAGGGGGGCACAGGTCCTTCTTCTTTGTCCTTCTTTGTTTTTCTTCGTTCTTGGTCCGCTCTTTCTCTGCCTCCGCCGCTTCCGCTACTTCTCCGGCTGCTTCGGCTGCTTCGGCGGCACCGCCGGAATCCCGAGGAACGGCAGCCGCAGCGCTCCGAACGCCTCCGCCGGGACCGCGGGCGACTGCGGCTCCACCGGCTTCAGCCGCTCATAGACCGTGCCCTGGGACGGACGCGGGTCGGCCTCGCCCTTGTTGGGCCAGTACGACATCGCGCGCTCGGCCTGAGCGGTGATCGTCAAGGACGGGTTGACGCCGAGGTTCGCGGAGACCGCAGCACCGTCCACGACCGAGATTCCGGGATGGCCGTACAGCCGGTGGTACGGGTCGATCACTCCGCTCTCCCGGGAGGAGCCGATCGGGCAGCCGCCGAGGAAGTGCGCGGTCAGCGGGGTGCCCATCAGCTCGCCGACGTTCGAGCCGGCGAATCCGTTGATCTCGGTGGCCAGCGCGTCGGCGCTCTCCGACGCCGCCCTGATCTGCTTGGGGTTGGGGGAGCCGTGCCCCTGGCGTGCGGTCAGCAGGCCCTTGCCCATTCCGTCCGGCTTCAGATACGTCGTCAGCGAGTTGTCCAGCGACTGCATCACCAGGCCGATGATGGTCCGCTCCGACCAGCGGCGGTTGGAGAGCGAGCGCAGCAGGAGGAGGGGGTGACGGGCGGCGTTGGCCAGCCAGGCCGCGGCCCTCGACGAGCCCTCGGAGAACGGGACCTGGAGTATCGACATGCCGCCCATGGCGTTGGAGCCCTTGCCGTAGCGGACCGGCTCGATATGCGTGTTCTCGTCCGGGTGGATCGAGGAGGTGATGGCGACCCCGCGCGTGAAGTCGGCCCGTGCCTCGCCGGTGGCCTTCCGGTAGCGCCGGTCGTCCGTCTGGGCACCTACGATCGCTTCGGAGTTGGTGCGCGTCAGCACGCCCAGACGGTCGGAGATGCGCGGCAGCAGCCCGCCCGCCTTCATACGGTGCAGCAGGGTCTGGGTGCCGTAGGTTCCGGCGGCGAGGACGACCCGCCGGGCCTTGAAGGTCCGGCCCTTGCCCTTGCGGCGGTTGTCGGTGGGGAGCGTGGCGATCGCGTATCCGCCCTGGGAGTCGTCCGTGATCGTCACGACGGTCGTCATGGGGTGCACGACCGCTCCCGCCTTCTCGGCGAGGTAGAGGTAGTTCTCGTTGAGGGTGTTCTTCGCGCCGTGGCGGCATCCGGTCATGCACTCACCGCACTCGGTGCATGCCTTGCGGTCCGGTCCGGCGCCCCCGAAGTAGGGGTCGGCGACCTGCTCCCCCGCCTTGGCCTTCACGCCTCCGTCCGCGTCCTCACCGTCGCCGAAGAACACTCCGACCGGTGCCATGTGGAAGGTGTCGCCCACGCCCATCCGCTCGGCCGCGGCCTTCAGGTGCACGTCGGACGGGGTCATGGTCGGGTTCAGCCGTACCCCGAGCATGCGCCGCGCCTGGTCGTAGTACGGCTCCAGCTCCTCCCGCCAGTCGGTGATGTCCCGCCACTGCGGGTCCTCGAAGAAGGGCTTCGGGGGCACGTAGAGCGTGTTGGCGTAGTTGAGGGAACCGCCGCCGACCCCGGCTCCCGCCAGCACCATCACATTGCCCAGCAGATGGATGCGCTGGATGCCGTACATGCCGAACTTGGGGGCCCAGAGGTAGTTCCTCAGGTCCCAGGAGTTCTTCGGGAGGGTGTCGCGGGTGAAGCGGCGTCCGGCCTCCAGCACGCCCACCCGGTAGCCCTTCTCGGTCAGGCGGAGGGCGGAGACGGATCCGCCGAACCCCGACCCCACGACGATGACGTCATAGTCGTACCCGTCCTCGTCCCGGGCGTGGACCGACTTCTCCTGCGACACGTGCTCTCCTCGTTGAGAACGGGTGGTGACAGTGCTCCGACCGCTCGGCAGGGCCTAGCGGAAGCGGAACGCCTTCATCAGCTTCAGGCTGCGGCTCATCAGCGCCGCGTACTTCTCGTCGTCCATGCCGAACGACGGCGCCATGGGCAGCAGCCGCTGGTGGGCGACGGTCTGGGCCTCGGTGTACTTGAGGATGCCCTCGGAGCCGTGGCGGCGGCCGAGTCCCGAGTCCTTCATCCCGCCCATCGGCGACTGGGCGCTGCCGTACGCGGGCGCGTAGCCCTCGTTGACGTTGACCGTGCCGGTGCGCAGTCGGGCGGCGACGGCGCGGCCACGCCGTCCGTCCTTCGTCCAGACGGACGAGTTCAGGCCGTACGGCGTGGCGTTCGCCCGCTCGACCACCTCGTCCTCCGACGTGAACCGGTAGACGGACACGACCGGGCCGAAGGTCTCCTCCGCGCACACCGACATGGGCGCCTCGACCCCGTCGAGGATCGTCGGCTCGAAGAAGTACGGGCCGACGTCCGGCCGGGCGACGCCTCCGGCCAGCACCTTCGCGCCCTTGGCGACCGCCTCCTCCACGTGCCGGGTCACGGTCTCCAGCTGGCGGTCGCCCACCAGCGAGCCCATGTCCGCGCCGTACGCGAGGGACCTGCCGAGCCGCATCGCCTTGGTGCGGGCCACGAACCGTTCCAGGAAGGCGTCCGCGATCGACTCGTGGACGTACAGCCGTTCGATGGAGATGCAGAGCTGGCCCGCGGAGGAGAAGCAGGCACGCACGGCACCCGCGGCGGCCTTCTCGATGTCCGCGTCCTCCAGGACCAGCATGGCGTTCTTGCCGCCGAGCTCCAGCGAGACCCCGACGAGCCGGGCGGCGGCGCCCTGGGCGACCTCGCGGCCGGTGCGGGTGGAGCCGGTGAAGGAGACGTAGTCGGCGTGCTTGACGATCTCGGGGCCGACGACCGGTCCGTCACCGATGACGACCTGGAAGACCTCGGCGGGCAGCCCGGCCTCGATCAGCAGGTCGCGTGCCCACAGCGCGGTCAGACACGTCTCCGTGTCGGGCTTCATCACCACGGCGTTGCCCGCGGCGAAGGCCGGGATCGCGTCGCCTACCGACAGCTCCAAGGGGTAGTTCCAGGGGGCGATCTGGCCGACGACGCCGCGCGGATGGCGCAGCTCGGTGACGCGCGTGAGCGCCGGAATGGCGCCGGTGTGGCGCTTCGGCCGAAGGTAGGCGGACGCCCGACGGCCGTAGTGCCGGGCCGCGATGGCGACGGCCAGCACCTCCTCGTGGGCGTGCAGACGGGCCTTGCCGGTCTCCAGCTGGATCAGGTCGAGGATCTCGGACTGGCGGGCGAGCACCAGATCGTGGAAGCGCAGCAGGACGGCGGCGCGCTGCCGTACCGGGGTGGCGCCCCAGGCGGACTGCGCCTTGCGAGCCCGGGCGAACGCCTCCGCCACGTCCTTGGGCGTGGACTCGGGAAGGTCGGCCAGCTTCTCACCGGTGAACGGCGTGTGGTTGGCGGTGCGGCCGGAGCCGGCCACACCCTTGGTGAGCTGGGCGACCAGCTCGGGCGTGACCACGTCGACGGCGCTGCGGGCGCCGGCGGGGGCGGGCGCGAGGGGGTTGGTGCCGGCCGTGCCCGTACCGGTCTTCTCTGTGGCCTTCTCCGGGGCCTTCGAGTCCGTCATGACGCGCAGGGTATGCCGGGTCGGAGCGTTTGGGTACCCGTCGGTAACGCGCTTTCACCGGGTATCCACATCGTGCCAGTGACCGCTGGCAGCAAACGCGCTGATCAGGGCGTTGTCGGATGCCCGGCGGGGAGATTCCGGCTTTTTGGCGGGCGCGGGCGCCCTCGGGGATGCCCGGCCCTGGTGCCGCGGCACTAGGACATGTCGATGTCCAGGTTCGCCATGGCCGCCGTCGCCACCTCGCGTCCGCGCTCCGTGAAGTCGCCCTTGCCCGGGTAGCTGATCGTGAGCTTGTACATGTTTCCCGCGGAGTTCTTGTAGTAGAAGATCCTCACTTCGCGGGGGCGGGGGTTCTGGCTGTCGTTGGTCAGGTAGTCGACCGTGTTCTCGGCGGCCGGCCTGCCGTGGTACGTGGCCGGCTTCGGCTGCGTCTTCTTCGGGCCCGTGGACGACATCTCCAGTTCGTAGGCGCCGCTCTCCTTGAAGTCCCCGTTGTCGGCGTACATCTCGGCCGCGGCCGAGTCCTTGATCTGGTGGGCGGTGTCCTCGGACTTCTTCGCCACGTGCAGGCCGATCCAGATGCTGCCGCTGAAGTCGGTGTACTTCACCCAGTTCTTGTCGGTGTCGTCCGGCTTGGGCGTGCTCACCTGGTAGTCGGCGGGCACGGCGAGCGTCGCGCCCAGCTGCTCGGCCTGGCGCTGCTTCCAGCCGTCCGGCAGCGGGCCCGCGAAGGGGTCCGCGACGACCAGGTACCCGGCCACCGCCACCGCGACGACGCCCGCTCCGATACCGAGCAGCGCCCTGCGGCCGAGACGCACACCACGGCCGCCGGGGACGGCGAGCTGCACGGCCGGCGCCGGCTGCGGCTCCCGGGCCGCCTCCTCCAGCAGCCGGCGGACCTGCGCCGCGTCCGGGCGGAGCGCCGGATCCTTGTTCAGCAGGCCGTTGATGGCGTCGGCGAGCGGGCCCCGGGCCGAAGCAGGAGGCGCCGGAGTGGAGTTGAGGACGGACTGCAGGGTGGCGGCCGAGTTGGTGCGGCGGAACGGCGAGACGCCCTCCGTCACCGCGTACAGCACCACGCCCAGCGACCACAGGTCGGACGCCGGGCCGGGACGGCGGCCCAGCACCCGTTCCGGCGCGATGTACTCGGGCGAGCCGACGAAGCCGCCGGTGTCCGTCAGGTTCGTCTCGCCCTCGATCTGCGCGATGCCGAAGTCGGTGAGAACAACACGGTCGTACCGGCCCAGCAGGACGTTGTCGGGCTTCACATCGCGGTGCAGGATGCCCGCCGCGTGCGCGGCCTCCAGCGCGCCGAGCACCTCGAGGCCGGTCCTTGCCGCCTCCCGCACCCCGAGAGTGCCCTCCTGGAGCACGGCGCCGAGGGAGCGGCCCTGCACCAGCTCCATCACGATCCACGGCTTGCCGTCGACCACCGCCACGTCGTGCACGTTCACCACGGCGGGATGGTCGAGGCGCGCGGCGGCGCGGGCCTCCCGGCGCATCCGCTCGTAGGCGTTGGCCTGTTCACGTTCGGGAAGGTGGTCGGGAAGCCGGGGCTCCTTGACCGCGACCTCGCGGTCGACCGTCTCGTCCTTGGCACGCCAGACCGTTCCCATACCGCCGTGACCGAGCTTGGAGAGCAGCCGGTAGCGCCCTGCGACGAGACGCCCGGCACCGGGGTCCCGTGGCGCCTCGGGCGCGGCCTGGGTGGGCACCGCGTGGGGTTCGGGGCTCTCTTGTGCCGACTCCGGCCGGGCGTACGGGTTGCCCGGGTACGGCACGTTCGGCCGTGGTGGTTGCAGTCCGAAACTCGTCGGCTCCTCGGCCCGGGAGGGCCCACCCCCGTGGTTGCTCATGCGTGCATGATCTCGCGCAGGCGCTTCGCGAACCACCCCGAGCCCGTGCCGGTCACAGACCCGTGACATGCCGTGGGACTTGTCTCCGTCCTTCGCCGGCACGAACGCCACGCGCGCCGGCGCGAACGTGTCGACCCGCGCCGACGCCAACCGGTCGACTCACGCCGGTCCCAACCGCTCGACTCACGCGGGCGCGAACGTGTCGAGCGCCACGTCGAAGTACTCCTTCGCCTCCCGCGTCTTCCCGACCGGTGCCGACACCCACACGTCGTACATCCGGCCGCCTTGCTCCCAGCACAGGTCGTACGTGTGCCGCGGGCCCTCGGCCGCGCTGAAACCGTTCCAGGTGAACTCCCAGAGAGCGGCCGGGTTTCCGCCGTGCGAGGTCTGGGTGACCCGGCCGTCGCGGTAGCCCGGGTTGGTGGACGGCCCCTCGGCGTCCGAGTGCCGCATCACCGCGATCGGGCCGCCGGTTTCGGGGTCCGCCGCCTTGATGCCGAGGCGGAAGGTCTGCCCCGGTGACACATAGAAGATCCGCTCGCCCTGCGGATCGCGGGTGAACCCCTCCGGCACCGCGAGCGAGAACCCGCCCGGGTCCTGGACCAGCCGGTACCCCGAGGGTGCCGTGCGCCCCGTGCCCGACGCCGGCGCGGGTGACGACGAACGCGTCACCGTCACCGTGGGCGCCGCCGAGGGTCCCGCGGCAGACGGTCCGGACGCGCTCGTGCTCACCCCCGTCCGGGGCGGCTCCGAACTCGCGTGCGTACCACCGGCGTCCCCACCGCCCCGCATCAGCAGCGCCGCCGCCGAGACGCCCGCGCCCGCCATGGCCGCGACGAGAGCGGCGGCTATGAGGACCGCGCGTGTGGAGTACCCGGACGGCCGCGGCGCGGCGGTCACCGCCGGAGTGGCCGCCTCGGGTGCCTCCTTCGGGACCGGCGGCACCGAACGCCGGGGCACGTCCCGTTGCGTCGGCGAGTAGGGCGCGGGCACCCGTGGAGTGCGTCCCGTCTCCAGGAACTCCCTCAGCAGCCGCTCGGCCTCCGCCGCGTCCAGGCGCCGCGCCGGGTCACGCTCCAGCAGCCCCCGGATGACGGGCAGGAGCGGTTGTGCCTGTGCGGGCGGACGGATCTCGTCGACGACGACGGCGTGCAGGATCCCGCCGAGCGAGTCGCGGCGGAAGGGGGACTCACCGCTCAGCACGGCGCACAGCAGCGCGCCCAGCGACCACAGGTCGGACTCGGGGCCGGTGCGTTCCCCGGACATCCGCTCCGGCGCGGTGTACTCGGGCGAGCCGACGAAGGAACCGCTCTCCGTGAGTGTGGTGGCTCCCGCGACCTGCGCGATGCCGAAGTCGGTGAGGACGGTGCGTTCGGTGCCCGCTTCGAGCAGGACGTTCGCCGGCTTGAGGTCGCGGTGCAGTACGCCCGCTTCGTGCGCCCTGCGCAGCGCGCCGAGCAGGGCGATGCCGATGCGGGCGGCCTCGCGGGCGTCCACGGGGCCGCGCGTGTCGATGCGCTCGGCGAGCGAGCCGCCGTCGATGAGCTCCATCACGATGTACGGCCGTCCGTCGTGCTCCACGACGTCATGGACGACGATGATGTGCGGATGCCGCAGTTGCGCCACCGCGCGCGCCTCGCGCAGGGTGCGTTCGCGCTGGAGCTGCACCTCCTGGGCGGAGCGCGAGGTGTCGAGGGAGAGTTCCTTGACCGCCACCTGACGGCCCAGCAGCCGGTCGTGCGCCCGCCAGACGACACCCATGCCGCCCCGGCCGATCCGCTCCTGAAGCTGGTAGCGGTCCGCGATCACACGGACGTTCTCCCCCTCGGTCCCCATACGCCCCATCATGCCCCACCGGGCCTGAACCCTCCGGGACACCGTCACTATGGTGGCCGACAAGCGACGCAAGAGGGCGTGCGAACGAGGTGCGGCGGGCGCGCGGCGGGCGTACGCGGGAGCGTTCCGTCAGCCGCCGGACCCCGCTGTCAGCCAGGCGGCTGGCGCCACCCCCGCAGCACCTCGCGGAACACCTTCTGCGTCGTGTCCCAGTCGGACTCGGGGCCGGACACGTAGATCGCGTACTCGACGCCGTCACGGGCGAAGTACGTCTCCTCCACGGCGTGCCGCGGCCCGGGGAAGGGCGTGTCCTTGCGCAGCGCCGTCCATGTGTACTCCCACAGGGAACCGGGGCGGTCGCGGTAGACGTTCTTCTGGAGCGTCACCCGCTTGTAGTCGACCAGCCGTTGAAGCTGCTGCTCCAGGTCGAGCTGGTGCTGGTTCGCGTCGTCGAAGTCGGAGGACTTGTCGATGGCGATGCGGATGAAGTGTTTTCCGCCGTCGGGCGAATAGTCGGTCTGGGAGGGGACGGCGAGCGGCTGCCGCTTCCACTGCGCGCCTGGCACGGGCAGGGTGAAGCCCGCCGGGTCCTTCTTGCGCACCCAGCCCGCCGGGAGATTGCTCGCGGGCTCCTGCGTTTCCGGCGCAGCGGTGCCTGACGGGGACGTGGACGCGGTCGGTGAGCCATCGCCCTGGTGGCCGAGGTAGTTCGCGGCTATCGCGCCGCCCACGCCGACGGCCGCGGCCAGCACGAAGACGAGCGCGACCGTGCGTCCGCGACGCCTCTTGCGGGGCGCGGGCGGCGCCGGAACGGGCTGGTGCAGGGTTCCCGCCGATGTCTGCGAGTCACGCGCATGCTTGTTGCGGACGCGCGTGGTCGTGTCGTCGACGTTGTTCAGGTTCACATGCTGGGTCGCCACATACTCCTGCGCCGACCTCGGGCGCCGGCCCTCGGCGGCCTCGGCGAGCATCTGCTCCAGCTGCGGCCCGTCGGGGCGCAGCGCCGGGTCCTTGGCCAGCAGTGCCGCTATGACCGGCTCCAGGGCGTCCGCGAACTGCGCGGGGGTCGGGTTCTCGTCCACGACGGCCTGCATGGTGGTCAGCGGCGAGGTCCGTCTGAAGGGCGACCTGCCCTCCACCGCCGTGTACAGGGTGGCGCCGAGGGCCCACAGGTCGGAGGCCGGACCCGGGTCGTGGCCGCGGACGCGCTCGGGCGCGAGATAGTCGACGGAGCCGACGATCTCTCCCGTGCGGGTGATCGTCGTATCGCCCTCGACCTGGGCGATACCGAAGTCGGTGAGCAGCACGCGCCCGTCGGAGGCGAGCAGCACGTTGCCCGGCTTCACATCGCGGTGCAGCACGCCCGCGGAGTGCGCCGCGCGCAGCGCGCGCAGCACCCACAGCCCGATGCGCGCGGCCTCACGGGGCTCGATGCGGCTCTGTTCCTTGACCGCGTCGGCCAGAGAGCCGCCCTCGACCAGCTCCATGACGATCCACGGCCGGTTGTCGTGCTCCAGGACGTCGTGGACGGTGACGACGGCCGAGTGGTTGATGCGTGCGGCGGCCCGTGCCTCGGCATGGGTACGGGCGAGAAGTACGGCACGGTCACTGTCCGTGACGTACAGAGCGGCCGTCAGTTCCTTGATGGCGACCGCCCGGTGCAGCACCTCGTCCTGGGCTCGCCACACCCTGCCCATGCCGCCGCTGCCGATGGAGTCGACGAGGCGGTAGCGGCCCGCGAGGAGCAGGCCCTGCATCTGATTCACGTTTCCCCGCAATGCTCTTGACGAGGCCAGACTAGAGAGCGGCTCCCGCACAGGGAACGGGCGGGGCCGCAACGTTGACCGCACTGTGACGGTTCTCGCCTCCACGTACGGGACGGAACCACCGCACATTCAGGCCAATCGGACTTGATTTCGCCTACGTTGCGTGGAGGCCGTCGACCGCACAGAGCTTCGGCCGGATGGGCGGCGCACGGCTCGAGGCGGTCAGCCGGCAGCCCGGTAGGTCTGCTGCGCCTGCTCGTAAAGCCGTGTCACCTCGTCCCGTTCGGCCTCGGGACCGCGTACCTGCACCACGTGATAGCGACCTGCGACGATGACGGCTGAGTTGCGCACGAACAGCTCGCGCCCGTCGCTGTCGGCCCAGGTGAACTGGCCCTCGACCATGGTGAGTCCGCCGACGTCGATGCGTCTCATCCCGCTGGAGGTGGCCCAGGTCGAGTCCCGGAACGGCTGGAGTTCGGGCTCCGACTCCCTTTGATAGGTGAGCGGATCGGCGCCGTACCGGCTGGTGGTGTCGCGTCCTGGCACGACGATGAGCTCGAAGTCGCCCTGGGAGTAGACGATCTGACCGAGTCCGTTCTTGGGTGTCCGGGTCCAGCCGTCCGCCACGGCGACGCGGAAGCCCTCCGGGTCCGTGCGCAGGGTGAAGCCCTGGGCCACCGGTGCCCCGCTGGTCTGTGTCTGCGCTGAATCGTCCGAAGGGGAGGGGCTCTTGGAGCCGTTCCGCCCGGGCGGCTGCGCGCTGCCCGCGCCCGAGGCGGTCTGCCGCGGTACGGGTGCCCCGTCCGACGTGGCGCCGGTCCGCTCGCCCACGGTGCCGCTGCTTCCGCCGTGGGGTGCGGCCTTCGGCATGAACACCATCGCGTATGCGATGGCAGCCGCCAGCGCGAGCAGGATCAGCAGAAGCAGGGTGCGGCCCAGTCTGCGTGGTCTCGGCGGCCGTTCGTCCTTGGCTCTTCTGTGGCGGGCGTGCGTGGTCGCGGGCAGCCCGGCGCGGCGCCTGCGGACCAGCTCACCGCGGCGCCGTACGATCGGCAGCCGACCGGGGTCGGCGGGAGGGGCCGCGACGACATGCGTGCCCGCGTCGGGCTCGGGTGCGGAGCGGATGAGGGAGCGCAGCCATCCGCTCAGCTCCTCGAAGTCGGGTCGCTCGGTCGGGTCCTGACGCAGCAGCGACTCCACGACCGGGCGCAGCGGGCCGCACTCCTCGGCGTAGGCGGGCGGTTCGGCACAGACGAGCTGAACCAGTTCGGCGGTGTTCTCCTCCGGGTACGGGGCGTTCCCCTGCACGACCCGGAACAGCAGCGCGCCCAGGGCCCACAGGTCGGTGGCGGGCCCGATCGGCGCCGCCAGCTGCCAGTTCTCGTGCACGGGGCCGGCCTGCTCGGGCGCCCACCGCTCGGTGACGGGTCCGACGACGGCCATCCGCGCCTGGCGAGCCCGCTCGGCGGCCAGGGCGGTGGCCGGGCCTCGGCGGCTCCAGGGGGCGGTGGGCGCGCCGCTTGCGGCGGGACCGCCAGTTCCGTGCCCGGGTTCGAGGGTGCCGCCGGGCGGTGCGGTACGGGCATGGTCGTGGGCGGCGGGCGACGCGGGTCTCGGCACGGCCCCGTGCCAGGGCGTCATGCGCTCCGTGCCGTAGGGGTCGGCGATCCGCCCCGGTGGAGCCGCCCCGGGACGGCCCTCCCCCGGCTGCCCGTGCGCCTGCGGGGGTGCTCCCCCGCCGGAGCCGGCCGGCCGGGGCGCGGGCAACGCCGCGGGGGCGCCGCGCTGTTCGTCCTGCACCCGGGCCGCGGCCCGGGCTCCCGCCCGGTACGCCGCGATCGCTCCGGCACGTGCCGCCCGCACGTCCGAGGCGGACTCCAGAGCGCGGGGCCCCACGGCGGGTACCCCGCCGCCACCGGCCGTTCCCTCACCGGCTGTACCGCTACCTGCCGCCGTACCGCTGCCTGAAGCGGCGCCGTTCGCCCGCGCGTCGATCGCGGCCCGCCGCGCGGCCTCCGGGTCCATGTGCCCCGGGGAACCGCCCACGCCCAACGCGCCGGTGACGGACCCGGGTGCCCGCTCGGCCCGGCTTCCCGGCGCTGTCCGCTCCGCCCGCTCCGCCCGGCCTTCCGGCCCTGCTGGGTCCCCCCGGCCGGCCCGGCCGGCCCGGTCCGCCCGCTCTTCCTGCCCTTTCGGCTCCGCCTGCCCGGACTCCCGCGCTGGAACCGGGTCGTAACCGCACAGTGCCTCTTCCGCCGCCCCGGTCGCCAGGCCGGTCAGCACCACCCGGCCGTCGTCACAGACGAGCACGGTGCGCGGGGTGATGTTCCGGTGCACCCAGCCATGGACGTGCAGCGCGCGCAGCGCCATGAGGACGTCGGAGGCGACCTCGGCCGCGCGATACGGGGCCAGCGGCTTCTCCACGAGCAGCGCCGCCAGCGTCCGGGCGGGCACCAGTTCGCTCACCACCCACAGGGAGCCACCCTCGGCGAACACGTCGAAGACCTGGTCGAGCCGAGGGTGGTCGGGTATCCGAGCGGCGGCCTGAGCGGCCTCGATCGCCCGCCGTACGGTGGGGTCGGCGGGCGACCGGGTGGCGGTCCGGGCCGGGGTCCCACGGGACCGGCCGCCCTTGGCCACATAGCCCTCGGGCAGGCCGTCGGCGTCGAGCACCTCCGCCTCGACCACCTCGGGCAACGGCAGCTGCCGTATGAGGACTTCCTGCCCGCTGTAGGTGTCGAAGGCCCGCGTCTCCGTCAGTTCGTAGGCGTCGGCCGGAAGCAGGGGCAGGCGGTAGCGGTCGGCGAGCACCCGTCCCGCGTAGTCGTCCACGATGCCTCCCCCGGCCGCGCGGCTGGTCAATTCCGTTCGTCCAGCGTCCCGTTCTGGATACGTACGATCCGCGATCCTTCACGATACGTGCCGGAGGCAACCCTCAACCCCGGAAGTGGGGTATCTCCGCGCGCCCCGGCCGCGTGCGACCGCCGTCCGGGGCGCGGTACGTCACGACTTCGGCCGGAACGTTCCGGTCAGCGCGTTCCAGGTGTTCTTGCGCAGATCGCCGTCCCAACCGGATGCCTTCGCCGTGTACAACAGCGCATAGCCCTGATGCGAGTTGACGACGAATCCGCGGTCGATCACCCGGTATGTCGTTCCGCCGTCGACGTAGGTGAACTCCCAGTCGGCCGTGTTCCAGCCGCGGTAGTTCACCTTGTCGATACGGATCCGCTGGTACTGAGGGTGGTCGATGTAGCGCTCCTGGTCCTTCCAGTCCGCCACCGGGTCGTCCTTGGGCGTCGACGTCCAGGCGACGAGCAGCCGCTGCCCGTCGGGGCCGGTGAAACGGTCACCCGCGTCGTCCGAGGACGTGTACTTCCAGCCCGCGGGCAGTCCTATCGAATACCCCTGATCGCCCTGGTACTTCGTCACCGCGACCTGGCCGCCCGAGGATCCGGACGATGTGCCGTCGCCCGAACCCGGGCTGACGGCGGGTGAACCGTCCGCGGTGTTCTGCCCGCCGGACCCGTTCGACGCGGAGCCGTTCGTACTGCCGGTGTCGGTGTGCGAGCCGCCTGTGCCGCCCTTGTTCCCCTTCCCCGCGGCCGGGGCGGCGGGCGCGGAGGTCTTCGCGGAACCTCCCTTGCCGTTCTGCGAGCCGCCGTTGTCACCGCCGTGGAGCGTGAGTGCGAGCACGGTCCCGAGGACGGCCAGCACCACGACGACCGCGACGATCACCAGCGTCCGCTTCGGCACCACGTCGGTGAGCGGCGCTCTGGGCGGCACCGGCGGCCGCGGCGGACGGTCCGGGTCCGGAACGATGGGCCATCCCGGCTTCGGCTTCTCTGAACCGGAGTTCGATCCGGCGGCAGCGCTCTTGTCGCGGGTGCCGACCGGCTCGCCCTCCGCCTTGGTGGCGGCGGTGGCTTTCGCCGCGGACGCCTCCCCGTCGCCGGACGGCGTGCCCTTGGCCGCCTCGGCCTCGGCTGCCGCGTCCTTGGTCACCGCGTCCTTGGCCGCGGTGCCCTTGGCCGCGGTGCCCTCGGGCTCCTGTCCGGCAGTGGACCCGGACGTCTTCGACCGCGTGGTCGTCGCGGCGGCGGCCGTGGCCGCGCCCGCGGACGCCGCGGCCTTGCGCATGGAGCGCAGCGCCCCGCGCAGCCGCTCGGCGGGCTCATCGCCCCGCTTGGCCGCCCCGGCGCCCGACGGCTCCTTGGCGGTCGTCTTGCCCGAGGGCTCCCCCGGCGCAGGCGGCAGCGCCACGACTCTGGTCGCGTCGGCCGGCACCTCCTTGGGATCGGGGGCGTGGAGGACCTCGTTGAGCATCGCCCGCGCGCTCCGGTCGTCCAGCCGCTCCTCGGGATCCTTGGCGAGCAGCCCGTAGATGACGCTCTTCAGCGGACCCGCGTTCTTCGGCTCCTCCACCGGCTCGGTCATCACCGCGGTCAGCGTGGCGATCGCCGACCCCTTGTCATAGGGGGGCACGCCCTCGACCGCCGCGTACAGCAGCCCGCCGAGCGACCACAGGTCCGCGGCGGGACCGGGCTTGTGCCCGCGAGCACGCTCGGGCGCGATGTAGGAGGGGGCGCCGACGAGCATGCCGGTGGAGGTGATGGAGGGGTCGCCCTCGACCTGTGCGATACCGAAGTCGGTGAGCACGACCCGGCCGTCCTCGGCGATCAGCACATTGGACGGCTTCACATCACGGTGCAGGATGCCCTCGCGGTGCGCGGCACGCAGCACGTCGAGCACCGCGACGCCCACCTCGGCCGCACGCTTCGGCTCCAGCAGGCCGTCCTCCCGGATGACCTCGGCGAGCGACTTGCCCTCGATCAGTTCCATCACGATCCAGGGCCGGTCGTCCTCGTGGACCACGTCGAAGACGGTCACCGCGCCGTTGTTGCGGATCCGGGCGATGGCCTTGGCCTCGCGCAGCGTGCGCGTGATGAGGCGGCGCTTCTCGTCCTCGTCGATGCTCGAGGGGAACCGCAGTTCCTTGACGGCGACCGTGCGTCCCAGGGTCTCGTCCTCGGCCCGCCACACCGTGCCCATGCCGCCGCGGCCGAGTACGTCCCCCAGCCGATACCGCCCGGAGAGGAGACGTTCGCTCTTGTCCTGACGGGATGTTCCCGCCCGCTCCGCCTCAGACATGCGACCCCTCATGCAACCCGCCCTGACAGAGCCTTCATTGTCCCTCACGCACGGACCGTCCAGCGCCCAGGGTGCCCTGTTCCGGCGGCCCGTCCCGCGCCGGGGACACTTCGGCGCAGCGGACACCGGGGCGCCGGGGTCCGCACGTGCGCCGCGAAGTCCGCGCTCGTAGTCCTCGCTCTCCCGCAGCGCCGTGGGGGGGGGCCGGAGGCAGTCGGGCCCCGTCCACCCGCCATGGGGTCGTTCTCCATGATGGGCCGCGTCAAGAGGGGAATCCGATGCCGCTGTGCCGGACACCCCGGATCCGGACCCTATCGGCCGTACCCGTGTGTCCGGCGCTCGAACTCGCCCCGGCCGGCCTACAGCGGCACGATGTCCGGCGCCCCCAGCCTCGCCGCGTCCGCCGTCAGATCGTCGGGCTGGCGCTGCGACTCCCGCTCCGCCTCCACCCGCTTCTCGTAGTGCTCGACCTCGCGTGCGATCTGGTCCACGTCCCACCCGAGCACGGGCGCCATCAACTCCGCCGCTTCCCGGGCGCTGCGCGTACCGCGGTCGAACGTCTCGATCGAGATGCGCGTCCGCCGGGTCAGCACATCGTCCAGGTGCCGTGCGCCCTCGTGCGAGGCCGCGTACACGACCTCCGCGCGCAGGTAGTCGTCGGCCGCGTGCAGCGGTTCGCCCAGCGGGGGGTCGGCCTCGACCAGGTCGAGCACCTCCTCCGCCATCGAGCCGTAGCGGTTCAGGAGGTGCTCCACGCGCACCACGTGCAGCCCCGTACGCGCGGCTATGCGAGCCCGTGCGTTCCACAGCGCCCTGAACCCCTCGGCGCCCAGCAGCGGCACGTCCTCGGTGACGCACTCGGCGACCCGGCGGTCGAGTGCGCGGACCGCCTCGTCGACGGCGTCCTTGGCCATCACCCGATAGGTGGTGTACTTGCCGCCCGCCACCACCACGAGACCGGGCGCCGGATGGGCGACGGTGTGCTCGCGGGAGAGCTTGCTGGTGGCGTCCGACTCCCCGGCGAGGAGGGGACGCAGACCGGCGTAGACACCCTCCACGTCGTCGCGTGTGAGCGGTACGGCGAGGGCCGAGTTCACATGCTCCAGCAGGTAGTCGATGTCCGCGCTGGAGGCCGCCGGATGGGCCTTGTCGAGGCTCCAGTCGGTGTCGGTGGTGCCGATGATCCAGTGCCTGCCCCAGGGGATGACGAACAGGACGGACTTCTCGGTCCGAAGGATGAGCCCGGTCGAGGAGCTGACCCGGTCCTTGGGCACGACCAGATGGATGCCCTTGGACGCCCTCACATGGAACTGGCCGCGCTCGCCGACCATCGCCTGGGTGTCGTCCGTCCACACGCCCGTCGCGTTGACGATCTGCTGGGCGCGGATCCGGTACTCCCCGCCGCCCTCCACGTCCTGAACGGTGGCGCCGACGACCCGCTCCCCCTCCCTGAGGAAGCCCGTCACCCGGGCCCGGTTGGCCGTCTTCGCGCCGTACCACGCGGCCGTGCGCACCAAGGTGGCCACATAGCGGGCGTCGTCCATCTGCGCGTCGTAGTACTGCAACGCCCCGACCAGCGCGTCCTTCTTCAGGCAGGGTGCGACACGCAGAGCATGACGGCGGGTCAGATGGCGGTGCATCGGCAGTCCCCGGCCATGGCCGCGCGCCATCGACATCGCGTCGTACAGCGCGACGCCCGATCCCGCGTACCACCGCTCCCAGCCCTTGTGCTGAAGCGGATACAGGAACGGCACCGGCTTCACCAGATGGGGCGCCAGACGCTCCAGCAGCAGTCCCCGCTCCTTCAGCGCCTCCCGTACGAGCGCGAAGTCGAGCATCTCCAGGTAGCGCAGGCCGCCGTGTATCAGCTTGCTCGACCTGCTGGAGGTGCCCGACGCCCAGTCGCGTGCCTCGACCAGGCCCGTGGACAGCCCGCGGGTGACGGCGTCCAGAGCGGTGCCCGCGCCGACCACGCCGCCGCCCACGACCAGCACGTCCAGCTCGCGCTCGGCCATCGCCGCCAGTGACTCGGCCCGCTGCGCCGGCCCCAGTGTCCCTGTCCTCACCGCTGCCTCCCGCTCAGTCGCGTCGGCCGCACCTTTCCGGCGACGCCCGGATCACATCTCCCATGCTTCACATCCCCATGCTCAGAGTCTGACCGTGATGCACCGCTTCGGCCACCACTCACCTGCGGCCTGTGGACAACACGCAAGGAAACACGCCGAGTCAATCCCGCAAATCGGTCATATTTACTCCTAGTCTGACATTGCACTCGCTCGTTCTGTCCACAGCGCTTGCGCACCTGTACCGCTTCGGCTACTGGGAAGGACGGCCCACCTTCATGCCAGCAGATCTCGCCGTCATCGGACTCGGTCATCTCGGCCTGCCCTTGGCCCAGGCCGCCGTCGCCGCCGGCATTCCCACCCTCGGGTACCGGACGGGCCCCGAGGCCGGTTCCCTCACACCCGCCGAACTGCGCCGGATGCTGTCCCGCGGCTTCCGCCCGACCGCCAACGCCGCCGAACTCGGCCGCGTCCGCACCGCGGTCATCTGCGCACCGGTCCAGCGCGGAGCCGACGGCAGGCTCGACCTCGGCCAGGTCGGCACGGCCGCCCGCACCCTCGCCGAACGGCTGCGCCCGCACACCACCGTCATCCTGGAGTCGCCGGTCCCGCCCGGCACCACCGAGCAGTTCCTGAGGCCCCTCCTCGAAGAGGGATCCGGCCTGCGCGCCGGACGCGACTTCCACCTCGCCTACTCACCGAGCCGCGTCGACCCCGGCAACCGCGCCTTCGGCGCTGCCAACACCCCCAAGGTCATCGGCGGCCTCACCCCCGCCTGCACCGAGTCAGCCGCCACCTTCTACGGGCGTCTGGCCGAGAAGGTGGTCCGCGCGCGCGGAACGCGCGAGGCGGAGACCGTGCAGGTCCTGGAGACCAACTACCGGCAGGTCAACATCGCTCTGGTCAACGAGATGGCGGTGCTCTGCAACGACCTGGGCGTCGACCTCTGGGACGTCATCCGCTGCGCGGAGACCAAGCCGTTCGGATTCCAGGCGTTCCGCCCCGGCCCCGGCGTCGGTGGCCACGCGGTCCCCCAGGACCTGGCGGGCCTGACCGGCCGCTCCCTGCGCATGGTCGAACTGGCGGAGCAGGTCAACCAGCACATGCCCCAGTACGTGGTGCAGCGCGCCGCCACCCTCCTGAACGAGTACGGCAAGTCGGCCCGCGGCGCCCGCGTCCTGCTGCTCGGTGTGACCTACAAGCCCGACCTCGCGGACCAGCAGGGCTCCCCCGCGGACGAGATCGCGCTACGCCTGATGCAACTGGGCGCATCCGTCAGCTACCACGACCCCCACGTCCCCGCCTGGAGCGTCCTTGACCGCCCGATCCCGCGCGCCGACTCCCTCTACGAGGCGGCGGCGGGCGCGGATCTGACGATCCTGCTCCAGCAGCACCGGGTCTACGACCTCCAGGGCCTGTCGGTGAAGGCGCAACTGCTGCTGGACACCCGGGGGGCCACGCCTACGGGGGCGGCGCATCGGTTGTGAAGGGGGGGCGCATACGCGCACGGGAGCCACTGGGGGCGAGCTGTCGGAAGGGGGAGCCAGTACCGTACAAAGGGCGGAGCCCACCGCAGTGGGTGCTGCGGCAGGCTCCAGGCTGGTTCACGTAGTGTCCACCCCTAATCTCTGTAGGGGTGGCCGCTCACCAACCGAAAATCCGCAAGATCCACCTCCTCCGGCACCAAGCCGCCCCACGGCGGATCCGCTACCGTACAAAGGGCGGAGCCCACCGCAGTGGGTGCTGCGGCAGGCTCCTAGTTGGTTCACGGAGTGTCCACCCCTAGCTCTCTTGGGGGTGGCCGCTCACCAACCGAAAATCCGCAAGATCCACCTCCTCCGGCACTTCACCATCCACAGACGGATCCGGTCCGAACGAGTCGGCTTGCGGTGACGGCCCACGGGCGCGCCCCCTTCCATGACGCCGCCCAGTCAGCCCGGTGGACGGTCCATTGGAGTTCGGGCCGGGCCCCGAGGGCCGGGGTCCGGAACCTTGTCCTTGGAAGGGGGCGACCCAGAGAACGGGGTCGCCGATCACGGACACTATCGGGTCAGCACACCCATTCCTCACCCTTTCGCCCCAAACGCAACCGTGCGCCCCTCTTCCCGCACAACGCGCCCTCACCAAGGCACTTGCGCACACAAAAGGGCCCGGTCACCCATTCAGGTGGCCGGGCCCCTTCGGTCCGCTCCGCTCGACCCGAGCGGAGCGTCACGTCACCGCTTGTGCTGCGAGTCCGCCACCGTCACCTCGACGCGCTGGAACTCCTTCAGCTCGCTGTAGCCGGTGGTCGCCATGGCACGGCGCAGGGCGCCGAAGAAGTTCATCGAGCCGTCCGGGGTGTGCGACGGGCCGGTCAGGACCTCCTCGAGCGTGCCGACCGTGCCGAGGTGGACCTTCTTGCCGCGCGGCAGCTCCTCGTTGACCGCCTCCATGCCCCAGTGGTGGCCCTGGCCCGGCGCGTCCGTGGCACGGGCCAGCGGGGAGCCCATCATCACGGAGTCGGCGCCGCAGGCGATGGCCTTGGGCAGGTCGCCGGACCAGCCGACGCCGCCGTCCGCGATCACGTGCACATACCGGCCGCCGGACTCGTCCATGTAGTCCCGGCGGGCCGCCGCGACATCCGCGACGGCCGTGGCCATCGGGACCTGGATACCGAGCACGTTGCGCGTGGTGTGCGCGGCGCCGCCGCCGAAGCCGACCAGCACACCGGCCGCACCGGTGCGCATCAGGTGCAGCGCCGCGGTGTACGTGGCGCAGCCGCCGACGATCACCGGGACGTCGAGTTCGTAGATGAACTGCTTCAGGTTCAGCGGCTCGTGCGAGTGGGAGACGTGCTCCGCCGACACCGTGGTGCCCCGGATGACGAAGATGTCCACGCCCGCGTCCACGACGGCCTTGGAGAACTGGGCCGTACGCTGCGGGGAGAGCGCGGCAGCGGTCACCACGCCGGAGTCGCGCACCTCCTTGATGCGCTGCCCGATCAGCTCCTCCTTGATGGGAGCCGCGTAGATCTCCTGGAGGCGGCGGGTGGCGGCGTCGGCGGGCAGGCCGACGATCTCGTCGAGGAGCGGCTGCGGGTCCTCGTGGCGCGTCCACAGGCCCTCGAGGTTCAGCACGCCGAGGCCGCCGAGCTCACCGATACGGATGGCGGTGGCCGGGGAGACGACCGAGTCCATGGGGGCGGCCAGGAAGGGCAGCTCGAAGCGGTAGGCGTCGATCTGCCAGGCGATCGAGACCTCCTTCGGGTCCCGCGTACGGCGGCTGGGGACGACGGCGATGTCGTCGAAGGCGTACGCCCGGCGGCCGCGCTTGCCGCGCCCGATCTCGATCTCAGTCACGTCTGTGGCCTTTCCCTCTGCGTTTCAGCGTCTTCCAGTATCACCGACGGGTACGGCGGGGGCCGCCCCAGAGGTACGGAGACAGCCCCGGAGATACGGCCAGGGCGGCCCCGGAACCTCCGGGACCGCCCTCGGACGTGGGGAAGCGGATCACTTCCTGCTGTAGTGATCAACCCCTCTGGCGGGCTGCGGCATTCTGACGTGGCCCGCCTCTTTCCTGGCCTTATGCCGTCAGCGCTTGTCGTCATCCGTCACCGTTGGCCACCCTCGGACGGCCCACAGACGGCCCGGTGAGGACCGCTCGGGAGCTCCCAGCTCCGGCTGTGCACAGGATGTGGACGCCTCGCCGCTTGTCGCGTCGCTTGCCGTCCGGCTTGTCGCTTGTCTTGTCTTGTCGCTTGTCAGGCCGCAGGTCAGAGCCTGTTTCAGGGGCTCCAGCCGCCTTCTCTGCGGCATGGCGCGACAAGCGACAAGACAAGGGCGCCGGCGGCATCTCCCGCAAGGCGAGGCTGTCGAGGGAGGAAGAGCAAGAAGGACCGCCCTTCGGGCGTGCGTTCTTCGGTCGCCCTCCGCGATCGCGGTCCCGCCGCCGTGGGCGACTACTGGGTAGTGGGTAGTGGGGTCCCCAGTAGATACACCCCGGTAGAGGCCCTCACGCCGTACTGGGTGCCGCCTACTGGGTAGTGGGGTGCGCGCCCCGCTACCCAGTAGCGCCGTGCGGCGACATTTGAGGTCCCGGCCCCGACCACCCGAATGCCGGAACGCCGGCTGCTGTCCGGAGGACCGTCCGCTTCCCGAATCGGCCTAAGGCGGCAATGGGCCGCGCAGCCGGGTCAGGGTGCCTTCCGAGCTTCCCCGGTTGCAGCCGCAGAGCGTCCGGACTCGTGGTGGACCAGGATCGCCAGCAGCTCGGCAACCGTGGCCGGGGCATCCGCGGGGTGACGCAGGGGCGAGTCAGGGGCAACGCGGTAGACATTCGATCGACCCTGCCGCACGTGGGCGAGGTATCCGCCCTCTTCCAGGTCAGCGATGATCTTCAGAACGGCCCGCTCGGTCAGCCTGCAACGGGCAGCGATGTCGCGGACACGCGTGGTGTGATTCTGGGCGATCGCTGCCAGCACGCGGGAGTGGTTGGTGAGAAAGGTCCACCCTGCATGTGGTTCCGGCGCTCGATCCATGCCCCCACAGTAGGGCCCTCGATTCGCGCTTCCAAAGGGCTGAATCTTTTTTCATGTTTTCCTTGACCTGAAAAATCCGTGAGGTGATCCTGGGAGTGCTCGAGAGGACCGCATGACCGGGAGCTTGAAATGCCCCACTACGGCACCCTTCCCCCAGGCAAGGGCTCGTGCCTGGAGTGCGACACCGCGTTCGAACACGCTCAGATGACGACACCGGTCGTGACCTTGAGGGTCGACCTGATCGGCGACCGGCTCGCCGTGACGATCTCCGGTGCACTGGATATGGACTGCAATCAGCTACTGCAGCAGACGCTGAGTGGCGCACTCGATCGCGCCGCAGGGGGCCTGGAGCTGGATCTCGCGGGCGTCGCTTTCTGCGACTGCTCCGCCCTCAACGTGCTGCTGCGTGTGTCCCGCCGCGCCCGCGCGGACGCCAAGACCTTCATTCTGCGCGCCACCAGCCCGGCGGTGGAACGCCTGCTGGCCCTCACCGACACCCGCACGCTCTTCGCCACAGAGCCTGCACGACTGAACGGACATCCGGCCGCCCCCTCGGCGCACGTACAGCGGGAAGCCGAACGCCCCGACCCATCCAGTGATGATCTCGCGGCCGAGAACTCGCAGCTGCACCGGGCGATGGAGACCCGCGCAACGATCGACATGGCGCGGGGCATGCTCATGTCGTCGTTCAAGCTGACCGCCGAGCAGTCCTGGGAAGTGCTGGTGACAGCCTCCCAGCACAGCAACACGAAGCTGCACCTCATCGCCGGCGCCCTCGTGCAGACAACGAGCGGCCAGGAACTGCCCCAGCCCCTTACCGATCACCTCGCCGCCGCGGCTCTGACGCACCGCGACCCGGCAGCCTAGGCCCCCCATCCGCGCCACGCTGCCCGCAGTCCGGCAGCCCGACCCGACGCAGGAACTCACGCGGTTCCCGCTCTGGGCAAGATCCGCTTGAAGACGGACCCTACTGGCTACTGGCAAGGTTGCCAGTAGCCAGTAGGAACGGCTCGGGGCCGGCAGCGGGCCCAGAAGGCGCCTCGACTTGCCACTAGGCAGTAGCCACTAGCCAGTAGGCACGACGGCTTACGCCTCAGAGCAGGAGGGAGCGGCCGACGGCCGCGCATCCCTTGGCAGCTCGCTGCGCTCGCGCGACGACCGCCGTCGAGGCGAAGGCGCGGGCGCCCCTCAGAGCACCTCAACCCCCTTGAGCGGGGTGGCAGTTACCCAGGGGCGTGAACGGCCACCCATGGCCCCACGGAGGCGCTGCGTGACCGTAGTTTCCGCACCCCTACGCGCGCGTGCGCGTAGGGCCCCCTCCCCGGAAACCGCAGCAACCTGGAAACCCGCAGGTCGGAGGCGGTTGCAGGGGGTCAACCCGTACTGTCGACGCAACCGGCGGCATCAACCGCTGCAATTCGGGCGGCATAACGTCCTCGCGCACGAGCAAGAGGAGCACGCCGCCGCCCGTGGTGCTCCTCTTGCTTGTGCGCGAGGACGGCAATCCAGGCGGGGCAGCGAACCCACTCGCCCCGCCTGGATTGCCGTCCTCGGGGCCTTCCAAAGGGGCGGACGGCCGGCTTGGGTGAGCGTCGGGGCCTGTTCCGCTCTGCGCGGCTCACCACGGCTTTTCAGCAGGGGGTAGACGGCCGTCCGCACCGCGATTCTGCCCCCGCCTGAAAAGCCTTCCTTCTCTCTTACTAGAGAGTTGAGGGAAGACAGCGTCCGCAGCGTCCGCCGGGCATCGCTCGCTCCTTCTGACCTGCGCCTTTTCTGCGGACACTAAACAAATTGTTTAGCGTCCGCTAGTGTCCGCAGCGTCCGGACACGCTCCGCTACTAAGAGCGCGTTTCCGCAGGTCAAAGCCCACCCTTAGGAAGTGGGGGTTGTGGACGCTGCGGACACCACCCGTCTGAGTTGGGTATTCGAAGAGGCCACCTCATCCGGGCGGAGGTGGTCTCTTCGTCCACCGTTGACGCACCGACGGCAGGCTGGAACACGGGGTGTTACAGCAGCCCGCCCGGTGGAACGGCCCAACAGCGGCTAACGGCATGAGGTGGATTGAAGCTGTGAGCCGCGTCCGGGCGGCGAGCCGAGCGTTTTCCGACGTGTGGGGGCATCACCGTGGATCGTGTCGGATGAGCCACCCGACACTGGATCTCCGTCGGCTGCCCGGCCCGGAACCCCGCCGACCGCAAGAAATGCTGCCGCCGGAGCGGGTTGGGGTCCGTGGGGGCCGCTGTAGGCCGATCGCATGACCGTCCGATACGGGACGGTATGTCGGCTCTGATGGCTGTATGCCCTGGTTAGCTTTGCTGCTGCCGTTTCGCACCGGCGGATCGGACGAGCGGGCGAGTCAGCGGAGGACAGCGATGGGCAGACGGAGTGTGCGTCTCGGAATGGCGGCGGGTGTGCTGCTCGCAGGAGTGGCGGCGGTTCCGGCACATGCGAATACGCCGGTGGCCTGCTCGGACACGGCTCTGATCCAGGCGATCAACAACTCCAACGCCGGCCTCAACGACCACATCCTGGACTTGACGTCGTACTGCGTCTACACCCTCACCGACGCCGACGGCACCCTGCCGGTGATCACACAGCCGCTGGTGATCCACGGCCACAACGCCACCATCCGCCGCGACCCCAACGCCACCACCGACTTCCGGATCTTCGAAGTCGGCGCCACCTCGCTGACCATGGACACCCTCACCGTCATGAACGGCAACGCAGGCGGCGCCAACGGCGGCGGGGTCTTCCTCGGCACCAGCGGAGGCTCTCTCACCACCACCGACGTGAACTTCCAAGGCAACTCGGCCTCCTTCGGAGGTGCGATCCAGGCCGGGAGCGGTACGGATCTCTCCCTCACCGGTGGCACGATCAGCGACAACCACGCCGTTTTTGGTGGCGGTGTCCATGCCGCGTCGGCCACCGTGGTCACCCTGAACACGGTGACCGTGACGCGCAACCTCGCCGGCGGCTTTGGGGGAGGCGTTGACCTCCTCACCACCCTGCCGGCGACCATCACGAACTGCAGCATCAGCCACAACACCGCGAGAGAGGCTGGCGGTGGCCTCTTCTACAGCGGCACCAACTCGGTGTCCGTCACCGGCAGCACAATTACGGACAACCGGGTCACCAACAGTGCTGACGGTGGAGGCGGAGTCTTTTTCGATCCGGGTATCGGCGGAACCGGGACGTTCACGAACTCCACGATCAGCGGCAACGCCGTCACCGGATTCACCACGAACGACGGCTTCAGCAACCGGGGCGGCGGCCTCTTCGCCGCCAGCGGCCAGCTCACCCTGGACAACACCAAGGTCACCGCCAACCAACTGATCGGAGCCTTTGGCCAAGGCGCGGGCATCGCAGCAGCCGGAAATGACGGCGTAGCCACGCTGACGCTGCAGAACGGCACCACCCTCACCCGCAACCTCGCTTCCGGCCGCTACTCACAGGGCGGCGGCCTCTACACCGACAGCTCCACCAACGGCGTGACCGTGTTCGTGACCGGCTCCCACATCGACGCCAACAAGGTCACCGGCACCGGCTCCGCCACCGCAGGCATCTACAACAACGGCGGCACGTGGGCCGTCCTCACCAACTCCACCGTGAACAACAACACCGCACCGATCGCCCCGGCACCCGGCGGCATCTACACCACCGTCGCCATCACCAACACCGCCGGTTCCACCTTCACCGGCAACACCCCCACCAACTGCCTCCTCAGCCCCCAGCCCGTCACCGGCTGCGTGAACTGAAGACGGCACCCACAGCCCCCGTGCCCCGCGCCGACCGACCCCGGCACGGGGCATGGCACGTTCTTCACGCCGCCCGCCTCTCCGCCAGCGGCAGCCGCGGGGCCATACGATCCACCGGGCCGGTCGGCTTTCGGGCGGGTGCGTCGCGTTCGACCACGGCGGTGGCGATCGCGCGCGAGCGAAGCGAGCTGCCAATGGATGCGCGGCCGTAGGCCGCTCCTTCTATCACCCTCCGCAACAGCAGGCGGGTCTGGTGCACGTCATCCGTCAGGTCAAGCGCATCCGGAACCAGCCCGTCTTCGCTTCGCCTAAGAGCGGCAAGCCCCGGACCGTCCCTCTCCCGGCTTCCGTCGCCCGGCGGCTACGGGAGCACATTGTTCACCACCCGCCGGCGGGTGTGACGCTGCCATGGCGCGTGCTCGACGGGGGGCCCGTCACGGCGACTCTGCTGTTCCACCACGGCGCCGGTGAGCCCGTGAACCGCAACACCTTCAATCGGTGGTCGTGGCACCCCGCTCTGGCTGCCGTGGGCGTGCCGGGCGGCCGGGAGAACGGCACGCACGCGCTGAGGCACTTCTACGCCTCGGTGCTACTGGACGCAGGCGAGTCCATCAAGGCTCTGTCCGAGTATCTGGGCCACCACGACCCCGGCTTCACCCTCCGGACGTACACGCACCTCATGCCGAGCAGCGAGACCCGTACGCGGGGGGGCCGTTGACCGGGTGTTCGACGGCCCCCCGGAGGGCGACGACGGCCCCACGGCGGCCCAAGCGGCCTGACCTACCAGCAAAACCGCAGGTCAGGCCGCAAGTAGTCTTACTTCCTGCTGTAGTTCGGCGCCTCGACCGTCATCTGGATGTCGTGCGGGTGGCTCTCCTTGAGGCCCGCCGCCGTGATCCGGACGAACCGGCCCTTCTCCTGCAGGTCCGGGACCGTCCGGCCGCCGACGTAGAACATCGACTGGCGCAGACCGCCGACCAGCTGGTGGACGACCGAGGAGAGCGGGCCGCGGTAGGGAACCTGGCCCTCGATGCCCTCGGGGATCAGCTCGTCGTCGGAGGCGATGCGCTCCTGGAAGTAGCGGTCCTTGGAGAACGACTTACGGTCGCCGCGGGACTGCATGGCGCCCAGGGAGCCCATGCCGCGATACGACTTGAACTGCTTGCCGTTGATGAACAGCAGCTCGCCCGGCGACTCCTCGCAGCCCGCGAGCAGGGAGCCGAGCATCACCGTGTCGGCGCCCGCGACCAGGGCCTTCGCGATGTCGCCCGAGTACTGCAGACCGCCGTCGCCGATGACCGGGACACCGGCCTCCTTGGCGGCGAGCGACGCCTCGTAGATGGCCGTGACCTGGGGCACGCCGATGCCGGCGACCACACGCGTCGTACAGATGGAGCCCGGGCCCACGCCGACCTTGATGCCGTCCACGCCGGCGTCGATCAGGGACTTGGCGCCGTCGCGCGTGGCGATGTTGCCGCCGATGACGTCGACACCGGCCGAGTTCGACTTGATCTTGGCGACCATGTCGCCGACCAGCCTGGAGTGGCCATGGGCCGTGTCGACCACGATGAAGTCGACGCCCGCCTCGATCAGGGCCTGGGCGCGCTCGAAGGAGTCGCCCGCGACGCCGACCGCCGCACCGACGATGAGGCGGCCCTCGGCGTCCTTCGCGGCGTTCGGGTACTGCTCCGCCTTCACGAAGTCCTTGACCGTGATCAGGCCCTTGAGGACGCCGGAGTCGTCGACGAGCGGCAGCTTCTCGATCTTGTGGCTGCGCAGCAGCTCGATGGCCTCGTCACCGGAGATACCGACCTTGCCCGTGATCAGGGGCATCGGCGTCATGACGTCACTGACCCGGCGGGAACGGTCGTTCTCGAAGGCCATGTCGCGGTTGGTGACGATGCCGAGCAGCTTGCCCGCCGGGTCGGTGACCGGGACACCGCTGATGCGGAACTTGGCGCACAGGGCGTCGGCCTCGGCGAGCGTGGCCTCGGGGTGGATGGTGATCGGGTTGGCCACCATGCCGGACTCGGAGCGCTTGACCAGGTCGACCTGGTTGGCCTGGTCCTCGATGGACAGGTTGCGGTGCAGCACGCCGACACCGCCCTGGCGGGCCATCGCGATCGCCATGCGCGACTCGGTGACCTTGTCCATGGCGGCGGACAGGAGCGGAATGCTGACCCGCACGTTCTTGGAGATGTACGAGGTGGTGTCGATCTCGTCGGGCGCCATGTCCGACGCGCCCGGCAGCAGCAGCACATCGTCGTAGGTCAGCCCGAGTGTCGCGAATTTCTCGGGCACTCCGTCGACGTTGGCAGTCATGACACTTCCCCAATGGCCTTGATCGGTGCGGATGTCCATGCTAACGGGAAGCATGGGGCTCTCATTCCACACTTTGGGGAGCTTCCGGGCGGCGCCCGCACGGCCGCTCCCGCTGCCCTACTGTTCGGCCAGCGCCCGCAGTCTGCTCAGCGCCCGGTGCTGGGCCACCCGCACCGCTCCCGGTGACATTCCCAACATCTGTCCCGTCTCCTCTGCGGTCAAGCCCACCGCGATACGGAGCAGAAGCAGCTCGCGCTGGTTCTCCGGCAGGTTGGCGAGAAGCTTCTTGGCCCATTCGGCGTCGCTGCTGAGCAGCGCGCGCTCCTCAGGGCCCAGCGAGTCGTCAGGGCGCTCCGGCATCTCGTCCGAGGGCACCGCCGTCGAACCGGGATGGCGCATCGCCGCGCGCTGAAGATCCGCGACCTTGTGCGCGGCGATCGCGAAGACGAACGCCTCGAAGGGCCGCCCCGTGTCCTTGTAACGCGGCAGCGCGAGAAGGACGGCGACGCACACCTCTTGTGCGAGGTCCTCCACGAAGTGCCGGGCGTCTCCGGGCAGCCGGGACAGCCGCGTACGGCAGTAGCGCAAAGCCAGCGGATGCACGCGGGCGAGCAGGTCATGGGTCGCCTGCTCGTCGCCGTCGACGGCGCGATGGACGAGCGCACCGATCACCGTTGTCTCGTCGTCGCGCATCGGTCCATGGTGCCTCGGCGCCGAGCGATCCGTAGCACCGCGTCCATAGTTGTGCACCGAAGCGTTATGAGCAGGTGCGCCGGAACTCATCTCCTGCGCCCTCCCCTGCCGCTCGACCGACTCGTCCCCGAGGAACTCCACACCTCCAAGGATGCGGCATCCGCGGCGAAACGAGCAGCGGGCACCCGGCGGGCCTTGTTGCCGGCCCCGCCCACCATGCGGTAGGCGGGGATCTGCGTACCCCCGCAGTGATCCACTTAACGGACCAGGCCCCACCGGAAACCGAGCGCCACAGCGTGCGCACGGTCCGAGGCGCCGAGCTTCTTGAACAGCCGCCGGGCGTGGGTCTTGACGGTGTCCTCGGAGAGGAAGAGCTCGCGGCCGATCTCCGCGTTGGAGCGGCCGTGGCTCATGCCCTCGAGGACCTGGATCTCGCGCGCGGTGAGCGTGGGGGCGGCCCCCATCTCGGCCGAGCGCAGCCGACGCGGGGCGAGCCGCCAGGTCGGGTCGGCGAGGGCCTGAGTGACGGTCGCCCGCAGTTCGGCGCGCGAGGCGTCCTTGTGGAGATAGCCGCGCGCACCGGCGGCGACCGCCAGTGCCACGCCGTCCAGGTCCTCCGCGACGGTGAGCATGATGATGCGCGCACCGGGGTCGGCGGACAGCAGACGCCGCACGGTCTCCACGCCGCCCAGGCCGGGCATGCGTACGTCCATCAGAATCAGGTCCGAGCGGTCGGCACCCCAGCGGCGGAGGACTTCCTCGCCGTTGGCCGCCGTCGTCACACGCTCGACGCCGGGCACGGTCGCCACCGCGCGGCGGAGCGCCTCTCGGGCAAGCGGGGAGTCGTCGCAGACGAGGACGGATGTCATGACCGCCCTCCGCAGCTGATGCGCGTCACCTTGAGCCTCCAGGCTGGTACGAATCGTCACCTGTGCGGTCGACGCCCTCGGACGCCAGCCCGAGCGCTTGTTGTTTCAACCGCCTCCGCACTCTCAACGATGGTCACTCGAAAGAGTTACGGTGCAGCACGCCGTCTTCGGCACTGTACGTGAGGGGGCGGATACAGGGCAGACATGCGCGTCCGACCCTCGAACTTTCATCACAACCTATGCCCCATTTAGCCGCTTTTCTTCCCGTTGGCTGGTGTCTAGGGCTAGATTCGCAATGAGTCATATTTTCATCTCCTAAGATCGTGGATGTACGGTCGAGGGCACAGATATCCGCCCAGAACGGCAACAAGGGGACACGCAATGGCAGATTTCTCACGCCTTCCCGGTCCGAACGCGGATCTGTGGGACTGGCAGCTCCATGCGGCCTGCCGTGGGGTCGACAGTTCGCTCTTCTTCCATCCGGAGGGCGAACGCGGGGCGGCCCGGAGCGCTCGCGAGAACTCGGCCAAAGAGGTCTGTATGAGATGCCCGGTGCGCGCCGAGTGCGCGGCCCACGCACTGGCCGTGCGCGAGCCGTACGGCGTGTGGGGCGGGCTGACCGAGGACGAGCGGGAGGAACTCATGGGGCGAGCGCGGAACCGGCTGGTACCGGCCTCCACGACCAGCGGGGGGCCCGCCGCCTCGAACAACTGAAGGAACGTTTTTTCACCACGGGCACGCACACGTGTGCCCCTTTTGGGGTGGGGTGGGTGACAGGGGGTGGATCCCCCGCGGCATGCAGCTGCCCGCGCCCTACCGGACGGCCGTCCTCGCCAGTTCCCCCAGCGTCGCCGCCACCGCCGGCACCTGCGCCAGGTCCGGCAGGGTGAGTGCGACGATCTCGCGCCGCACCGCTGGTTCCAGCGTGACCGGGCGCGCACCGCGCGGACGCACGGACTCGAGGGCGAGCTGCGGCAGCGCGGCCACGCCGAGGCCGGCGCCCACCAGGCCCATCACCGCCGGATAGTCATCGGTCGCGAAGTCGATACGAGGCGTGAAGCCCGCGTTCGCACATGCCTGCACCAGTTGTCCCCTGCACCGGGGACAACCCGCGATCCACGGCTCCGCGGCCAGTTCGCCGATGGCGACCGACTCCGCACGCGCCAGCCGGTGCCCTTCGGGTACCAGGGCGACCAGCCGGTCGACAAGCAGAGGGCGTACGACCAGGTCGTCCCACTCCTCGGCGCCCGCCGCGCCCTCGTAGCGAAAGGCGAGGGCGATGTCGCAGTCACCGGCGCGCAGCTTCTCCACGGACTCGGGCGGCTCGGCCTCTTCCAGGGAGACCCGGGTACCCGGGTGCGCGGCGCGCAGGGCGGCGAGTGCGGTGGGAACGAGCGTGGAGCTGCCGGTCGGAAAAGAGACAAGGCGGACGCGCCCGGCCCGCAGGCCCGCGATGGCGGCGACCTCCTCTTCCGCGGCGGTCAGCCCCGCGAGGATGCCGGCCGCGTGCCGCACCAGCGCCTCGCCGGCCTGGGTCAGCCGCATGTCGCGTCCGCTGCGGACCAGCAGCGGTGTACCCACCGATGCCTCCAGCGCCTTCATCTGCTGGCTGACCGCGGGCTGGGTGCAGCCCAGCTCGCGCCCCGCCGCCGAGAAGGAACCGGTGGCGGCCACGGCACGCAGCACACGGAGATGTCGGGCCTCGATCACTCGCTGAGCATAAGCGGGCCTTGGGCACGGGGTCGAATTGCGCGTTAACGCTTTGACTGCCCTCGGGTGCCGTCGATTACGGTGCCGGTATGAGGATTCTGTCGCTGAATCTGGGTCGGCCCGTGTCCGTCGAGTACACCGACCAGCAGGGCGGTGTGACCGGCATCGACAAGCGGCCGGTGGACGGGCCCGTACGGGTGACCGCGCCCGGCCCCAAGGGGACCGGGGAGAGCGGTCTGGCCGGGGACGCGGTGTGCGATCTGCGGCACCACGGCGGCGACGACCAGGCGGTGTACGCGTTCGCACGCGAGGACCTCGACGGCTGGGAGCGTGAGCTGGGCCGGACGCTGCCGAACGGCTCGTTCGGCGAGAACCTCACCACCGAGGGCATCGACGTGTCCGGCGCCCGCATCGGCGAACGCTGGCGCATCGGGTCCGAGGTGGTCCTGGAGGTGACCTCCGGCCGTATCCCGTGCCGCACCTTCCAGGGGCACCTGGGCGAGCGCGGCTGGGTCAAGCGCTTCACGCACAAGGGGGCGCCCGGAGCGTATCTGCGTGTGATCACACCCGGTGAGATCCGCGCGGGCGACCCGGTCTCGATCGTGCACCGGCCCGACCACGACATCACGGTCGCCCTCCAGTTCCGCGCCTCGACGACGGAACGGCACCTGTTGCCGGGCCTGTTGGCCGCGGGGGACGCTCTGCACCCGGAGAGCGTGACGGAGGCGCGGGAGTATCTGCGGAAGTACGCGGGGCAGAACTAGGGTCTTTCGGTTGGATCAGGCCGGATCAGGGAGCGGGGTCTGATCCAAACGAGAGGCCCTGGCGCAGGGCCCGTAAGCGTTGGCCCAACCGCCGGTGAAGAGCGTGTCCGGCGGGCGGACTCGGCCTGCCCCGGGTCACTATCGTTGGCCCATGACAACGGCTCTGATTACGGGATCGACCGCGGGCATCGGCGCCGCGTTCGCACGGCGCCTGGCCGCCGACGGCCATGACCTCGTCCTGGTGGCTCGCGATTCCAAGCGGCTGCGGGAGCAGGCCACGGAGTTGCACGACCGGCACGGTGTCGAGGCCGAGGTGCTGACCGCGGACCTGGCCACCGACGAGGGCATCGAGGCGGTGGCGACGCGCCTGTCCGACCGGAAGAAGCCGGTGGATCTGCTCGTCAACAACGCGGGCTTCGGCAACAAGGGCCGTTATCTCGACGTTCCGATGGCGGACGAGCTCCGGATGCTCAAGGTGCACTGCGAGGCGGTGCTCCGGCTGACCAGCGCGGCGACGGAGGCCATGCGCACGCGCGGTCGCGGCGGGGTCGTCAATGTCGCCTCGGTGGCGGCGTTCGTGCCCCGCGGCACCTATGGCGCGTCCAAGGCGTGGGTCGTGCAGTTCACGCAAGGGGCGGCGCGGGACCTGGCCGGTTCGGGCGTACGGCTGATGGCGCTGTGTCCGGGCTTCGTCCGTACGGAGTTCCACGAGCGCGCCGGCATGGGAACGGACAACATCCCGAACTGGATGTGGCTCGACGCCGACAAACTGGTCTCGGCGGCCCTCGCGGATCTGGCCCGGGGCAGGACGCTGTCGGTTCCGGACCCCCGTTACAAGGCGCTGATGGGCGTGGTGAAGGTGACGCCGCGCGCGCTGCTGGGCGGGATCTCCTCACGGACGGGGCGCAGGTACGGCCCGCAGTAGGACCCGGTGGGAACAGGTGACGCCGCCCCACGGGTGGGAAAATGGGCGTATCTGCCGGACCCAGGGGGGCCGGAGGCGGCGTCATGACATTCGTGCAGCTCATCGACTGCAAGACCAGCCGGTTCGAGGAGATGAACCGGCTGATGGACACATGGGTCGAGCAGACCAAGGGAAAACGGACCGCGACCCACAATGTGATCGGCAAGGACCGGTCCGACGACTCGCACTTCGTGGAGATCGTGGAGTTCCCGTCGTACGAGGAGGCGATGCGGAACTCGAGCCTTCCCGAGACCGGGCGGATCTTCCGCGAGATGGTCGCCCTCTGCGACGAGACGCCCACGTTCACGGATCTGGACGTGGTGCGGGACGAGCAGCTTCCGGCCGCGAACGCGCGGCGGTTCTTCGAGGTCATCGCCATGCGGGGTGAACTGCCCCCGCTGGACGGCCTGCTCACCGAGAACTATCACGGCCACGATCCGGCCAACGCGCAGGACACCATCGGGATGGACGCGGTACGGCGCGAGATCGAGATGTGGCGGCGCGCCTTCGACTTCGCGTTCATCGTGGAGGACCAGATCTCGCAGGGGGGTCGCGTGTGCACGCGGTGGACGTGGAAGGGGCGGCACACGGGCGAGTTCCTCGGGATACCGGCCACGGGTGGGAACGTCGCCATGACCGGTACGACGGTCTTCCGGTACGACTCGGAGGGGAAGATCGTGGAGGGGTGGTGGGAGTACGACCGGCTGGGGTTGATGGCGCAACTGGGGGCGCTCGACGCGTTGGGGGTTTAGCGGGGGCGTTGTCCCTGCGGGGCGTCGTGGGATTCTGCGCCCGCGCGGCGGAGCCGCATATCGACGGGGCCCGCGCCCCTGTCCGGCGCGCTCCCGTGCGTCGATGGCTGCGGGTACGTCGTGGATTTCGCGCAGTTCCCCGCGCCGCTGTCCGGCGCACTCCGGTGCGTCGTCGGCTGCGGGTGCTTCGTGGGTTTTTGCGAGCGTGTGGTGGAGCCGCTTGTCGGTGGGGCTTGGCGTTTTACGGGCGAAGGCCCGGCACGTTGGGGTGCCGGGCCTTCGTCTGTGGGCCTGTGCCTGGGTCAGTGGGCGTGACCGTGGCCGTGACCGGCCGCCGCGGACTCTTCCTCTTCCTTCTTCTCGACGACCAGGGTCTCGGTCGTGAGCAGCAGGGAGGCGATGGAGGCGGCGTTCTCCAGGGCGGAGCGGGTGACCTTGACCGGGTCGATGACGCCGGCCTTGATCAGGTCGCCGTACTCGCCGGTGGCCGCGTTGTAGCCCTGGCCCTTCTCGAGCTCCGCCACCTTGGAGGCGATGACGTAGCCCTCGAGGCCCGCGTTCTCGGCGATCCAGCGCAGCGGCTCGACGACCGCGCGGCGGACGATGGCGACACCGGTGGCCTCGTCGCCCTGCTTGCCGAGGCCGCTCTCCAGCACCTTGGAGGCGTGGACCAGCGCGGAGCCACCACCGGAGACGATGCCCTCCTCGACCGCGGCGCGGGTCGCGGAGATGGCGTCCTCCAGACGGTGCTTCTTCTCCTTGAGCTCCACCTCGGTGGCGGCGCCGACCTTGATCACGCAGACACCGCCGGCCAGCTTGGCCAGGCGCTCCTGGAGCTTCTCGCGGTCCCAGTCGGAGTCCGTGTTCTCGATCTCGGCCTTGATCTGGGCGACGCGGCCGTGGACGTCCTCGGACTTGCCGCCGCCGTCCACGAGGGTGGTGTCGTCCTTGGTGACGGTCACGCGGCGGGCGGAGCCCAGCACGTCCAGACCGACCTGGTCGAGCTTGAGGCCGACCTCCTCCGAGATGACCGTGGCGCCGGTGAGGACGGCCATGTCCTGGAGCATCGCCTTGCGGCGGTCGCCGAAGCCGGGGGCCTTCACCGCGACGGCGTTGAAGGTGCCACGGATCTTGTTCACGACGAGGGTGGACAGGGCCTCGCCCTCGACGTCCTCGGCGATGATCAGCAGCGGCTTGGAGGAGCCGGCCTGGATGACCTTCTCCAGCAGCGGCAGCAGGTCCGCGATGGCGGAGATCTTGCCCTGGGTGATGAGGATGTACGGGTCGTCGAGGACGGCCTCCATACGCTCCTGGTCCGTCACGAAGTACGGCGACAGGTAGCCCTTGTCGAAGGCCATGCCCTCGGTGAAGTCCAGCTCCAGACCGAAGGTGTTGGACTCCTCGACGGTGATGACACCGTCCTTGCCGACCTTGTCCATCGCCTCGGCGATCAGCTCGCCGACCTGCTGGTCCTGGGCGGACAGCGCGGCGACGGCGGCGATGTCGGACTTCTCCTCGATCGGGCGGGCCGTGGCGAGCAGGTCCTCGGAGATGGCCGCGACGGCGGCGTCGATGCCCTTCTTCAGGGCGGCCGGGGAAGCACCCGCGGCGACGTTCTTCAGACCCTCGCGCACCAGGGCCTGGGCGAGCACGGTGGCGGTGGTCGTACCGTCACCCGCGATGTCGTTGGTCTTGGTCGCCACCTCCTTCACCAGCTGGGCGCCGAGGTTCTCGTACGGGTCGTCGACCTCCACCTCACGTGCGATGGTCACACCGTCGTTGGTGATGGTGGGCGCGCCGAACTTCTTGTCGATGACGACGTTGCGGCCCTTGGGGCCGATCGTCACCTTGACCGTGTCGGCCAGCTTGTTGACGCCGCGCTCGAGGGCGCGACGGGCGTCCTCGTCGAACTTCAGGATCTTCGCCATGGAGCGTTTCAGTCCTCTCGATTGCGATTTCCCGGCCGCTCCCGCGGAGCAGAGCCGTCGGGGCCGGCCGTCGTCGCGTGGAAAAACGAACTGCGCCCCCGCCGCCCGGCCTTTCAACGGTCGCGGGGGCCGGGGCGCAGCTCTAAGCAATCTGCTTCGGTGAATTACTTCTCGATGATCGCGAGCACGTCGCGAGCCGAGAGGACGAGGTACTCCTCGTTGTTGTACTTCACCTCGGTGCCGCCGTACTTGCTGTAGAGCACCACGTCGCCGACCTTGACGTCGAGCTCGACGCGCTTGCCGTCCTCGACACGGCCCGGGCCCACGGCGAGGACGACGCCCTCCTGGGGCTTCTCCTTCGCGGTGTCCGGGATGACCAGGCCAGAGGCCGTGGTCTGCTCGGCGTCCAGCGGCTGGACCACGATGCGGTCCTCGAGCGGCTTGATGGCAACCTTGGAGCTGGTGGTCGTCACGATCCGACCTCCCCCTTCGGAGATCTCACGGGGTTAACTGTCTGAGGTGGCGACCAGGTGGATCCGTCGTCGCGGGTGCCGGACCTGCCCGTCGCGTATTGGCACTCTCCAGTGGGGAGTGCCAGGGCCGAGACTATGACCGCGATTAGCACTCGGTCAAGCGGAGTGCCAGTTGCCCCGTGGCGCGGCGCCGCGGGCGGCGCTACAGGTAGTCCTCCAGGCGGGCCACTCTGAGGCCCGACGCCTGGACACGGCGCAGCATGAAGGCCGTTTCCGCGGTGAGGGCCGTGAGCGGGCGGCCCGCCTCGTGGGGGCGGACGATGTCACCGGGACGGAGGGGGAGGGGCAGATACCTGCCGTAGGGCTCCGGGTCGGTGTCCCGTTGCGGGCGCCACAGGATCAGGGCCTTGATGCCGCAGTCCCCCGCCGCCCGGAGCGTGGTTCGGTCGTAAGCGCCGTACGGCGGGCGCAGCAGCCGGGGAGGCGACCCGAGCAGGGGCCCCAGACGGTCCTGCTGGCCGCAGATCCCGGCCCGTTGTTCGCCGTACGGACGGCCGCGCAGGGACGTGTGGCCGAGGGTGCGGTTCTGGATGACCGCGCCTGCCGCGCGCAGCCGCGCGAGCCGCGCGTCCCCTGGTCCGGTGGCCTGGTCGCTGAGGAACACACTCACCGGGAGCCGCAGTTCGCGGACCATGTCGACGAACTGGGGACTCCTCTCGACGCCCTCGTCGTAGGTCAGGAAGACGACCTTGTCCCGGGTGGGAACGCGGTCGAGCACCTTCGGCAGTCCCGCTCCCGGTGGGCCCGCTTCGTCGTCCGGGGGGCGGGAGGGCCGCGGGGCGGGGGCGAGCGGGGCGTTGAGGCCCCAGCGGCGGTAGGTGCGGTCCGGCGGCCGCCCGTGCCGCCGTACGACCTTCTGCGCCGCCTTCTTGCCCAGCCGTTCGATGGGGTCCACGGACTGGGCGCAGCCGGACAGCAGCACGGCGGCGAGGACCCCGGCGAGCGCCGCGCGCGGCCGCCGCGCCGTCACAGGTAGTCCTCCAGACGTGCCACCGCGTATCCCGCGCCCGTGACCTTCTCCAGGAAACGGCGGATCACGCCGGGCATCGTGTCCCGCGCCTCCTGTGTGCCCGGGAAATGGGTCTGGACGATGTCACCGGGGTGCAGTCGGCCGTCCCACTCGCGGAACTCCCAGCGGTTGGCGAAGACCTCCGCGTTCCAGACCGGCACGTACTTGATTCCGCAGGACTTGGCGGCGCGCAGGGTGTCCTTGTCGTAGGTGCCGTCGGGCGGGCGGAGGACCGTGGGGCGCTGACCGAACTCCCGTGCCATCACGTCCTGCATGCCGCAGATCTCCTCCCGCTGCGCGTCGTACGGCAGCTCGGGCAGGTAGCGGTCGTGCAGGGTGGCGTTGTCCAGTGTGGCGCCGAGATCGCGCATCCTGCGGAAGTACCCGTAGCCGTCCCCGTCGTCGTCGTTGAGGTAGTCGCTGACGAACGCCGTGTACGGGATCTTCAGGTCGTTCATCATCCTCACGAAGTCCGGGTCCTTCGCCACGCCGTCGTCGACGGTGAGGAAGACGACCTTGTCGGTGGTGGGGACGGTGGTGAAGACCGGGGGCAGGTTGCCGCCGCCCTGGACCGCGAAGCCCTTCCTGGAGGTGATCGGCGGCTTCTTCGCCGGGGGCGGGGGAGCCACCAGCGGTACCTTCGCGACGCCCCAGAGCTTGATGGCGGCGGCGCGCCGGGCGTACAGGGCGCCCGGGTGGGTGGCGTAGTAGTCGCGCACCGGCGCAACCGGCACCTTCGGGCCATGCGCGTTGTGCGCGGGCGTTTCCGGGTCGGAGCAGGCGGTGGCGAGAGCGGTGACGGCGAGGAGGACGAGGGTCGCGCGGGTGGCGGCCGTCGGCCGGACGCGCCCGGCGGGGTGATTCGCGTACTCTTGGTCATTTTGTCGTACGAGCCGCATGGCGCCGGATCTTTCCAGCCGCCACCGGCCCGCACGGGCCGACACCGCGTCCGGGCGCACGTCATCCACCGACTGGCCGACAATGTCCGGGTGAACGACGTCTCCTTCGCCTCCCTGCTCACCCCCGAGGGCCAGGCCCTGCTCGACCAGGTGCGCGGCACCGCTCCGGCACAGGAACTGGCCGTCGCGACCCGGCTGCGCCGTGAGCACCCCGCGGAACTGGTCTCGGCGGCCCTCGCGCAGGCGCGGCTGCGGGAGCGGGCCGCGGCGAAGTTCGGCGCCGTGGACGCGTGGCGCATGTACTTCACCCCGAACGGCGTGGAGCAGTCCACCAGGACCACGGTCGCCGCGTACCGCGCGGAGCGGCTGCGGGCGCTGGGCGTGGCCTCGGTCGCCGACCTGTGCTGTGGCATCGGCGGAGACGCGATAGCGCTCGCGCGGGCCGGTATCCGCGTCCTGGCCGTGGACCGCGACCCGCTCACGGTGGCGGTGGCCCGGGCGAACGCCGACGTTCTGGGCCTCTCGGAACTGATCGAGGTGCGTGAGGCCGACGTCACGGAGGTGGACGTGTCCTCGTACGACGCCGTCTTCGTGGACCCGGCGCGACGGGGTGGGCGCGGCCGTATCTTCGACCCGGAGGCGTACTCGCCCCCGCTGTCCTGGGCCGTGGCCACCGCGTCCAAGGCCCCGCACGCCGCGCTGAAGGTCGCGCCTGGCATTCCCCACGAGGCGGTGCCGGCCGGGGCGGAGGCCGAGTGGATCTCGGACGGCGGGGATGTGAAGGAGGCGGTGCTGTGGTTCGGCACGGAACCGGGGCTCGTACGGGCCACTCTGCTGCCCGGGCCGCGTGCGCTGCGCGGGCGCGGGCTGCCCGATCCGCCGGTGCGGCCGCTGGGGCGGTACCTGTACGAGCCTGATGGCGCCGTGATCCGCGCGCATCTGGTGGCGGAGGTGGCCGAGGAGCTGGGCGGGGGTCTGATCGACGAGACGATCGCTTACGTGACGGCGGACGAACACCGGGGTAGTCCGTACGCCACCGCGTACGAGATCACCGACTCGCTGCCGTTCAACGTGAAGCGGTTGAAGGCGTTGCTTCGGGAGCGGGAGGTGGGGGTGTTGACCGTGAAGAAGCGTGGGTCGGCGGTGGAGCCGGAGGAACTGCGGCGCAAGGTGCTGCCGAAGGCGTACGGGGTGGGGGTGGTGACCGTGTTTCTCACTCGGGTGGCGGGGGCGCCGGTGATGCTTTTGGGACGGCCTGTCTGAGGGGGCCTGCGGCTCGGGGGCGTTCTGGGGTGGGGTGGGTGCGGGTGCGGGTGCGTCGTGGGTTTTGCGCGGTTCCCCGCGCCCCTGTCGGGGGCCACCGGCACGTTGTCACCTCACGGTGCGTCGTGGGTTTTGCGCGGTTCCCCGCGCCCCTCTCGGGCGTCGTGGGACTTCGCGCGGGTCTGGAGTAGATGGCGTTCCTGTTCGTTGTGGGTCAGGGTTGCCGCGCGTTCGAATTCCTTGTGGGCCTCGGTCGTGCGGCCCAGGCGGGCCAGTAGGTCGCCGCGGACGCTCGGGAGCAAGTGGTAGCCGCGCAGGGCGGGTTCCTCGGCCAAGCGGTCCACGATCTCCAGGGCCGGGCCCGGACCCACCGCCATCGAGACGGCCACCGCGCGGTTCAGTTCGACCACGGGCGAAGGTGCGCGCGCGGCCAGCAGGCCGTACAGGGTGGCGATGCGTGGCCAGTCCGTCTCCTCGTAGGTGTACGCGTGCGCGTGGCAGGCGGCGATCGCGGCCTGCAGGACGTAAGGGCCGGGGGGACCGGTGGCGACCGAGTCGGCGCGGGCGAGGGCGTTGATGCCCCGGGCGATGAGCAGGCGGTTCCAGCGGCGGCGGTCCTGGTGCTCCAGGAGGACCGGGCGGCCGTCGGGGGTGGTGCGGGCCGCGGTGCGCGACGCCTGGAACTCCAGGAGCGAGGTCAGCGCGTGCACCTCCGGCTCCTTGGGCATCAGGGCGGACAGCCGGCGGGCCAGCCGCAGTGCGTCCTCGCACAGTCCGGGGCGCAGCCAGTCGTCGCCCGTCGTGGCGGCGTACCCCTCGTTGAAGATCAGGTAGACCACGTCAAGCACCGAGCCGAGGCGCGCCTCGCGGTCGGGACCGTAGGGCACCTCGAAGGCGACCTTCTTCGCCGTCAGGGTGCGTTTGGCACGCACGATCCGCTGGGCGACCGTCGGCTCCGGCACGAGGAAGGCCCGGGCGATCTCGGCCGTCGTCAGGCCACCGAGCAGGCGCAGGGTCAGCGCGGTGCGGGCCTCGGCGGACAGGACCGGGTGGCAGGCGGTGAAGACGAGGCGCAGCAGGTCGTCGTCGATGTCGTCCGGGTCGGCGGGCTCCGGCGGCGGGGCGGTGGTCTCCTGGTCGCGGCCGATCTCCGCGAGCTTGCGGGCGTACCGCTCCCGGCGGCGCACCAGATCGACGGCGCGGTGCCGCGCGGTGGCCATGAGCCAGGCACCGGGGTTGTCCGGCACTCCGTCGCGCGGCCACTGCTCCAGCGCCGCGACCAGCGCGTCCTGCGCGAGTTCCTCGGCGATTCCGACGTCCCGGACGACGCGGGCGACGCCGGCGATGACACGCGGTGACTCCAGGCGGAAGACGGTCTCGATGGCGTGCGCGGTGGCGGCGTCGGCCGCCGGGGACGCGGTGGCGGGCTGCGGTTCCACAAACCCCCATGCAACACCCCCGGCCGCCGTACGCCAAGGAGGACCGGAGAACGCTCAGCCCTCGGCGATCTCCCGCACCTCGCAGGTCACCGTCCAGAAGTCCTCGTGCACCTTGAGGAAGCGCTTGGTCCACTCGATGGCCTCGGCCATGTCCTTGCACTGCATGAGCGCGTAGCCGCCGATGACCTCCTTGGACTCCGTGAAGGGCCCGTCGGTGACGGAGAGCTCGCCGCCCGCCCAGCGCACCCGGGCGCCCTGGGCGGAGGGGGTGAGCCCGGCGGTGTCGAGCATGACGCCCGCCTTGGTGATCTCCTCGATCAGCTCCCCCATCCGCTGCATCAGCTCCGGGCTCGGGCCCTCGGCGGGGGCGGTCTTCTCGTCGATCCGCACGAGTGACAGGTAGCGCGGCATGGTGACTCCTTCGGCCGGTGCGGCACCCGTACGGTGTCGGGTCCCGCGGGCGGGGTCCGTCCCCGCCTCTCACCTGTGCGTCGAACGCGGGACGGCCGGATCGACACACCTTCCGGATTTCTTCGAAGATTTTTTTCCGGCGGTCCGCACGGGAGTCTCAGTTCACGTCGTCGGCGACCGACTCGAAGCGCCAGCGGTGTACCGCGCGGGTCACCAGGTCCTGCGCCGGCTCCGGGAGTTCGGGCAGGTCGTCGGTGAGGTCCGCGTCCCACCAGGTGATCACGAGGACGCGGTCCTGTGGTGCCCGGAAGGTCTCGCGGCGCAGGGGTGCGGGCGCCAGCCGCTGTGTCCGCGCCCAGGACAGCAGGTCCCCGGCCCGTCCGGAGACCGCCCGCGCCTCCCACATCAGCGCGACGGTCACGAGTACAGGTTCTCGTTGCTGGTCTCGTGGACATGGTCGTGGGAGTGGGCCTCGCCCGGCACATGGGTGTCCGTCACCGGCAGCGACGAATCCGCCGACAGGTCCCAGTCCGACGCGGACCGGCCCCGGGCGATCATCTCCGAGCCCAGCGAGGCCACCATCGCGCCGTTGTCGGTGCACAGCTTGGGCCGGGGCACCCTGAGCCGGATCCCGGCCGCCTCGCATCGCTCCTGCGCCAGCGTGCGCAGCCGGGAGTTGGCCGCCACGCCGCCGCCGATCATCAGATGGTCGACACCCTGGTCCTTGCAGGCCCGTACGGCCTTGCGGGTCAGTACGTCCACCACCGCCTCCTGGAAGGAGGCCGCCACATCGCGCACCGGCACCTCCTCCCCCGCCGCCCGCTTGGCCTCGATCCAGCGGGCCACGGCCGTCTTGAGGCCGGAGAAGGAGAAGTCGTACGCGGGGTCGCGCGGGCCGGTCAGACCGCGCGGGAACGCGATCGCCTGATGGTCGCCCTCCCTCGCGTAGCGGTCGATGACCGGCCCGCCCGGGAAGCCGAGGTTCAGCACGCGTGCGATCTTGTCGAAGGCCTCGCCCGCCGCGTCGTCGATGGTCGCTCCCATCGGCCGTACGTCCGAGGTGATGTCCGTGGACAGCAGCAGCGAGGAGTGGCCGCCGCTCACCAGCAGCGCCATCGTCGGCTCCGGCAGCGGGCCGTGTTCGAGCTGGTCCACGCAGATGTGGGACGCGAGGTGGTTGACGCCGTACAGCGGCTTGCCCAGCGCGTACGCGTACGCCTTCGCCGCCGAGACGCCGACCAGCAGGGCACCCGCGAGTCCGGGCCCGGCGGTGACCGCGATGCCGTCCAGGTCTCTCGCGCTCACCCCCGCTTCCTTCAGCGCGCGCTCGATCGTCGGCACCATCGCCTCGAGGTGCGCGCGGGAGGCGACCTCGGGCACCACTCCGCCGAAACGCGCGTGCTCGTCGACGCTGGAGGCGACGGCGTCCGCGAGGAGGGTGGTGCCGCGGACGACGCCGACGCCGGTCTCGTCGCAGGAGGTCTCGATCCCCAGGACCAGGGGTTCGTCAGCCATTGTTCTCGGTTCCTTGTACTGAGGAGGTGCCCGCGGCGAAGCCGCCGTCGGGCGCTGTGGTCAGCCGCATCACCAGGGCGTCCACGTTCCCCGGCTGGTAGTAGCCCCGCCTGAAGCCGATGGGCTCGAAGCCGAAGCGCTCGTAGAGCTTCTGCGCCCGCACGTTGTCCACCCGGCACTCGAGCATCACTTCGGCGCACTCGAACGCGGTCGCGGCCCGCAGCAGTTCGGTCAGCAGCAGCCTGCCGAGCCCCGTGCCCCAGTGGTGACGGACGACCGCGATGGTCTGGATGTCGCCCAGGTCGCCCTGGGCGGCCAGGCCGGCGTAGCCGACGATCCGCTCGCCCTCGAGCGCCACGACATAGCGCCGGGTCGCCTCCGCTCCCCGGGAGTGCGCCAGCTCGGACCAGAACATGCCCCGCGACCAGGCGTCCTCGGGGAAGAGGTCCTTCTCAAGCTCCAGTACGGCATCGATGTCCCACCAGCGCATCTCGCGCAGCACGGGGGTCACGGGCGTCACGGGCGTGGTCACTTCGGGGTGACCACCTTGTAGTTCTTGGGCACCTGCGCGTCGGGGCGGCGCAGATACAGCGGACGGGGAGCGGGCAGTTCCTCGCCCGCCGTGAGCCTCTCCACCGCGAGCGACGCCAGCGCCGCCGCGGTGACGTGCTCGGGCTCGCGTGCCTGCGGGAACGCGTCCGGGTACAGCAGCGCCCCGGCCCCGACGGCGGGCAGGCCCGCGACCGCCTCCACGATGTCGGCCGGGCGGTCCACGGCGGGCTCGGTGACCCGGGTGCGGGAGTCGTCGTAGCGGGCCCAGTAGACCTCCTTGCGGCGCGCGTCGGTGGCGACCACGAACGGCACACCGAGGTCGGAGGCGTAGGCGAGGCCGTCCAGGGTGCACACTCCGTGCACGGGCACACCGAGCGCGAGCCCGAAGGTGTCGGCGGTCATCAGGCCGACGCGGAGCCCGGTGTACGGGCCGGGTCCGACCCCGACGACGATGCCGGTGACGGCGTCGAGACGCGTGCCCGCCTCGGCGAGGACCCGGTCGACGGCGGGCAGCAGGAGTTCCCCGTGCCGGCGCGCGTCCACCTGGCTCGACGAGGCGATGACGGACGTCCCGTCGTGCAGGGCGACGGTGACGGCGGGCGTGGCGGTATCCAGAGCGAGCAAGAGCACGCAAACAGCGTACGGCGCCCGGGCCCGGCCCACTGCCGACGCGGTCCGTCCCACGTCTGCTGCTACCGTCACAGCGAAGACTTACGGCGAGAGGTGGGCACAGGTGGCTAGGGGAAGCTCGGGATTCGTGGCCGGGCTCACCGTGTCGGCGATCGCCGTCGTCGGTTTCCTCGCCTACCAGGCGTCGGCGCATGTGCCGGACTCGCTGAGCAAGCCCCGGGTGAAGGGCTCGTCCGCGCCCCATGCCTCGAAGCAGCCGACGGGCAAGCAGGCGCCGGTGGCCCTGCCGGGCGGCTCCGGCACCGGGGAGCGTGTCGTGTACTCCCTCGCTGACGACCGGGTATGGCTGGTCGGCGCGGACAACAAGGTCCAGCGCACCTTCAAGGTCACGCCGGGCACGGTGGACCCGCTGCCCGGCGCCTACAAGGTGACGTCCCGTGCGGCGGCCGGGACCGGCTCGGACGGTACGCGGGTCGAGCACATCGTGCGGTTCGCGTCCCACGGGGGCGTGGTGATCGGCTTCAGCGCGGCGTCCGACGGTTCGACGGCCAAGCCCGACGCGTCGAAGAAGCTGGGCGGTGTCCGTGAGTCCCGCGCGGACGGCACGGCCCTGTGGGAGTTCGCGACGACCGGCCAGAAGGTCGTCGTGAAGTAGTCGCGAAGCGGTCGCCGGCGGGGAACCGTCTACGCGGCCCTTCGGTGCTCGTCGGGAGCGTGCGCGGTCCCCGGGGCCTGAGTCCGGGGGGCGGGGTCCCTCGGCGGGGTCGAGACCGCCTTCGCCGCGGCGCACGACGCCAGCAGGTCACGCATCGACAGCCCGGCCGCCGCCCCGGTCCCCGCGCGCGGCGGCGTCTCGTCTCGTTCCGGAACCGGCATGGACGCCTCCTGGTGCGGCGGGGGCGGCGTAGTTAGGTAGACCTAACTACGAACTCGTCTCCATGTGACCATGCCAGGCACTTGCGGCGCAACACCTTGCCGACGAGTTGTCGGAATGCCGCGCCGGGGACCACCCCGCGTCCTCAGGCGGGCTCGGGCGGTCTCGGACCGGGCTCAGGCCGACAGTACGCCCAGATCCACCGCGGCCCAGCGCTCCCCGAGCCCGGCGACCGTGATGTGCCGCACCTCGTCCGTCGTGTCGCCGACGGCCCGGTGGATGACCACGTGGAGCCGGTCGTCCGTGAGGCCCTCGACCTTGTTCTCGCCCCACTCCACGACGATCACGGACTCCGGCAGCGAGACGTCGAGGTCCAGGTCCTCCATCTCGTCGAGGCCGCCTGCCAGGCGGTACGCGTCCACGTGGACCAGCGGCGGGCCGCCCCCGAGGGACGGGTGCACACGAGCGATCACGAACGTCGGGGAGGTGACCGCGCCCCGCACTCCGAGTCCCTCGCCGAGCCCGCGGGTCAGCGTGGTCTTGCCCGCGCCCAGCTCGCCCCTCAGCATCACGAGGTCCCCGGCGCGCAGCAGCTTGGCCACACGGCGGCCCAGCTCCCGCATCTGTTCGGGGGAGGTGACGGTGAACTCGGTGGTGACGCCCGGCGCGGGCGCCTCAGCCGGGCTGTGCGGTGCTGCTGCTTCCATAGCCCCCAACGGTAGACCCTGCCGGGACCGCCCCTGAGCGCATCAGGAGGTCGGCAAGGCGGTCCGTGACGACCTCGGGGTGCTCCAGCATCACGAGGTGCCCCGCGTCCGGCACGAGCACCAGCTCCGCGTCCGGGAGCAGATCGGCGATGGCCTCGCTGTGCTCGCTGGGTGTCACCAGGTCCCGGGTGCCCGCGAGCACGAGCACGGGGAGGTCCGTGAAGCGGGCCAGCGCCTGTGTCTTGTCGTGGTCGGCGAACGCGGGAAAGAACTCGGCGACCACGTCGATGGGCGTGCCCTCGATCATCCGCTCGGCGAACCGGGCCACGGCCGGGTCGACGTCCCGGGAGCCGAACGAGTACCGCTTGATGATCCCCGCGAACAGATCGGCGGTGGCCCTGCGGCCACGCTCCACCAGTTCCGTCTGCTGCCCGAGCGCCCTCAGCACACCGGGCAGGACGCGCCGTACGGCATTGACGCCCGCCGCGGGCAGTCCGAAGTTGACCTCGCCCAGCCGCCCGGAGGACGTACCGACGAGGGCGACGCCGACGACCCGGTCGCGTATCAGTTCGGGGTACTGGTCGGCGAGGGCCATGACCGTCATACCGCCCATGGAGTGGCCCACGAGCACGACGGGGCCCTCGGGTACGGCCGCGTCCACGACGGCCTTGAGATCGCGCCCGAGCTGGTCGATGGAGACGGGGGTGCCCTCGGCCTGGGCGAATCCGCGCCCGGAGCGGCCATGGCTGCGCTGGTCCCAGTACACGGTCCTCACGACTCCGCGCAGCGCGGCCCGCTGGAAGTGCCAGGAGTCCTGGTTGAGGCAGTAACCGTGGCTGAAGACGACGGTGACGGGGGTGGGGGCCTTGCGCCCGAAGAGCCGGCGTCGGCGCGGCGCGGGGCCGCCCTCCGGCTCGACGTCGTCGACCTCGTAGTAGAGCTCGGTGCCGTCGTCCGCGTACGCCTTGCCCGGCGTGCCGCGCAGGGAGCCGTAGGGGCCCGTCGAGTCGAGGGCGAGCCGGGCCTTGCGGCGCATACCGCGGCCGACCGTCATCCTCTCTATCGCTACCCCGGCGGCGGCGCCCGCCGCGACCACGCCGATGGCGGCTCCGGCGATACCGGCTATGCGCCAGCTCGCGACGGCGGAGGCGGTCGCGTCCGCGACGGCCTCCACGGCCTCGGCGCCGTTCTCGCTCACGTCCCGTTCCCTCCCTGCCGACGGCTGCGCTCGTACAGCCGTAGGCTGCCCAGGTTCACCCGTGCGGGTTACACATCGTCGTGTTCGGCTTCAACATTCACGTAGACGCGAGGAACACGGGTGCCGATCCGGGTCACGATTTCGTAAGCGATGGTTCCAGCCGCCTGCGCCCAGTCCTCCGCGGTGGGCTCGCCGCGGTCGCCCGGGCCGAAGAGGATCGCCTCCGCGCCGGGCGGGGGCTCGTCGCCGCCCAGGTCCACCACGAACTGGTCCATGGCGATCCGTCCGGCGACAGTGCGCAGCTTGCCGTCGACGAGGACCGGTCCGGTGCCGGAGGCATGGCGCGGGATGCCGTCCGCGTAGCCGACGGGGACCAGCCCCAGGGTCGTGGCGCCGGGCGTGCTGTAGAGGTGGCCGTAGCTGACGCCGTGGCCGCCGGGAACCTGCTTCACCAGGGCGAGCGAGGCCTTCAGCGTCATCACAGGGCGCAGGCCCAGGTCGGCGGGGGTGCCGAGGTCGGGGCTCGGTGAGATGCCGTAGAGCGCGATGCCCGTGCGGACGAGGTCGAAGTGGGCCTCGGGCAGCGTGAGGGTGGCGGGCGAGTTGGCGATATGGCGGACCTCGGGCCGCACGCCCTGTTCCTCGGCGTGCGCCACCATCTCGTGAAAGCGGTCGAGTTGGGACCGGATGGAGGGATGGCCGGGTTCGTCGGCGCAGGCGAAGTGCGACCACAGGCCGACGACGCTGACCAGGCCGTCCGCCTGGGCCCGCAGGGACTCGGCGACGAGTTCCGGCCAGTCGGCGGGCTGGCAGCCACCACGGCCGAGGCCCGTGTCGGCCTTGAGGTGGACGCGGGCGGGCGCACCCGCGGCACGCGCCGCCTCGCACACCTCGCGCAGGGCCCACATATCGCTGACGGACACGTCCACGTCCGCCTCGATCGCCTGGCGCCAGGGGCCACCGGGGGTCCAGAGCCAGCACAGCACGCGCCCGGACACACCGGCCGCGCGCAGGGCGAACGCCTCCTCGGGAGTGGCCGTACCGAGCCACTCGGCGCCCGCCTCCAGCGCGGCGCGGGCGCAGGGCACCGCCCCGTGACCGTACGCGTCCGACTTCACCACGGCCATCAGGGCGGCACCGGGCGCGAGGGCGCGCAGGGCACGGACGTTCGCCCGCAGAGCCGCGAGGTCGATCTCGGCGCGGGCGCGCAGGGTCGCTGTCTCAGAACTTGTCATCGCGCCCCAGTGTCTCAGAGGGTCCAGGGGCCCTTTCGACATGGCCGCGACTGCTGTCGGGGCCCGCTCGCGGTGGGCCGGTCCGGGGGTACGGTCGCGGGTGCCGCCGGACGTCCGGGCGCCGTCCGGCCACCGGCGCCGACCTGCCGGTCCGGAAGGTCCGGAAGGTCCGGCAAGCCGCTCGCGCACCGGCGACGACTGGACCGGCCGATCTCGCGTCAGCCACCGGCCACCGGGAGAGCACGACCTCCCGACTGTCAGCAGGCCCGGGACCGGTACGGGTCCGGACCCTCAGGCCGACACCCGTCGAGCCGACGGCAGCGACGCTCAGCCGGACCCCGTGCCGACCGGCGGGGAGCGCGCCCCGGCCCGTCAGTCCCGTACGTCCCGCCACGCCTCCGGGATCGCGTCGGCCACGTCGTGTGCGCCTGCCGGGGCGCCGTCCGCCGCGTACCGGCCGGCGAGACCGTGCAGATACGCGGCCACGCTTCCCGCGTCCCGCGCCCGCAGGCCCGCCGCGAGCAGCGAGCCGGACAGCCCGGACAGCACGTCCCCGCTCCCAGCGGTCGCGAGCCATGGTGTGCCGGTGGCGTTCACGCGTACCGGGCCGTCTCCGGGGTCCGCCACCAGCGTGGTGGACCCCTTGAGGAGCACGGTCGCCCCGTAGCGCGCCGAGAGTTCCCGCACCGCGGTCAGCCGGGCCCCCTCGACCTCCTCGCGCGACACTCCGAGCAGCGCGGCGGCCTCTCCCGCGTGGGGGGTCATCAGTGTGGGAGCGCCCCGGCCGCGCACCGCGTCCCGGTCGGCCAGCCGCAGCCCGTCCGCGTCGATGAGCACCGGGACATCCGCCTCCAGCACCTCCGCCACGGTCGCCGCGTCGTCCCCGGCGCCCGGCCCCACGACCCAGGCCTGCACACGCCCGGCCTTGGAGGGGCCGTGGTCGGAGACGAGCGTCTCCGGGAAGCGGGAGATCACCGCACTCCCGGCGGGCCCCACATACCGCACGGCCCCGGCCCCGCCCCGCAGCGCCCCGGCCACCGCGAGCACGGCCGCACCGGGGTAGCGGGCGGATCCGGCGGCGATGCCGACCACTCCACGGCGGTACTTGTCGCTCTCGGCCGACGGCACCGGCAGCAGCGTCGCCACGTCCGCGTGCTGAAGCGCCTCCAGTCCGGCGTCCTCGGGCAGTTCCAGCCCGATGTCGATGAGCCGTACGGAACCGGCGTACTCGCGTGCCGGATCGATCAGCAGCGCGGGCTTGTGCGTTCCGAAGGTCACGGTCAGATCGGCCCGTACGGCCGCGCCGCGTACCTCGCCGGTGTCGGCCTCGACGCCGCTCGGCAGATCGACGGCGACGACGGCCGCCCGCGAACGGCCGGCGAGTTCGGCGAGCCGCGCGGCCTCCGGACGCAGACCTCCCTTGCCACCGATGCCGACGATCCCGTCGACCACGAGATCGGCCCGGTGGATCAGCTCCTCCGCAGGCTCCTGAGCGGACACGGCACGGCCGCCCGCTCTCCGCAACGCCGCCAGCCCGCCTTCGTGAGTCCGCTCGGGCGACACAAGCACCGCCGTGACGCCCGCCCCGCGCCGGGCCAGCCGCGCCCCGGCGTACAGGGCGTCGCCGCCGTTGTCGCCACTGCCCACCAGCAGCACGACGCGGCTGCCGTACACCCGTCCGAGCAGGTCCGCGCAGGCCGCCGCCAGTCCGGAGGCGGCGCGCTGCATCAGCGCGCCCTCCGGAAGCCGCGCCATGAGCGCGCCCTCGGCCGTCCTCACCGTTTCCACGCTGTACGCAGTACGCATACCGTCGAGTCTCCCCCACACACGCCGTACGCCGACGGAGGCGTCCCCAGGCGCTCCCCCTCGCTACCCCTCGGCGACGACCACCGCTGAGGCCACGCCGGCGTCATGACTGAGCGACACATGCCAGGACTGCACACCCAGTTCGGCGGCGCGGGCCGCGACCGTGCCCGTCGTGCGCAGCTTCGGCTGCCCGCTGTCCTCGACGTAGACCTCGGCATCGGTCCAGCGCAAACCGGGTGGCGCACCCAGCGCCTTGGCCAACGCCTCCTTCGCGGCGAACCGCGCGGCCAGCGAGGCGATGCCGCGCCGCTCCCCGCTGGGCAGCAGCAACTCCCGTTCCAGGAAAAGCCGTTCGGCCAAACCCGGAGTGCGGTCCAGGGACGCCCGGAACCGGTCGATCTCGGCCACGTCGATGCCAACCCCGATGATGCTCATTCGGGCACTCTACGACCCGTCCGGCAACCAGGGGTTCGGTGTGTCCGCCCATGTCGGGGCACCGTTCGAGGCCGCCTCGCCCTCCCGGCCGGGGTCTTCACCGTCTTCGCCGAAGCCCCGAAGGCTCACTCCACGGTCACCGACTTCGCCAGGTTCCTCGGCTGGTCCACCTCGTTGCCCCGCGCCGTCGCCAGCTCGCAGGCGAAGACCTGGAGCGGGACCGTCGCCACGAGCGGCTGCAGCAGGGTCGGTGTCGCCGGGATGCGGATCAGATGGTCGGCGTACGGCGCCACCGCCTCGTCGCCCTCCTCCGCGATCACGATCGTGCGCGCGCCCCTCGCCCGGATCTCCTGGATGTTCGACACGATCTTGTCGTGCAGGACCGAACGCCCACGCGGTGACGGCACCACGACCACGACCGGCAGGTCCTCCTCGATCAGCGCGATCGGCCCGTGCTTCAGCTCGCCCGCCGCGAAGCCCTCGGCGTGCATGTACGCCAGCTCCTTGAGCTTGAGGGCGCCCTCCAGGGCCACCGGGTAGCCCACATGCCGTCCCAGGAAGAGCACGGTGTCCTTGTCGGCGAGGGAACGCGCGAGCTCGCGCACCGGCTCCATGGTCTCCAGCACCCGCTCGACCTCACGGGAGATCTGCGACAGGTCGCGGATGACGACATGGATCTCGTCGCCCCACTTGGTGCCGCGCACCTGGCCCAGATACAGGGCCACCAGATAGCAGGCGACGAGTTGCGTCAGGAACGCCTTGGTCGAGGCGACCGCCACCTCCGGGCCCGCGTGCGTGTAGAGCACCGCGTCCGACTCACGGGGGATGGTCGACCCGTTGGTGTTGCAGATGGCCAGCACCTTGGAGCCCTGCTCGCGGGCGTGCCGGAGCGCCATCAGCGTGTCCATGGTCTCGCCGGACTGGGAGATGGCGATGACCAGCGTGCGCGGGTCGAGGATCGGGTCCCGGTAGCGGAACTCACTGGCCAGCTCGACCTCGCACGGGATCCGCGTCCAGTGCTCGATGGCGTACTTGGCGATCATCCCGGCGTGGAAGGCCGTCCCGCACGCGACGACCACGATCTTGTCGACCTCGCGCAGTTCGGCCGCCGGGATCCGCAGCTCGTCCAGGCGCAGCGAGCCGGACGCGTCGATCCGGCCGAGCAGCGTGTCGGCGACCGCCTTGGGCTGCTCGGCGATCTCCTTGAGCATGAAGTAGTCGTAGCCGCCCTTCTCGGCGGCCGAGGCGTCCCAGTCGATGTGGAACGAGCGGACGTCGGCGGGCTGTCCGTCGAAACCGGTGACCGTCACCCCGTCCCGGCGCAGCTCCACCACCTGATCCTGGCCCAGCTCGATCGCCGACCGCGTGTGGGCGATGAACGCCGCCACGTCCGAGGCCAGGAAGGTCTCCTCCTCGCCGACGCCGACCACGAGCGGAGAGTTGCGGCGCGCGCCCACGACCACGTCCGGCTCGTCGGCGTGCACCGCGACCAGCGTGAAGGCGCCCTCAAGACGCCGGCACACCAGTCGCATCGCCTCGGCGAGGTCCCCGGTCACGGAGAACTCCTCGGCGAGCAGATGCGCCACGACCTCGGTGTCCGTCTCGGAGGCGAGCGCGTGGCCCCGCTCCTCCAGTTCGGCCCGGAGCAGCGCGAAGTTCTCGATGATGCCGTTGTGGACGACGGCGACGCGGCCCGCGTTGTCCAGGTGCGGGTGCGCATTGGCGTCGGTCGGGCCGCCGTGCGTGGCCCAGCGGGTGTGCCCGATGCCCGTGGTGCCGGCCGGCAGCGGCCGGTCGACCAGCTCCTTCTCCAGGTTGACCAGCTTCCCGGCCTTCTTCGCGGCGGCCAGTCCCCCGTCCGCGAGCACGGCGACGCCCGCGGAGTCGTAACCCCGGTACTCCAGCCGCTTCAGTCCCGCCACGACCACGTCGAGCGCCGACTGCGGCCCCACATAACCCACGATTCCGCACATGTGTCGCAGCCTACGGTCCGCCCCGCGCCCGAACCTCCCGGAGCGTGCCCGAAATCGGAAATTCCCACCGTGGTACGAACACCCTCGCCGCCGGAACCAGTGCGCCGCACCAGCAGCGTGACGGACCCCACCCCGCCATCCAGTTCAAACTCCGTTAACAATGGACCGTGATCTCTCCGGTCTCCTCGATGCCCCGGAGCGCCCACCGGCCCAGGCCGGAGGCGACTCCCTACGTCGACCTCACCCGTGCCGAGTGGAGCGCGCTGCGCGACAAGACACCACAGCCGCTGACCGCCGAGGAGGTCGAGAAGCTGCGTGGCCTGGGCGACGTCATCGACCTCGACGAGGTACGGGACATCTATCTGCCGCTCTCCCGGCTGCTCAACCTGTACGTGGGAGCCACCGACGGCCTCAGGGGCGCCCTGAACACCTTCCTCGGCGAGCAGGGCTCCCAGTCCGGGACCCCGTTCGTCATAGGGGTGGCGGGTTCCGTGGCAGTCGGCAAGTCGACCGTGGCCCGCCTGCTCCAGGCCCTGCTGTCCCGCTGGCCCGAACACCCGCGCGTCGAACTGGTCACCACGGACGGCTTCCTGCTGCCCACCAAGGAACTCCAGGCCCGGGAGCTGATGTCCCGCAAGGGCTTCCCGGAGTCGTACGACCGCCGGGCCCTGACCCGTTTCGTCGCCGACATCAAGGCGGGCAAGGACGAGGTGACGGCCCCCGTCTACTCGCACCTCATCTACGACATCGTCCCCGGCCAGAAGCTGACGGTCCGCCGACCGGACATCCTGATCGTGGAGGGCCTCAACGTGCTCCAGCCGGCCCTGCCGGGCAAGGACGGCCGCACTCGTGTCGGCCTCGCGGACTACTTCGACTTCAGCGTGTACGTCGACGCCCGCCTCGAGGACATCGAGGCCTGGTACCTCAACCGCTTCCGGAAGCTCCGTCAGACCGCTTTCCAGGACCCGTCGTCGTACTTCCGCAAGTACACGCAGGTCACCGAGGACGAGGCCCTCGACTACGCCCGCACGATGTGGCGCACGATCAACAAGCCGAACCTCGTGGAGAACATCGCCCCCACGCGGGGCCGCGCCGCCCTGGTCCTCCGCAAGGGCCCGGACCACAAGGTCCAACGCCTGAGCCTGCGCAAGCTCTGACGCACCACGGGGATGACGGGTCATCACCCGCGGATGCGTTGTGGTCGCTCGCGCGGTTCCCGCGCCCCAGCGGGCGCGGGAACCGCGCGTGCAACGCCTAACCGAGCGCCGACTTCACCGCGTCAGCGAGCCGCCCCGCCACCGACCGCGCCTGGTCGATGTCGGCCGCCTCCACCATGACCCGCACCAGCGGCTCCGTACCCGACGGCCGCAGCAGCACCCGCCCGGTGGTCCCCAGCTCCCGCTCGGCCTCGGTGACCGCGGTGGCCACGTCCGCGGACGTGGAGACCCGGGACCTGTCGACGTCCGGCACGTTCACGAGGACCTGCGGCAGCCGCTCCATCACGGACGCGAGGTCACGCAGCGTACGGCCGCTCTCGGCAACCCGGGCGGCCAGCAGGAGACCGGTCAGCGTGCCGTCACCGGTGGTGGCGTGGTCGAGGATGATGACGTGCCCGGACTGCTCGCCGCCGAGCGCGTAGCCCTTCTCCTTCATCTCCTCCAGCACATACCGGTCGCCCACCGCGGTCTGCACGAACCCGATGCCTTCGCGCTCCATGGCGAGCTTGAAGCCCAGGTTGGACATGACCGTGGCCACAACCGTGTCGGCGCGCAGTACGGAACGTTCCCGCATCGCCAGCGCGAGCACGGCGAGGATCTGGTCGCCGTCCACCTCCTCGCCGGTGTGGTCCACGGCGAGGCAGCGGTCCGCGTCACCGTCGTGCGCGATACCGAGGTCGGCGCCGTGCTCGATGACGGCGGCCTTCAGCTTGTCCAGGTGGGTGGAGCCGCAGCCGTCGTTGATGTTGAGCCCGTCCGGCTCCGCACCGATCGTGACGATCTCGGCGCCCGCCCGAGCGAACGCCTCCGGGGAGACCCGGGCGGCGGCGCCGTGCGCCTCGTCGAGGACGATCTTGAGGCCGTCGATCCGGTGGGGCAGGACCCCGAGCAGATGCGCGATGTACTGGTCGAAGCCCTCGTCGTAGTCCGTCACGCGGCCGACCCCGGCCCCGGTGGGCCGGTTCCAGGGAGCGCCCGTGCGGTGCTCCTCGTACACGCCCTCGATCTTGTCCTCCAGCTCGTCGGCGAGCTTGTGGCCACCGCGGGCGAAGAACTTGACGCCGTTGTCGGGCATGGCGTTGTGGCTGGCGGAGAGCATCACACCCAGGTCGGCGCCGAGCGCGCCCGTCAGATACGCGACGGCCGGGGTGGGCAGCACTCCGACGCGGAGCACGTCCACGCCCGCGCTGGCGAGACCGGCGACCACGGCGGCCTCCAGGAACTCTCCGGACGCCCGCGGATCCCGTCCGACCACCGCCTTCGGCTTGTGGCCTTCGAACGTGCCCGCTTCAGCGAGCACGTGCGCCGCCGCGACGGACAGACCGAGCGCCATCTCGGCCGTCAGATCCGCGTTGGCGACACCGCGCACGCCGTCCGTGCCGAAGAGTCGTCCCACTGTGGTGTCCTCCGAACTTGCTGCGATTGTGCGGCCTCATGCCGAGTGTCCAGACACGAGGGGCATCCGTACATCCCCTTGGCCCTGTCTTCTGGCATATCCCCCGCGGCCGTCCCGACAGTGTCGGGATTGCTCCATAAGCCTGTGGTTAAGCCCGTGATAAGCATCCGGCCCAGTAAACGAACCGCCCCGGCGGCACTGAGCGTGCGGCCGGGGCGATGCGCGCGTCGTCCAGGCGGTACAACGCCTGAGCGACCAGCGGACGCGATTAGCGCTTGCTGTACTGCGGAGCCTTGCGGGCCTTCTTCAGACCGGCCTTCTTCCGCTCGACCGCACGGTCGTCGCGGCGCAGGAAGCCGGCCTTCTTCAGCGGGCCGCGGTTGTTGTCGACGTCCGCCTCGTTCAGCGCACGGGCGACACCCAGACGGAGCGCGCCGGCCTGACCGGAGACACCGCCACCCGCGATGCGGGCGATGACGTCGTAGCGGCCCTCGAGCTCGAGCACCTTGAAGGGCTCGTTGACTTCCTGCTGGTGCACCTTGTTCGGGAAGTAGTCCTCGAGGGTGCGACCGTTGATCTTCCACTTGCCGGTGCCCGGAACGATCCGGACGCGGGCGATGGCGTTCTTGCGGCGGCCCAGGCCGGCGGCCGGCTGGGGCTCACCGAAACGCGAGGCCATGGACTCGGAGGTGTACTCACCCTCGAGCGGAACCTCGGTCTCGGTGGTGTAGCTGTCGATGTCAAGCTCTTCGAGCGGCTGCTCGGCAGTGGTCTCGGCCACGATTCTCCTCAGATTCTCTTCAGCTTTAGGGGGTGGCCGGAATTACTGCGCGACCTGGGTGATCTCGAACGGCACCGGCTGCTGGGCAGCGTGCGGGTGCTGGTCACCCTTGTAGACCTTCAGCTTCGAGAGCATCTGACGGCCGAGGGAGTTCTTGGGGAGCATGCCCTTGACGGCCTTCTCGACGGCCTTCTCCGGGTTGTTCGCCAGCAGGTCGTCGTAGCGGACGGAGCGCAGACCACCCGGGTAGCCGGAGTGGCGGTACGCCATCTTCTGGGTCCGCTTGTTGCCGGACAGGTGCACCTTGTCCGCGTTGATGATGATGACGAAGTCACCGGTGTCAACGTGGGGCGCGTAGATCGGCTTGTGCTTGCCGCGCAGAATGCTGGCGGCGGTGGTGGCGAGACGACCCAGGACAACGTCCTGAGCGTCGATGACGTGCCACTGGCGCGTCACATCGCCGGGCTTGGGGCTGTACGTACGCACGGTTCGTAGCCTTCGCTTCTTCAGTGAGGATCCTGACAAGGTCACCGAAGACGATCACGACAGCCCTGACCGCACCGCGGTGACGCAAACCGCGTGCTGGTCGCTGGTCATCGGCCCGGTGGACCGGTGTAAGGGCCTCTCACGTGAGAATGAGCAAGCCAATACACATAACGAACGACCAGGATAACGGGGGCGTCCACACGGGTCAAAACGACGGACGCCGCCGTCCGGGCGGCGGCGTCCCCGATCTCCGCCCAGGCGGGTTTTGCCTGGACTGGGAGACAAAGGGCGGGATGGTGCCCTGCCCCCGAGGTCTTGTCTACCGCAACGGTCGCCGGAGGGCGGGTTGCACCGTCCGTGGCACGTCTAAGATGCGCCGCATGAGCTATGGGCAGGGGGAGCCCTCATGGGATCCCTGGAAACCGACGTCCCAGCAACCGCAGCGCACCAGCCGCGACGGCACTCCTGACTGGGCAGCGCTCGCCGAGGCCTCCGAGGCGCGCAACAAACGCCGTCGGCTGCTGCTGATTTTCGGCGGCGCCCTGGCCACGGTCGCCGTGGGCACCGCCGTGGCGGTGGCCGTCGTGTCCGCGGGCGGCCACAGCAGCGCCTCGAACCAGCCGGCCAGCGCGCTGCCCAGTACCGCGAACATCCCGAGCGCGAGCGCACCTGCCGCCCCGTCGTTCGCACCTACCTCCGCCCCTCCCCCGCTGGACCCGATGGACTTCATCTCCAGCGTGAAGAAGGACAAGGCCCCGATCAGCGCGGACACGCTGTTCCCCGGCACCCAGCTGACCGTGGGCGCGAACGTCTACAAGAAGGGCCCCACGGCGGACACCACGAAGTGCGCGACCGCCGCGCAGGCCACGCTGCCCGCCGTACTCACGAAGAACGGCTGCACCCGGATGATCCGCGCCACCTACACCAAGGACGGCGTCGCGGTCACCATCGGTGTGGCCCTCTTCGACACGACGGCCGAGGCGACGAAGGCGAAGCAGGAAGCGGACAGCAAGAGCATCATCACCTCGCTGACCGGTGGCGGCGTGCCCGCGTTCTGCCGTACGACGATCTGCCGCTCCACCACCAATTCCTACGGCCGCTACGCCTATTTCACGCTCGGCGGCTTCACCGACGGCAAGAACGTCACGGTCAAGGACGCGAAGGTCTTCACGGCCGGTGACGACCTCGCCGCGTTCGCGTTCCACCAGATCCGCCGCCGCGGCGAGGTACAGGCGTCCGCGGCCTCGGGCCAGTGACGGACATCACGCCCGGACACCGGACTCGCCCCCTGCCGGGGGCTCAGCAGCAGCCCGCCCCCGGCAGGGTCCGCTTGTTGCGGGCCTCCTTGTTCCGGGCCGCGAGCAGCTCGTCGGCGGGGTAGCCCACCTCCTCCAGCGTGAGCCCGTGCGGCCGTATGACGTGGACGGCCGAGTCGCGCACACCGGCCGCCAGCACCTTCCCGGGCCAGTCGGGACCCCGGTGCCCGTCCCCGACGAACAGCAGCGCGCCGATCAGTGACCGCACCATGTTGTGGCAGAAGGCGTCCGCACGCACCGTCGCCGTGATGATGCCGTCCTCGCCGCGCACCAGGCTCAGCTCCTGGAGCGTACGGATCGTGGTGGCCCCCTCACGCCGCTTGCAGTAGGCGGCGAAGTCGTGCTCCCCGAGAAGCCGGCCCGCGGCCTCGTTCATGACGTCCACGTCGAGCGGCCAGTCGTGCCACAGCACATGCCCCCGCAGCAGGGGATCGACTCCGCCCGGGTTGTCGGTGACCCGGTAGGCGTACCGCCGCCAGACGGCCGAGAAACGGGCGTTGAAGCCGCTGGGAGCCTCCCGCAGGGCCCAGACCCGCACATCCTTGGGAAGCCGCCCCGCGAGCCGTTTCAGCAGCTTCCCGCGGTGCTCTCCCCAGACCTCCAGGGGCAGATCGACATGGGCCACCTGGCCCCGGGCGTGCACCCCGGCGTCGGTGCGCCCGGCCACGGTCAGCTCGTACGCCGAGCCGGACCGCGTCACCGTCCGCAGCGCGTCCTCGATCTCTCCCTGCACGGTCCGTCTGCCGCCGGCCTGCTTGGCCCAGCCGTGGAAGTCGGTGCCGTCGTAGGAGAGGTCGAGGCGGACACGGACGTGCCCGGGCTGTACTTCGTCGCTCACTTCTCGATCCTCTCAGGTACGCGAAAGCGGGCCCGCCCCGCGAAGGGCGGACCCGCTCAGTGCGAGGGTGGACCTCAGGCGTCCTTGGACTCCTCGGCGGCCTCGTCCGCGGCCGGAGCCGCGTCCTCGACCTTGGTGTCCTCGACCTTGGTCTCGGCCTCCTTGACGGCGCGCTTCGTCGCCGCCTCGGCCTCGCCGACAGCCTTCTGCTGCACCGTGAGCGCCTCGACCAGCTCGATCACAGCCATGGGCGCGTTGTCGCCACGGCGGGGACCGATCTTGGTGATCCGGGTGTAACCGCCCGGACGGTTCTCGTAGCGCGGGCCGATCTCGGTGAAGAGCGTGTGGACGATGCTCTTGTCCGTGATGGTCTGGAGCACCTGGCGGCGGTTGTGAAGGTCACCCTTCTTCGCCTTGGTGATCAGACGCTCGGCGTACGGGCGCAGGCGGCGGGCCTTCGCCTCGGTGGTGGTGATGCGGCCGTGCTCGAAGAGCGCCTTCGCGAGGTTCGCGAGGAGGATCTTCTCGTGCGCGGCGCTGCCGCCCATACGGGCACCCTTGGTGGGCCTCGGCATGGTGTTTCTCCTAGGTGTCTGCCCCGGCCGTGTCAGGTACCGAGGTCAGTATCCGAGCAGGCGGTCGCCTGTCGGAGATCCGGCGGCTCTTTCGAGCACCGGAGTGGTCCCGCGCCCCTTCACAGGGGCGCGGGAACTGCGCGATCAGCCGCAGCTGGACCCGCAGCCGCAGAACCGGCCTCCTCGCGGAGCGCTCAGTACTGCTCGGTCTCCACGAACCCGGCGTCCGCGTCGTCGTCCGCGCCGAAGGCGTCGGCCGCAGCGGTCGGGTCGAATCCGGGCGGGCTGTCCTTGAGGGCCAGGCCCATGCCGGCCAGCTTCGCCTTGACCTCGTCGATGGACTTCGCACCGAAGTTGCGGATGTCCAGCAGGTCGGCCTCGGAGCGCGCCACGAGCTCACCCACGGAGTGGATGCCCTCACGCTTGAGGCAGTTGTAGGAGCGGACCGTGAGCTCCAGCTCCTCGATCGGCAGCGCCAGGTCGGCGGCGAGGGCGGCGTCCGTCGGGGACGGGCCCATGTCGATGCCCTCGGCGTCGATGTTGAGCTCGCGCGCCAGACCGAACAGCTCGACCAGGGTCTTACCGGCCGACGCCATGGCGTCACGCGGACGCATGGCCTGCTTGGTCTCGACGTCGACGATCAGCTTGTCGAAGTCGGTGCGCTGCTCGACACGGGTCGCCTCGACCTTGTAGGTGACCTTCAGAACCGGCGAGTAGATCGAGTCGACCGGGACGCGCCCGATCTCCTGGCCCACCTGCTTGTTCTGCACGGCGGAGACGTAGCCGCGACCGCGCTCGACGGTCAGCTCCATCTCCAGCTTGCCCTTGCCGTTGAGCGAGGCGAGGACGAGGTCGGGGTTGTGCACCTCGACACCGGCCGGGGGCGCGATGTCGGCGGCGGTGACCAGACCCGGGCCCTGCTTGCGCAGGTACATCACGACCGGCTCGTCGTGCTCCGAGGAGACGACCAGCTGCTTGATGTTGAGGATCAGGTCGGTGACGTCCTCCTTGACGCCCGGCACGGTGGTGAACTCGTGCAGGACGCCGTCGATGCGGATGCTGGTGACAGCAGCGCCGGGGATCGACGACAGGAGGGTACGGCGGAGGGAGTTGCCGAGGGTGTAGCCGAAGCCCGGCTCCAGCGGCTCGATCACGAACCGGGAGCGGAACTCGTCGACGACCTCTTCGGTCAACGAGGGACGCTGAGCGATCAGCATGTGTTGATCAGATCCTTCAGTCGTGGGCGCCCGCTATATGACGCCCGACCAAGCCGCACCCTGAGAAGTGCGGATACAGCAAGGGTACGGGCGGTACGACCCCTCGCGGGGCAGTACCGCCCGGAACCGCAGGCGCGAGCCGTGCCTCAGACGCGGCGGCGCTTCGGCGGACGGCAGCCGTTGTGCGGGGTCGGGGTGACGTCCTGGATGGAGCCGACCTCGAGGCCCGTGGCCTGCAGGGAGCGGATCGCGGTCTCACGACCGGAACCCGGGCCCTTGACGAACACGTCGACCTTGCGCATGCCGTGCTCCTGGGCGCGGCGGGCAGCCGATTCGGCGGCCATCTGCGCGGCGAACGGCGTGGACTTCCGGGAGCCCTTGAAGCCGACGTGGCCGGCGGAGGCCCAGGAGATCACGTTGCCGGACGGGTCCGTGATCGAGACGATCGTGTTGTTGAACGTGCTCTTGATGTGCGCGTGGCCGTGAGCGACGTTCTTCTTTTCCTTGCGGCGCACCTTCTTGGCAGCGCCCTGACGTCCCTTGGGGGGCATCTACTAACTCCTACGGGAGGTGGTCGGTCCTACAGCGAAGACCGTGGACAGGTGTCCGCTGCGGACTACTTCTTGCCCGGCTTCTTCTTGCCGGCGATGGCGCGACGCGGGCCCTTGCGGGTGCGGGCGTTGGTGCTGGTGCGCTGACCGCGGACGGGCAGACCGCGGCGGTGCCGCAGACCCTGGTAGCAGCCGATCTCGACCTTGCGGCGGATGTCGGCCTGGATCTCGCGACGGAGGTCACCCTCGGTCTTGATGTTGTTGTCGACGTACTCGCGGATCGCGACCAGCTGCTCTTCGGTCAGGTCACGGACGCGGGTGTTCGGGTCGACGCCGGTCGCAGCCAGCGTCTCCTGCGAAAGGGTCCGGCCGATGCCGAACACGTAGGTGAGGGCGACCTCCACGCGCTTTTCGCGCGGGATGTCAACACCGGAAACGCGTGCCATTCAATGGCTCCAGTTGATTGTCGGAGGTCTTCCGCAGAACCGGATCCCAGCCGCCGTACCAGGTACGAACTGGGTCCCCGGCCTCCGAACCGGGGGTGTCGGGCCTGATCGCTCAGGTCCGGGTCCTGCGTATGAACAAATTCAGCTCGCGTCGCGCGAATCTCTGCGGATGCAGAGGGTGTGGTACTGCGTCAGCCCTGGCGCTGCTTGTGGCGCGGGTTCTCGCAGATGACCATGACCCGACCGTGACGGCGGATCACCCTGCACTTGTCGCAGATCTTCTTGACGCTCGGCTTGACCTTCATGGGATTGAGGTTCTCCGGGTCAGTGCCACCACCCCGCAGAAGCGGGATGCACACCCCGTGAAAGCGGGGTGCGGGCAAGATCTACTTGTAGCGGTAGACGATCCGGCCACGCGTCAGGTCGTACGGAGACAGCTCCACCACGACCCGGTCGTCAGGGAGGATGCGGATGTAGTGCATACGCATCTTGCCGCTGATGTGTGCCAGGACCTGGTGGCCGTTCTGGAGCTCGACCCTGAACATGGCGTTCGGAAGAGACTCGACGACAGTGCCCTCGATCTCGATGGCACCTTGCTTCTTGGCCACGCTTCGCCCTTCGAATCGACTACCTTGATCGGCTCTGCTGCCCGCATGCGGACATGCGGATACACGAGAGACGACGAGTCAGTCTACGTCAGGCGTACCAGAAAGACGAATCGGGGGAGTCTGCCCCAGTCCGAAGATCATCATGCGAGGAGAACGGGCGGGTTCAGCCCGCCAGCGGGTCCGGGGCGGCCGTGATGCCGTACTCGGCGAGCTTGGCCTTGCCTCCGTCAGGGGCGGTCAGCACCAGCGGACCCTGTTCGGTCAGGGCGACGGAGTGCTCCCAGTGCGAGGACCAGGTGCCGTCCGTGGTGATCACGGTCCAGTCGTCGGACAGGACCTCGGTCTTCGGCGTGCCCAGGGACACCATCGGTTCGATGGCCAGGCAGAAGCCGGGCACCAGCTTGGGGCCCTTGCCCCGGCGGCGCTCCACGTAGTTCAGCAGATGCGGGTCCATGTGCATCTCGGTGCCGATGCCGTGGCCGCCGTAGTCCTCGATGATCCCGTACTTTCCGCCGCCCGGCTTGGGCTGGCGGCGGATGTACGTCTCGATCGACCGGGAGACGTCGACGAGCCGGTTGCCCTGCTTCATCGCCGCGATCCCGGCCCACATGGACTCCTCGGTCACGCGGGACAGCTCGATCAGCTCCGGGGCGTGACCGGAGCCCACGAACGCGGTGTAGGCAGCGTCCCCGTGCCAGCCGTCGATGATGGCGCCGCAGTCGATGGAGATGATGTCCCCGTCCTTGAGGACGACGTCGTCGGACGGGATGCCGTGGACGACGACCTCGTTCACGGAGGTGCAGATCGTCGCCGGGAATCCGCCGTAGCCGAGGAAGTTCGGCTTGGCGTTGTGCTCGGCGAGCACCTTGCGCGCGACCTGGTCCAGGTCCTTGGTGGTGGCCCCGGGCACGGCGGCCTCACGGGTGGCCGCATGGATGGCGGCGACGACCAGCCCCGCCTCACGCATCTTGGCGATCTGCTCGGGCGTCTTGATCTGCACCATGACGGCTGCGGCCTTTCTGGACCTTCGGAGCGTACGGACGTCTTCAACGATACGGGCGTGTCCGGAGAGCCTTCTCGAGGACCAGCCCGTCGCCGCTCACGACTCGGCCGCGGCTCCGCACGGGAGCCGCGGCCGGGAACGGCGGTGATGCCGGCGGCGACTACTTGTCGCCGGGCTTCTGGCGGAGCGCCTCCATCGCGCGCTCGGTGACCTCTTCCACCTTGCCGAGCGCCGAGATCGTGACCACCAGGCCCTGCGCCTTGTAGTAGTCGATGATCGGCTCGGTCTGCGTGTGGTAGACCTCGAGACGCGTACGGACGGTGTCCTCGGAGTCGTCGTCGCGCTGGTACAGCTCGCCGCCGCAGACGTCGCAGACCCCGTCCTGCTTCGGCGCCTTGTACGAGACGTGGAAGACGTGCGCCGAGTCGTTGCGGCAGATCCGGCGGCCCGCGATGCGCTTGACGACCTCGTCCTCGGGGACCTCCAGGTCGAGCACCGCGTCCAGCTTCATGCTCTCGCCCTTGAGCATGTCGTCCAGCGCCTCGGCCTGCGACACGTTCCTCGGGAAGCCGTCCAGCAGGAAGCCGCCCCGTGCGTCGGGCTGCTCCATGCGGTCCTTGGCCATGGCGATGGTGACCTCGTCCGGCACGAGCTCGCCACGGTCCATGTAGGACTTCGCGAGCTTGCCGAGCTCCGTCTGCTGGCTGATGTTGGCGCGGAACAGGTCGCCCGTGGAGATGTGCGGAATCGACAGGTTCTTGGCGAGGAACGCGGCCTGCGTTCCCTTCCCGGCGCCAGGCGGCCCGACGAGGACGATTCGCATCAGCGGAGGAACCCTTCGTAGTTGCGCTGCTGGAGCTGGCTCTCGATCTGCTTCACCGTCTCCAGGCCCACACCCACGATGATGAGGATGCTGGTGCCACCGAACGGGAAGTTTCCACTCGCCCCAAAGCCAACCAACGCCACTGTCGGTACGAGAGCGATCAGGCCCAGATACAGCGAGCCAGGCCAGGTGATCCGGTTGAGTACGTAGGACAGGTACTCAGCGGTCGGCCGACCAGCCCGGATGCCCGGGATGAAGCCACCATACTTCTTCATGTTGTCCGCGACTTCCTCGGGGTTGAAGGAGATCGCCACGTAGAAGAACGCGAAGAAAACGATCAGGAGGAAGTAGGCGGTGACATAGATCGGGTGGTCACCCTTGGTCAGGTTGGTCTGGACCCAGGTCTTCCAGCCGGAGTTGCCGCCCGAGAACTGGGCGACCAGGCTCGGGATGTACAGCAGCGACGAGGCGAAGATCACAGGGATGACACCCGCCTGGTTGACCTTCAGCGGGATGTACGTCGACGTACCGCCGTAGGACCGGCGGCCGATCATGCGCTTCGCGTACTGCACCGGGATCCGCCGCTGGGCCTGCTCGACGAACACGACCAGACCGACCATGACGAGACCGACGAGGATCACCGTGCCGAACTCGATCCAGCCGTCGGCCAGCTTGCCCTGGAGCTTGATCGTCCACAGCGCGCTCGGGAAGGTGGCGGCGATCGAGATGAACATCAGGATCGACATGCCGTTGCCGATGCCGCGGTCGGTGATGAGCTCACCGAGCCACATCACGACACAGGTGCCGGCCGTCATCACGATGACCATGGTGATCGTGGTGAAGATCGACTGGTCCGGGACGATCTGCGAGGCCACCGGGCAGCCCTGGAAGAGGGCACCACTGCGGGCGGTGGCGACCAGACCGGTTCCCTGGAGGATCGCGAGCGCCACCGTCAGGTAGCGGGTGTACTGGGTGATCTTCGTCGTACCGGCCGAGCCCTCCTTCTTGAGGGCTTCCAGACGCGGGATCACGACGGTGAGCAGCTGAAGGATGATGCTCGCCGTGATGTACGGCATGATGCCGAGCGCGAAAAGCGTGATCTGCAGCAGCGCGCCGCCGCTGAACATGTTGATCAGGCTGAACAGGCCGCGGTTGGCGCTGGCCACGTCCATGCAAGTCTGGACGTTCTTGTAGTCGACGCCCGGGATCGGGATGTGCGTACCGACCCGGTACACCACGATGATGGCCAGCGTGAAGAGCAGCTTCTTGCGCAGGTCGGGCGTCCTGAACGCCCGGGCGAACGCGGTGAGCACGGTGCCTCCTGCGACCCCCGCGCCATTGCGTCAAGGGTGGTGGTCTTGAGAATCCGACTGAACAACGACATGCATAACGCTCGACTGCCGTCTTGAGTGCCCGTACCGCGGCACTCCGTGAAAGTTGGCAGTGCAGGCCACCTTACCGGCGACACCGCCCCCCTTGGAACGACCGACCGGGGATACCCCATTTTGTGGGGTATCCCCGGTCGGGATCGTTCAAGTCATCGAGACGCCTGAAAGGCTCAGACGAGCTCGGTGACGGTACCGCCGGCGGCGGTGATCTTCTCCTTGGCGGAGCCGGAGACGGCGTCGACCGTCACCTGCAGCGCCACGGAGATCTCGCCCTGGCCCAGGACCTTGACGAGGCTGTTCTTGCGAACGGCACCCTTGGCCACGAGACCCTCGACGGTGACCTCGCCACCCTCGGGGTAGAGCGCGGCCAGCTTGTCGAGGTTCACGACCTGGAACTCGGTCTTGAACGGGTTCTTGAAGCCCTTCAGCTTCGGGAGGCGCATGTGGAGCGGCATCTGGCCACCCTCGAAGCGCTCCGGAACCTGGTAGCGGGCCTTCGTGCCCTTGGTACCACGACCGGCCGTCTTACCCTTCGACGCCTCACCACGACCCACACGGGTCTTGGCGGTCTTGGCGCCCGGGGCGGGACGGAGGTTGTGAATCTTGAGCGGGTTCTGCTCCGCCATGATCAGTCGACCTCCTCGACCGTCACGAGGTGGCGGACGGTGTGCACCATGCCGCGGAACTCGGGGCGGTCCTCCTTGACGACCACGTCGTTCAGGCGCTTGAGCCCGAGCGAACGCAGGGTGTCGCGGTGGTTCTGCTTGCTGCCGATGTAGGACTTGACCTGCGTGATCTTGAGCTGTGCCATCACGCACCCGCCCCGGCACGCGCACGCAGCAGGGCCGCGGGGGCGACGTCCTCGAGCGGCAGACCACGGCGGGCCGCGATCTCCTCGGGACGCTGCAGGCCCTTGAGGGCCTCCACGGTCGCGTGCACGATGTTGATGGCGTTGTCGGAGCCGAGCGACTTCGACAGCACGTCGTGGATACCGGCGCACTCGAGCACGGCGCGCACCGGACCACCGGCGATAACACCGGTACCGGGGGACGCGGGCTTGAGCAGCACGACGCCGGCAGCCTTCTCACCCTGGATGGGGTGCGGGATGGTGCCCTGGATGCGGGGGACCTTGAAGAAGTGCTTCTTGGCCTCCTCAACGCCCTTGGCGATGGCGGCCGGCACCTCCTTGGCCTTGCCGTATCCGACACCCACGGTGCCGTCACCGTCGCCCACCACGACCAGCGCGGTGAAGCTGAAGCGACGACCACCCTTCACAACCTTGGCGACACGGTTGATCGCGACAACGCGCTCAACGTACGCGGTCTTCTCGGCGGCAGCTGCGCCGCCGTCACGGCCCTTCCGGTCCCGCCGCTCGCCGCCACCGGCACCGCCACCGCGGCGCTGGGGTCCAGCCATTGGATTACCTCTCTCTTTCCGCTAGCTACAGCGGCTCAGAACTTGAGCCCGGCTTCGCGGGCGGCGTCCGCCAGGGCGGCGATGCGCCCGGCGTACTGGTTGCCACCACGGTCGAACACGACAGCCTCGACACCGGCGGCCTTGGCACGCTCGGCGACCAGGGCGCCGACCTGCTTGGCCTGCGCGGACTTGTCGCCCTCGCCACCACGGACCGACACGTCCAGCGTGGACGCGGAAGCCAGGGTGTGGCCCTTCAGATCGTCGATCACCTGCGCCACGATGTGGCGGTTGGAGCGGGTCACGACCAGACGGGGACGCTCCGCCGTACCGGCGATCCGCTTGCGGATCCGGATGTGACGGCGCTTGATCGCGGCGCGCTTGTAGGCGTCGCCCTTGAGGATCTTCTGCCCGTATGCCATGGCTTACTTACCCGCCTTTCCGACCTTGCGGCGGATGACTTCGCCCTCGTACTTGACGCCCTTGGCCTTGTACGGGTCAGGCTTGCGCAGCTTGCGGATGTTGGCCGCAACCTCGCCGACCTTCTGCTTGTCGATGCCCTCGACCGAGAACCGGGTGGGGGCCTCCACCTTGAAGGTGATGCCCTCGGGGGCCTCGACGGTGATCGGGTGGCTGTAGCCGAGCGCGAACTCGAGGTTCGAGCCCTTGGCCGTAACGCGGTAACCGACACCGCTGATCTCGAGCTTCTTCACGTAACCCTGGGTCACGCCGGTGATCATGTTCGCCACCAGCGTGCGGGACAGGCCGTGCAGGGCCTTGTTCTGACGCTCGTCGTTGGGACGGGTCACCTGGAGGGTGCCGTCCTCGGCCTTGACGATGTCGATCGGCGCGACGACGGTGTGGGTCAGCGTGCCCTTGGGGCCCTTGACCGAGACCGTACGGCCGTCGATGGTGACGTCCACGCCGGCGGGAACCGTGATGGGGAGCTTGCCAATACGCGACATAGCTGTTTCCTCCGTTCCCTTCCGTTACCAGACGTAGGCGAGAACTTCTCCGCCTACGCCCTTCTTGCCGGCCTGCTTGTCGGTGAGGAGCCCGTGGGACGTGGAGATGATCGCCACGCCGAGGCCGCCGAGCACCTTGGGCAGGTTGGTGGACTTCGCGTACACCCGGAGACCGGGCTTGGAGATCCGCTTGATGCCCGCGATGGAGCGCTCACGGTTGGGGCCGAACTTCAGCTCCAGGACGAGGCTCTTGCCGACCTCGGCGTCCTCGACCTTCCAGCCCGTGATGAAGCCCTCCTGCTGGAGGATCTCCGCGATGTGCGACTTGATCTTGGACGCCGGCATCGTCACGGAGTCGTGGTATGCCGAGTTCGCGTTCCGCAGACGCGTAAGCATGTCTGCGATCGGATCAGTCATGGTCATGAATTGGCCTTCGGCCTCTCTCGCCGGGGTTTCCTGGTGCGCCATCCCTCTCCCCGATCCGAGACGGGACGGGTGCGGCGCGGTGGACCTACGGCGTAGTAAGTCGTACGGGCGGCAGACGCCCAACCCCACAAGCCTAAGGCATGCGGGCTGGGCGGTCCGCCGACCCAGATGCTTACCGAGAGTCCTGATTCAACCCAAGTGGGTTGTTACCAGGAGCTCTTGGTGACGCCCGGCAGCTCGCCACGGTGAGCCATCTCACGAAGGCACACGCGGCACAGGCCGAACTTGCGGTACACGGAGTGCGGACGGCCGCAGCGCTGGCAGCGGGTGTAGCCACGCACACCGAACTTGGGCTTGCGAGCAGCCTTAGCGATCAGAGCCTTCTTCGCCATCTCGCTCACGCCTCCTTGAACGGGAAGCCGAGGTGACGAAGGAGCGCGCGGCCCTCAGCGTCGTTGGTCGCCGTGGTGACCACGGTGATGTCCATACCCCGGACGCGGTCGATCTTGTCCTGGTCGATCTCGTGGAACATGACCTGCTCCGTGAGACCGAAGGTGTAGTTGCCACGACCGTCGAACTGCTTGGGGGACAGGCCGCGGAAGTCGCGGATGCGCGGGAGCGCGAGCGACAGGGTGCGGTCCAGGAACTCCCACATGCGGTCACCGCGGAGCGTGACGTGGGCACCGATCGGCTGACCCTCGCGCAGCTTGAACTGCGCGATGGACTTGCGGGCCTTGGTGACGGCCGGCTTCTGACCGGTGATCGTGGTGAGGTCGCGGATGGCGCCCTCGATCAGCTTGGAGTCGCGGGCGGCGTCGCCCACACCCATGTTGACCACGATCTTGACGAGGCCGGGGATCTGCATGACGTTCTCGTACTTGAACTCGTCACGCAGCTTGCCCGCGATCTCCTCGCGGTACTTCTGCTTCAGACGCGGAGTGGTGGTGGTAGCCATCAGATGTCCTCACCCGTCCGCTTGGCAACGCGGATCTTGTTGCCTTCGTCGTCGAAGCGGTAACCGACACGCGTGACGACCTTGTTGCCGTCCTTCTCAACGACCAGCTGGACGTTGGAGACGTGGATCGGCGCCTCGGTCGTGACGATGCCGCCGGCCTGCGAACCGCTGGCGGTCGGGCCGGCCTTGGTGTGCTTCTTGACCCGGTTGACACCCTCGACCAGAACACGGTCCTCGCGGGGGTAGGCCGCGATGACCTTGCCCTGCTTGCCCTTGTCCTTACCGGTGATGACCTGGACCAGGTCGCCCTTCTTGATCTTCATGCTTACAGCACCTCCGGCGCGAGCGAGATGATCTTCATGAACTTCTTCTCGCGCAGCTCACGGCCGACGGGGCCGAAGATACGGGTGCCGCGAGGGTCGCCGTCGTTCTTCAGAATGACGGCGGCGTTCTCGTCGAAGCGGATGTACGAGCCGTCCGGACGGCGGCGCTCCTTGACGGTGCGAACGATGACCGCCTTGACGACGTCACCCTTCTTCACGTTGCCACCGGGGATCGCGTCCTTGACGGTGGCGACGATGACGTCACCGATGCCCGCGTAGCGGCGACCGGAGCCACCGAGCACACGGATGCAAAGGATTTCCTTCGCACCAGTGTTGTCGGCGACGCGCAGTCGCGACTCCTGCTGGATCACGTCTATCTCCTGATTGTCTGCCGGTTCCCCGGGTGCCGCTCGGTCGAGCGGCACCCGGAGCCTGGCGGAACTGTCCTGCGAGGGGTGCCCCACAGGAACCTTGCTTAAGGAATTCCCTTACGGGAATTGCTTACTTGGCCTTCTCGAGGATCTCGACGACGCGCCAGCGCTTCGTCGCGGACAGCGGCCGGGTCTCCATGAGGAGGACACGGTCGCCGACACCCGCGGCGTTCTGCTCGTCGTGCGCCTTGAGCTTGTTCGTACGGCGGATGACCTTGCCGTACAGCGCGTGCTTGACGCGGTCCTCGACGGCGACGACGACGGTCTTGTCCATCTTGTCGCTGACGACAAGACCCTCACGGGTCTTGCGGAAACCGCGAGCCTCTGCGTTCTCAGTCACGTTCTTCTCGCTCATCAGGCGTTCTCCACCGTTTCGATGCCCAGCTCACGCTCGCGCATCAGGGTGTAGATCCGCGCGATGTCCTTGCGGACCGCCTTCAGACGGCCATGGTTCTCGAGCTGGCCCGTCGCCGCCTGGAAGCGGAGGTTGAACAGCTCTTCCTTGGCCTCGCGGAGCTTGCCCAGAAGCTCCTCGTTGCCCAGCTCGCGCAGCTCGGACGCCTTGGTGCCGACCGACATCACGCTTCACCTGCCTCGCGCTTGACGATCCGGCACTTCATCGGCAGCTTGTGGGCCGCACGAGTCAGCGCCTCACGGGCGATCTTCTCGTTCGGGTAGGACAGCTCGAACATCACCCGACCGGGCTTGACGTTCGCGATCCACCACTCCGGGGAACCCTTACCGGAACCCATGCGGGTCTCGGCGGGCTTCTTGGTCAGGGGGCGGTCCGGGTAGATGTTGATCCAGACCTTGCCGCCACGCTTGATGTGACGGGTCATGGCGATACGAGCCGCTTCGATCTGGCGGTTCGTGACGTACGCCGGGGTCAGCGCCTGGATGCCGTACTCGCCGAACGCAACCTGCGTTCCACCCTTGGCCATACCATCGCGCTTCGGGTGGTGCTGCTTGCGGTGCTTGACCCTACGGGGGATCAGCATTTCGGTCAGGCCTCCGTTCCGGTGCTCTCAGCCGGAGCGGACGCGGGAGCCTCGGCCTTGGGGGCCTCGGCGCCTGCAGCCTGCTGCGGCTTGCGACCGCGCCGCTCGCCACCACGGCCACCACGGGCCGGGCGGTCGGCACCACCACGGGCCGGGCGGTTACCCGCACGGGCCGCAGCGTTCTCGGCGCGGACCTCGGCGATGTTCTTGACATCGCCCTTGTAGATCCAGACCTTCACGCCGATGCGGCCGAAGGTCGTCTTGGCCTCGAAGAAGCCGTAGTCCACGTTCGCGCGGAGCGTGTGCAGGGGCACGCGGCCCTCGCGGTAGAACTCCGAGCGGGACATCTCGGCGCCGCCGAGGCGGCCACCGCACTGGATCTTGATGCCCTTGGCGCCCGCCTTCATCGCCGACTGCATGCTCTTGCGCATGGCACGGCGGAAGGAGACGCGGGAGGAGAGCTGCTCGGCAACGGCCTGGGCCACGAGCTGAGCGTCGGTCTCGGGGTTCTTGACCTCGAGGATGTTCAGCTGGACCTGCTTGCCCGTGAGCTTCTCGAGGTCGCCGCGGATGCGGTCGGCCTCGGCGCCACGGCGGCCGATGACGATGCCCGGACGCGCGGTGTGGATGTCCACACGCACACGGTCACGGGTGCGCTCGATCTCGACCTTGGAGATGCCGGCGCGCTCCATGCCGGACGTCATCATCCGACGGATGGCGACGTCTTCCTTGACGTAGTCCTTGTACAGCTTGTCGGCGTACCAACGCGACTTGAAGTCGGTCGTGACACCGAGCCGGAACCCATGCGGGTTTACCTTCTGGCCCATTACCGGGTTCCTTCCTTGCTGCTGACGACCACGGTGATGTGGCTGGTCCGCTTGCGGATCCGGTAGGCACGGCCCTGGGCGCGCGGACGGAACCGCTTCAGGGTCGGGCCCTCGTCGACGTACGCCTCGGAGACGAAGAGGCTGTCGACATCGGTGTGGTCGTAGTTGTGCGCGGCGTTGGCGATGGCGCTGTCCAGCACCTTGCCGACCGGCACGCTCGCGGCCTGCGGGGCGAAACGCAGGACCGCCTGAGCCTCCGTGGCGCTCATGCCACGGATGAGGTCCACCACTCGGCGGGCCTTCATGGGCGTGACGCGGATGTACCGCGCCTGGGCCCTGGCGTCCATGGTTGTCCTTCCAGTGTCTGTCATGGTCATTCCACCCCGCTACTAGCGGCGCTTCGACTTCCGGTCGTCCTTGACGTGACCCCGGAAGGTGCGCGTCGGCGAGAACTCGCCGAGCTTGTGGCCGACCATCGACTCGGTGACGAACACCGGAATGTGGGTCTTGCCGTTGTGCACCGCGATCGTGTGGCCCAGCATGGCCGGGATGATCATCGAGCGACGGGACCAGGTCTTGATGACGTTCTTGGTGCCGGCTTCGTTCTGGACATCCACCTTCTTGATCAGGTGGTCGTCGACGAAGGGCCCCTTCTTGAGACTGCGCGGCATCTGAACCCGCTCCTAGCGCTTCTTGTTCGTCTTGCGGCGGCGGACGATGTACTTGTTGCTCGCCTTCTTGGCGGAACGAGTACGGCCTTCCTTCTGGCCCCACGGGGACACGGGGTGGCGGCCACCGGAGGTACGTCCCTCACCACCACCGTGCGGGTGGTCGACAGGGTTCATGACCACACCACGCACGGACGGGCGGACGCCCTTCCAGCGCATGCGACCGGCCTTGCCCCAGTTGATGTTCGACTGCTCGGCGTTGCCGACCTCGCCAACGGTGGCGCGGCAGCGGACGTCGACCAGGCGGATCTCACCGGACGGCATGCGCAGGTGGGCGTAGGCGCCCTCCTTCGCGAGCAGCTGCACGGAGGCACCGGCCGAGCGGGCGAACTTGGCGCCGCCGCCCGGGCGCAGCTCGATGGCGTGCAGGGTCGTACCGACCGGGATGTTGCGCAGGGCAAGGTTGTTGCCCGGCTTGATGTCGGCCCCGGGACCGTTCTCGACGCGGTCGCCCTGTGCGAGGCCACGCGGCGCGAGGATGTAGCGCTTCTCGCCGTCCGCGTAGTGCAGCAGCGCGATGCGCGCGGTGCGGTTGGGGTCGTACTCGATGTGCGCGACCTTCGCCGGCACGCCGTCCTTGTCGTGACGACGGAAGTCGATCACTCGGTAGGCGCGCTTGTGTCCGCCACCCTGGTGGCGAACGGTCACACGACCGGTGTTGTTACGGCCGCCCTTGTTGTGCAGCGGGCGGACCAGCGACTTCTCCGGCGTGGACCGCGTGATCTCGACGAAGTCGGCGACGCTGGCGCCACGACGGCCCGGCGTAGTCGGCTTGTACTTGCGGATTCCCATTTCTCAGTCCTCGTCCGATATCGGACGATCCGACCCGCTTACGCGGTCGGACCGCCGAAGATGTCGATACGGTCGCCCTCAGCGAGGGTCACGATCGCGCGCTTGGTCGCGGCACGCTGACCGAAGCCGGTCTTCGTGCGCTTGCGCTTGCCCTGGCGGTTGATCGTGTTGACCCCGGTGACCTTGACCGAGAAGACCGCCTGGACGGCCTGCTTGATCTGGGTCTTGTTGGCACTCGGGTCGACGATGAACGTGTACTTGTTCTCGTCGAGAAGCGCGTAGCTCTTCTCGGACACGACCGGCTTCAGCAGGACGTCACGGGGGTCCGTGTACGACTTGCTGACCGGGGTGACGACGGTGTTCTTGCCCTCGGCGGCGTGACGACGCGCCTTGGCGACGCGCGCGGCCTTGGCGGCCTTGGCGGCCTTCGAGGCAATGGCGGGGTGACGGATAGCCATCAGACCTCGCTCCCTTCGGTGTCGTTGGCCTTCGGGCCGGACACGAAGGACTCGAAAGCGGCCTGGGTGAAGACCACGTCGTCGGAGACGATCACGTCGTACGTGTTCAGCTGGCCCGGCTCCAGGATGTGGACCTGGGGCAGGTTACGAGCGGACAGCAGGGCCTTGTCGTTCTCGCGCTCGATGACCAGGAGCACGTTCTTGCGCTCGCTGATCTTGCCGAGGAGAGCCTTGGCGGCCTTGGTGGAGACGTCCGACTCGACCACGTCGGTGACGACGTGGATGCGGTTGTTGCGGGCCCGGTCGGTGAGGGCGTGGCGCAGGGCCGCGGCCTTCATCTTCTTGGGGGTCCGCTGCGAGTAGTCGCGCGGCACGGGACCGTGCACGACGCCACCACCGGCGAACTGCGGCGCGCGGGTCGAACCCTGACGGGCGCGACCGGTGCCCTTCTGGCGGTACGGCTTCTTGCCGCCACCACGGACCTCGCCACGGGTCTTCGTCTTGTGCGTGCCCTGGCGGGCAGCGGCCAGCTGTGCGACGACGACCTGGTGGATCAGCGGGACGCTGACCTTCTCAACGCCGAAGATCTCCGCGGGGAGCTCGACGGAACCGGCCTTCTCGCCCGCCGGCGAAAGGATGTCAACAGTGCTCATCGGTTACCTCAGGCCCCCTTGGCCGCGGTGCGGACCAGGACGAGGCCGCCGTTCGGACCGGGAACCGCGCCCTTGATGAGCAGCAGACCCTTCTCCGCGTCAACGGCGTGGACGGTCAGGTTCTGGGTGGTGACGCGCTCGTTGCCCATGCGACCCGCCATGCGGACGCCCTTGAACACACGGCCCGGGGTGGCGCAGCCACCGATGGAACCGGGAGAGCGGTGCTTGCGCTGAACGCCGTGTCCGGCGCCGAGGCCCTTGAAGTTGTGACGCTTCATGACACCGGCGAAGCCCTTGCCCTTGCTCTTGCCGGTGACGTCGACCTTCACGCCGGCCTCGAACACCTCGGCGGTGATCTCCTGGCCGAGGGTGTACTCGGCGGCGTCCGACGTGCGGAGCTCGACGAGGTGGCGGCGCGGGGTGACGTCGGCCTTGGCGAAGTGACCCTTGAGGGGCTTGTTCACCTTGCGCGGGTCGATCTCGCCGAAGGCGATCTGGACCGACTCGTAGCCGTCGACATCGTTCGTACGAACCTGGGTCACGACGTTGGGGCCGGCCTTGACGACGGTCACGGGGACGACACGGTTGTTCTCGTCCCAGACCTGCGTCATGCCGAGCTTCTCGCCCAGGATGCCCTTGATCTGCTTAGCCATTCTCAGATCACCGGCCTCAGAGCTTGATCTCGATGTCGACACCGGCCGGGAGGTCGAGTCGCATCAGAGAGTCAACGGTCTTGGGGGTCGGGTCGAGAATGTCGATCAGGCGCTTGTGCGTGCGCATCTCGAAGTGCTCGCGCGAGTCCTTGTACTTGTGCGGCGACTTGATGACGCAGTACACGTTCTTCTCAGTGGGCAGCGGCACCGGGCCCGCGACCGACGCACCAGTACGGGTCACCGTCTCGACGATCTTCTTCGCCGAGGAGTCGATGACCTCGTGGTCGTAGGCCTTGAGCCGGATGCGGATCTTCTGTCCCGCCATGGCTACTCAGTAGTCCTGTCTCTCTTACGCTCTGGGACCCGGCGTTCCGAGCCTCTCTCCGACCCACGCGGTCGGGCGTGTCGCGCTCCCACTGACACAGATGTCCCTTGTTCGAACATCCCAGCAGGGGGAACACGGCCCTCCCGGAACCGTGAGACCGGGAGCGAGGAGCCCACCGGGCGCCTGGCCGGTGCCGCACCCACACTTCCCGGAAGATTCCCGTACGTCCGCCCCAGCGCTGCCGTGAGGCAGTTAGGGCGACGAGTACTGTGGGACTCGCTTCCGGTCCTCCCGGCGGGAGGCGTGCAGCATCAACACTCGACCGAGCAACCCCGCTAGTCTGCCATACCAGGCAGGGGCTCCGCCAATCGAGCGGGAGAGAATACCCCGGACGTGACGCAGGTCAAACCGGCTGGCGGTCAGGCACCGCGAGCACTCCCTCGGGACCGCACCACACGGATGCGCCGGCCGGCCGAGCGCATGCCGCCGATCTTCGAACGTCGCGTCCGCGGCGGACTCACTTGGTGCAGTCGAACTTCTTCGTCACGCCCGGAACGAAGTCATCGACGAATCGCAAGAGCTTTTTATAGCCGGCGGGAGATTCTTCGACACGGCTACCGCGAAAGTATATGGTAACCGACATGTAAGCAGTGCGTGTATTACATGTCGCCTGAACAATTGCCTCCTCGCTCCCGATTGCCGCGTACCCCGGAAACGACACCTTCCGCTGGGCCACATATTTGTACTGAGTGCCCACCGTATTCCAGTCCGTGGGTTCTGGCGCACGGTCCCAACGGTTTATGTCAGCGAACAGAATCTGATGCCCGTCTACGCTCAACGTGCATCCCGTACCCGGCCGAGCCTCACCAGCCGCGTAATTCTGCTTGATCGAACTTCCGCTGGGGAGAAGCGGCGACAGCGCAGATTCTCGCACGGGCACTTCACAGAATTTCTTCGGAATGGCGGCTTGCGTGCTGCCGCAGCCGGCCAACACTCCCGTCACCGCGACACACACCACGGAAAGGAGTTTCCGTCCAAGCTTCGTCATCACTGGTCCCCCAACAAGCCACGAGCCCTCGCATTGCCATCATTGGCCGTCGCCGCAATCATCTTGTACACACCATCATCCCGGGAGTACCCGGTGTGATGGGAAGCCCAGTCAGAGTTTACCGAGTACCACTGTCGGGCGATGGCATTGAGTTGATTCTGGCGAATGTTGTATGTCGCCTGGCTGTCACTGGTCAGCTTGTCCGCCTGGTGCTTCTGTTCATCCATGATCCAGGCAGTGGTCAGAGCATCAACGCCGCGCTGCAAACCGTCGCCGAACTCCGGAACGAAATTGATCAGCCCCCCGACAACGTGGTAGCTCCACGCTTTGTCCCAGGTATAGTCGTGCTGATCACTCTTTAGCGCCTCATACCGGGCTTGCTCCATGAAGCCAACCGCATAGCCGGCGTCCCCGAGCGTGTCCTCTGGTGGCCTCGTCCTGTCGTGGAGGTCATCCGCAATCGCATAGTTCATGCCTTCATGGAGCAGACCATAGGAATACTGGCTCCGGGATATCTGCTTGGTGATGTCCATGACCTGGCTGCGGTCCAGCTTGGGACCATGGCTCCCATGGCGATTTTCGGTGTCAGCCATCGCCGCATACGTCTCGTGCCCATGATTGGTCATGATTTTGGCCATGTCGTCGCGCAACGATGCCGGCATGTCATCTCCCTGCCCGGACAGAACGTCGAGCGCATGTACGAACACACGGTTGTTGGCATCAGAGTGCGAGGTGGGCCCCAATGGACGGGGGCCGTGGGGATCGACGCCGGTGGCAGCCGCGGTGAGCACGTCTCCTAGGCCCTGGCGGTTGTCTGAGTCCTCGACGTCACCCGTGTCACGCTCGATGTCTTGTCCATGCCCGCTCCACGCCGTGGTGTTGGTGATGTTCCAGTCACGACTGCCATGACCGTGGCCCAGGAGGTAGTCAAGGCGCTCCTTACCGACGCTCGTCCCGGGGTCCAAATAGCCCGCTGACCCTTCTGGATTACGGGACATGATCTCCAGGGCCCCATCGACTGGATCATTCGCGAACCAGTCGTTTCCGTCCTTCTTGTCGAAGCGTCCGTACAGGTCCCAGATGTCCGGTGTCTTCTTCTCCGCAGCGATCATGTCATCGGTGACGTCCGCGACAAACTGCGGCGAGAACCCATGTCCTTGCTGCATCAAGGTGGCAAGGCTCTGGTAACCGCGTGCCCGCTGTCCGTGCCCCTTGAAGTCCTTACCGACGCTCTCCCCTGCCACCTTGAGGTCGTACGCGCCGTCCCCACACTCACGCAGCCCCCGGCGCCAGGAGTTGTAGAACCGGGCATCCTTCGTCTTCGTCCACGCCGTGAATGCCTCGTTGTACGCCGGGGTCCCGAAGCGCAGGTGCTTGCCATTCGCGTCTTTGAAATCGGGGACCTTCGTAGCGGTGGCCAGAACATCAGCCAGTCCGCCGTTGATCTCCAGATACGTGCTCTTGTGGTGCGTATCGTCAAAGTACGCGAGGTCGTCGAACCTATTGGTCAACTTGATTACGCGGTCCGGTCCCAACCCGTCCAGGAAGGTCTGGCTGAACTCCTTGTTGCCCTTCTCCTCCGTCAAGACGCGGCGCAGTTCGGCGAGGTCGGCGGCGGAGACCTTCTCGCCGTTCGCCACCCGTGTGGCGATGTCGTCCGCTTCCTTGGCCTCGTACTTCTCGATGTCATTCATCGCCTTGCCGTTGAAGCCCTTGGGATTAGAGCCCAAACCGTCGGGAGGGGTCACGACGCCTTGAAGGGCGATCTCGACGTTCTTGTCGGCATCACCCACGTTGCTGACGCACCTGTCGATCAACTCCTGCCAAGAGCCGACAGTTTTGCGGACGCTCTCCTGGTAGTCAGGGTCGTGGACGTACGCCATGCGCTCGCCCTGGCTGAGCTTCGACGTGTCGTACGTGACCACGCCCTGGTCCGACACCGCCATCCCCTTGGCAATGGCATCGTCACGGGCCGACTCGAGCTTCTTCCGCAGATCCACGAACTGCGTATGCGCCTCGCGCAGGATCGAGGCGATCGCCTTCGCCTCCGCCTGGGCATACTTGTACTGATCGAGCGTCAGACCGAAACGCCGGTTGGCGGCTTCCTGGCTCACCCCTTGGAACGTAGGACGAAGGGTGATGCCGTGGACGTCCTTCCCGTATGCGGTCTCCTGGTCCTTGAACTGCTTTGCCATCCCGTCCCAGGTGGCAGCCGCCGTGGTGAGCTTGCCCAGGTCGGTCGTCATGATCTCGTGGTACGTAGGCATGGGTCCCCGTTGAGTGTGAAAATGCACGAACCGGCACAGGCGAAGCTCAGTGATCCGACTGTGGCGAGATCAGATCGAGGGCAGACCGCTTGCCCACCCCAGAGGCAGTCTCCACGTCCCCCGTGTACAGCGTTCCGCTGTTCTGCCGCAACGCGTTCGCGTCCGATGTCAGCATGGCCACAAGATTGCTCGACTGATCGACCCAGGTGCTGTGCGCCTTCTTCACCGCCGTGGACGTCAGCCACCCGTCCCCGTCGCCCGCCGCGAACGCCTTGACCACCGCATCGGTGTCAACATCCGCGAACTTCCCCGCGTTACCAGTGGCGCCCTTGATGGTGAAATCGATCGCGTTCGCCGCGGCGAGCTTCTCCGATGACGACGACGCAAGAACCGGCCCACTGCCAGAGGTCCCGCCACCCGCATCACCCGCCGGCACATGATTCAGCCGCATACCCACGGACTGACCAGATCCGCCACCCGACTGGTGCTCCCCTGGTGCACTTCCCGCCATGCTCTCGCCCCCGGTCACTTGATTGGCGTGCGCTCGTCACACTAGCAACCACGCCACCACGCTGCTCAGGCATCGCCTGCTGATAACACGTCAAACCGGCACGAGGCGCGCCTTGGTAGGAGGGCCGGGCAACGGCAAGCCCGAGCGGGCACGCACTGCCCCGGTTCTCGCGGCCATCTGACGGCACGTCGGTGTCTACTGGCAGCCCAGACCGTTACGGCCCCAATGAGTACCAGTGAGCCACCGGAAGACTGCCGGCCTGGGGAGTTCGGTGACAGGTACATGTGATGGACTTCCCCTGACTCACCGAGTGACAGGGGGAAGAAGTGACTGCCGACGAAACGCCCCGGGAAGCCGTAACGTCCCTTTCCGCGCAGGAGCACACGGAGCGGTGCCGCCGGGACGGAGAGAGGATCGACAACTGGTCGACGGTCTGGACCGTCCTGGCTATCGCGCTGTGGATCACCTTCATTGTGCTGCTGCTTACTTCCTATGGCCCCGAGATCGATTCGTACTCGGGAGCCAGGGACAACATGTGCAAGGGCCCACTTTTCGCCAGTCCCAGGCCGTCCGAGGAGTGCCTCTCCTATCAGTGGCACCAGTGGCCGGCGCTGCTGGGCGTATCGGCTCTCGCGGTCCTGTTGACGATCACCGCGGCCGCGACGGCCGTGTACGCCAAGATCCTTACGCGCATGGCGAGCGCCGGCGGCCACAGCGCCTCGGGAACAGGCTGACCGGTACCAAATACTCCGACGGCGGTTTCGCACCGCCGTAAACCTTGAAGATCCGGGCCGCGCTGCTCCGCCACGCCGAAATATGGACGAACCGCATCTCAGGAGAACGCGGGCACCCAGTACGCACGAGTTCCGCATCTGCCCGATTTCCCTATGCTCCGGACATCATCCTCACATTGGTGCAGCCGCGCTGCTTCGCCTCATGTTCGGCGAATGCCTTGAGCGCGGAGTTGGCGAACGAGGCGGAGTAGTGCGCGACCGGGTAGGTGTCGGTGGGGTCGTCCCACAGGTGATACAGCACAAAGACCGCCGGCTGTGCCGACTGCGGGCACGTGGCGGTCGCCCAGGAGTAGTCATGGCCCTCGAAGGTGAGGTCGTCTCCCTTGCCGGTCATGAACTCCTTGGCGATGGCGCCGTAGTAGCCGTACAGGCCGTAACCCGGCTTCTTCGCCTCCGTGACCAGGTAGCAGTTGGTCTGCGGTGCGTCCGGGTCCGCCGGGTACTCCATGACATCGGGCGTGCCGTTCTGTGCCGCCGCCGTGCCGCGCAGCGCGAGGCATGATCCCTGAGCCTGCCCCAGCGGCTTGGCCGTATCGGGCGTGCCCAGGCGTGCGCTGCTCAAGCCGGTGACCTGCTTGCCGAGCGCCCTCACATGGCAGCCGTACTTCTCCGCCGCTTTCTTGGCGGATTCGGCGGTCACCCGACCGAGACCGCCGAGGGTCGTGCTGTTCGACTTGCCGAACAGTTCACCGTAGGCAACCAGAGCCTTGCTCTTCTGGTTCTCGCAGTCGAGCGCGACCACCACCCCGTAGACGCCCCCGTCGTACCTGACGATGCCGGGCCAGCCGTGGCCGAGCGGCGCTGCCTGGTTCGTCACACCGTTGTAGCCCAAGCCGTAGTAGGCGAGGTCCCCAGAGGGGGGAGCGGCGGTGCTCCAGCGCAGCCTGAGCACCAGGTAGCTTTTCTGTCGGCCTGATACCGAGCTGTGGACACTGCAGCCGGTCAGGTAGTCCGAGTCGTCGTAGGCCCTGGCACGGGGCTGCGAGGAGTTCAGAGCGGCCTCCAGTCCCGCCTGGGCCAGCGTGCCGTCACAGGCTGAGTCGAGGGAGCGCCCGTCTCGCCAGGACGCGTAGATACCGGTGCTGTACAGGACCTGGGCCGTGACCGCCAGCACCAGCAGGAGGCCACCCACGGCCCAACCGACCCGGCGCCGCCGTCGGCTCGCGAATATCTTCAACGCCCTATTCCTAACGGGCGCAGTGTGCCGCTCGGGCATCAGCGATCAGAACGGATTTCCATCAGCGAGCGGTCACGGCCGTGCCCGTATGCGTCCTGGCCCACGTGGACGAAGTGCTTGGTCCAGTCGCCGTCGACAGCGCGGCCACGGCTGTCCGCCCAGGCCCTGACCAGCTTGTCGACGTCGTTCCGGCCGACCTGGTAGGGCTTGGCATTCGCTTCGGTCGCGGTGAGGTTCGCCTCTGCCACATGCTCCGGTTCCCGCGGTCATCCGACAGAACGTCGGCGCCTGCTGACAGCCCAGGCCGTTGCGGCTCCCCCAACGAGTACCAGGGCGCCGATGCCCACACCGATCCACAGGGTGCTGCCGTCACCGCCCTTGGGTGACGCTTCGGCCGCGCGTGCGTCGTTCGAGCCGGCGGATCCCTTGGACGCAACAGCACCAGGGGACGGCGGTTTTGATGCCGTCTGCGCGAAGTCCGGGAGCGGATAGACGTCGGCGGGTCCGGGGTCGCCGGGGCTCTGCAGGGCGATGCGCGGGCGCACGATGCCGTAGCCGATGGAGTCGTTGCGCTTGGCACCGTTCGTGGGGCCGCCGGCGGTGTTCAGCATGACGCGGAGCACCTGATTGTTGGTCCAGTCCGGGTGCACGGACCAGATCAGGGCGGCACTGGCAGATGCCAAGGCGGTGGCGTCGCTGGTGCCTTCGGTCTTGCAGAGTCCTGTCTTGCCGCCGCAGGCGTGAACCATGTCCTGGCCGGGGGCTGCGATGTCCACTTGAGGGCCGTACTCGGAGAAGGAGCTGCGCCGGAGGTCTTTGCCCACAGCGGCCACGCCGACGACGCCGGGCGTCGCCCCGGGGTATTCGATCGGGTTCCCCTTGTCCCCGTCGTTGCCCACACCTGCGAAAATGAGCGAATCCTGCTTCAGGGCGTACTTCACGGCAGCAGTCAGTTCTGGTGAACCGACTGTCGATGCCCGGGAGATGTTGATGACTCGGGCACCGGCGTCCACCGCGTAGCGAATGGCCTTGCTGATGTAAGAGGGTCCGGCGAAAGGGTTGCCATCGTGTTCGCCCGGTAGCCGTACGGGAAGGATTTTCGTGCCGGGTGCGAGTCCGAACGCGCCCTTTCCGCCTCCGTATGCACCGGTACCAGCGATGAGCCCGGCCATTCCCGTGCCGTGTCCTTCGAAGTCCGTATGCTCGTCACCGCCGCGGCTTGCGGGTGCGAGGTCCTTTCCCTTGAGGACTTGGCCCTTGAGGTCAGGGTTGTTCCAATCCACCCCGCTGTCGATCACCGCGACGGTGACGCCCCGCCCTGTGCTCGTCCGCCACATCTCTTCCGCGTGCATGGCGTCCAGGAACCACTGCTGGGAACGTGTGCCATCCGCGTACGCCTGCGTGGTTGTACCGCCCATTAGAAGCAGACCGATGGCTGCCGAGGCCAAGGCACGCATGCCTTTGTGCCGTATTTTGACGATCGGCGCGTTCATCGTTCGCGTGTCTCCTGATCGTCGGCGGCCGGGCGCCCACTCCCGCGGTCGGTCCGCCGCTTCTCCTGTCGCCGCCGGGCACCGCCAGTCGGGCCGTCGGGAGCGGCACGACCGCCCCTCCGAGGACTTGACTGGCTGGGCACGCCTCCGGAGATCCCTCCGCGCGTCGGTGCGGACGGAACAGGTGCACCAGGCCGCGTCGGGGCGGGGCCCGTCTGCTGTGGTGTGCCACCGACGATGCCGTCGCGGGGCGGGAACGCCGAGCGCTCAGCCGTCGGCCCGGACGCGCGTGCGCCAGGCTGAATCCGTGGCCCCGAGGTCGGCACACGGCTGACGGGGCCGCGAGTTCCCGTAGGCTCGCCACCCACCACCCCGCCAGGCGCACGCCCCATGGGCCTGCTGGTGGAAGAAGGCCCAGCCGGCCGGCCTCCCGTGATACCCGGAGTGGCCGGAACTCGACCTCCTGACGCGGCGTCCTGGCCCGGGAGAGTGCCACCCGACACCACGCCGGGACGTGACAGGGCGCGGTTCGTGGCAGGGCCGGGTTCGACGACTGCGCGCGTGGGAGCAGAGCGGCCGATACCCTCTCTCCCCGTCTGGACGGGTATGCGCTGCCCATCAGATACCCTCCCCGGGCCGCCCGGAGCCGAAGGCATGCGTACGGGACCGGGGGAGATCGGCAGAACCGGGCCCTGCGTCAGCGGTGGAGCACCCGTGTCCGGGCGGGCGGTGCCGGTCGGCGCCGCAGGCGGCTGGTGAACGTCTGACGGCGCGGACGCCGAGTCAATGCCGACGTGCGTAGCGGGCTCGATGCTCGGCGGGCTCACGTGCCTGGACGGTGTCCGGCTCGTGGGCGGGTCTGAAGGGACCGTCAAGGCCACGTTGTCACGATGCCGAGCACCTGCGGGGCTGACGTTTCGAGAGGATCCAGAAGCGACGCCTGCGCTTTCCGCCCCACTTGAGGTGCCAGCCCCAGGACGAGCCAGGTTCTCGGATGTCTCTCCAATCCCCGAGGCAATGCCTTTGGGTGGCGGCGGAAACTTAGGCCGCTCCAACCCATTCATCTGCGTCGCGGACTGCTCGTACGACTGCCCCAGCCCCCGCATCTGCGCCGCCGCCTCCTGGCGGACCTTCTCGCGGTCGGCCTTCAGCGCGGCCAGATCACTCGAGGCCTTGGCTCGCTCGGGGGCAGCGTCCGGGTCGTTGTGGGCCGCGTTCGCCGCGTCCAGGTTCGCTTGTGCGCCCTTGGCGTCACGCGGAATGGAGGCTTGGGTCCTGGCGATCGCGTTGGATGCCTGGCCCAGCCACTTCGCCGCCCCCTCGCTCAAGTCCCCCAATCTGTAGGTGGAGTTGGCGAGGTCGCCGGCCCAGGAGCGAAACGCGTCCGCGCCCTCTCCTTTCCACTCCACCCACTGCGGACGGACCTTGAGGTCATCGGCGATCTTGCGGATCTCCGTGGTGGCGGTGGTCAGGCGGTCGGCGGCGGACTGCACCTCCCCCGCGTCCGCCTGGTCCAGCCATGCCAGCATCTGCTCGTGGCTCATGTCCTCGAAGGACGTACCGCCACCGGTTCCCTTGCCGGACATCAGAGCCTCCCCGTTTCCATCGGACCGTCAGATCGTGCCGCCCGAGTCGCCCTTCGGCGGCTGCGCGGTCTGCTTCGGCGTGCCCTCTCCGTCATGAGTCTTGGGCAGTGACGGGTCGTAGCTGCCGCCGTAGTGCTCGGTCGTCTCCTTGCTGATCGCCGCCATGCGCTCGCGGATGTCGAGGTCGAGGTTCTGGTAGCCCTTGTGCGAGGCCATGACGGCGATGCCCATGCCCTCCATGGAGTCCGACAGCAGCTTCGAGAGGGTCTCCAACTCACTGATGACCGTCTCGTACGCCGTGTACAGACCGGACGCCTCCGACCAGGATCCACCTCCGCCGCCGAACTGGTGACGCCCGAGTTGATCCTGCCCGATCTTGGCCGAACCGGCATCCGAGCCCTTCAGGCCGCGAATCAGGTCGTCCACCCGCTGCTGGAACTTGGTGAACGACGCGTACTCGGCGGCCATCTCGGCCTGGGCGCCGATGGCATTCAGCGTCGCACCGGACAAGCCTGGCAGCTCCGAAAACAACGTCGGCGGCTGGCCGGACGCTCCGGATCCGGCATCGCTCGGCAACACGTCGTCCTCCCCCGTGTGTTCGTAAGGCGCAAGCCTCATTGACAACACTAACCAGGGCCGGTGACAGTTCCCACTCCGGTCGTGCCTCAGACGATCAGAACCGGCCGAGGTCACCGAACGAAGATCACAGCTTGAACAGGGCCCCGCGCCACGTCCACCCCGCCCCGAGGACCGCCTCCTGCAAGGGCGTCTTCAGGTCAGCGGAGTCGAAGCGGAACACCTCCGTCTTCCTGAGTCTGCCGTCGGTTCCCCGCTCGACCGTCCAGTGCCGGGAGGACGTCGTCACCTGTCCGCGAGTCTGCTCCTTCGCGACGGCCAGTCCGGGTGTGTCTCAGGTGACATCCCACTGCTGGTCGAGCGCGCGGACCTCGTGCCGCTCCGGTACCAGGCGCATCCGGATCAGGAGAACCTGACTCGCCTGGACGCGGGCGAAGAAGGTGTGCCACGCGGGATCCCGGATCCGCCACTCCGCCACCAGCTCGGCCTCGTCCACGGCCCCGGGGCGCACCACGTAGGGCACGTCCGGTCCGTTGACTTCGAGCAGCGCTCTGCGCACCTCCTCGGGAGATCGTGGCACGGCTTCACCGCTGGGGCGCCTGGTACCGGTCAGCTTGTCGAAAAGACCCATCGGATCGACAACCTGTCACTCGGGACACCTGGCGCGGCACTTGGGCTGTGCCGCGCCCCAGGATGCCGCCTTCGTATCCGGACGCGGCACCCGGGGGACGCTTCGGGCCCCGCGTGCGGCGCCCTTCTCCGAGTCGGCGGACCCCTCGGTCGCAGCGGCGCCCAAAGACCGCTCCTCCGACGCCGCGTGGGATCCGGGAAAGCGAAGAGGCCCGTACGACCGGAGTCGTACGGGCCTCTTCAGGTCAGGTGACCCCGAAGGGTCAGACCCTCAAGAGAGCAGGGCTCACTTGTTGATCTTGATGACCTGGCCGGCGCCCACCGTGCGGCCACCCTCACGGATGGCGAACTTCAGGCCCTCTTCCATGGCGACGGGCTGGATGAGCTCCACCTTCATCTCGGTGTTGTCACCCGGCATGACCATCTCGGTGCCCTCGGGGAGGGTCACAACGCCGGTCACGTCCGTCGTACGGAAGTAGAACTGCGGACGGTAGTTGTTGAAGAACGGCGTGTGGCGGCCACCCTCGTCCTTGGAGAGGATGTAGGCCTGCGCCTCGAACTCGGTGTGCGGGGTGACCGAGCCCGGCTTGATGATGACCTGGCCGCGCTCGACGTCCTCGCGCTTGATGCCGCGGAGCAGCAGACCGACGTTCTCACCGGCCTGGCCCTCGTCGAGCAGCTTGCGGAACATCTCGATGCCGGTGACCGTGGTGGTGGTCTTCTCGGTCTTGATGCCGATGATGTCGACGGTCTCGTTGACCTTCAGGACACCACGCTCGATACGGCCGGTGACGACGGTGCCACGACCGGTGATCGTGAAGACGTCCTCGATCGGCATCAGGAACGGCTTGTCGACGTCGCGCTCCGGCTCCGGGATGGACTCGTCGACGGCCTTCATCAGGTCGAGGACGGACTGCGTCCACTCGGAGTCGCCCTCGAGGGCCTTGAGCGCGGAGACCTTGACGACCGGCAGGTCGTCGCCCGGGAACTCGTACTCGGAGAGGAGCTCACGGACCTCGAGCTCGACGAGCTCCAGGATCTCCTCGTCGTCCACCATGTCGGCCTTGTTCAGGGCGACGACGATGTACGGAACGCCGACCTGGCGGGCCAGGAGCACGTGCTCCTTGGTCTGCGGCATCGGGCCGTCGGTGGCGGCGACCACCAGGATCGCGCCGTCCATCTGCGCGGCACCGGTGATCATGTTCTTGATGTAGTCAGCGTGACCGGGGCAGTCGACGTGGGCGTAGTGACGCGACTCGGTCTGGTACTCGACGTGCGCGATGGAGATGGTGATACCGCGCTGGCGCTCCTCGGGCGCCTTGTCGATGTTGTCGAACGCGGTGGCCTCGTTCAGGTCCGGGTACGCGTCGTGCAGCACCTTGGTAATGGCGGCCGTGAGGGTCGTCTTACCGTGGTCGATGTGACCGATGGTGCCGATGTTGACGTGCGGCTTAGTCCGCTCGAACTTCGCCTTCGCCACTGGGGTCCTCCTGTGGAGTGGTTCTGTACGCCTTACTCATCGGCGCCAGGTGATCTTTGCTGGGGTGCCGCCCGCCGGGGTCGTGCCCTGGGCCGGAACCGGGGTTCCTTACGAGGTCGAAAACCCCGGCGGTCGGTGTCAAGCCTAAAGCGTGTGAACGCGGTGCGTTACTCGCCCTTGGCCTTCGCGATGATCTCCTCGGCGACGTTCCGCGGAACCTCGGCGTAGGAGTCGAACTGCATCGAGTAGCTTGCGCGACCCGAGGTCTTGCTGCGGAGGTCTCCGACGTAGCCGAACATCTCCGAGAGGGGCACGAGGCCCTTCACGACGCGGGCACCGGCCCGCTCCTCCATGGCCTGGATCTGGCCACGGCGGGAGTTGATGTCGCCGATGACGTCACCCATGTAGTCCTCGGGCGTGGTGACCTCGACGGCCATCATCGGCTCGAGCAGCACGGGGCTGGCCTTGCGCGCGGCCTCCTTGAAGGCCTGCGAACCGGCGATCTTGAAGGCGAGCTCGGAGGAGTCGACCTCGTGGTAGCCACCGTCGATCAGCGTGACGCGCACGCCGGTCATCTCGTAGCCCGCGAGGATGCCGAACTGCATGGCCTCCTGCGCACCGGCGTCCACCGAAGGGATGTACTCCTTCGGGATACGGCCGCCGGTCACCTTGTTCACGAACTCGTACGAGGCGTCGCCGCCCTCGATGGGCTCGATCGCGATCTGCACCTTGGCGAACTGACCGGTACCACCGGTCTGCTTCTTGTGCGTGTAGTCGACGCGCTCGACGGCCTTGCGGATCGTCTCGCGGTACGCGACCTGCGGCTTGCCGACGTTGGCCTCGACCTTGAACTCACGGCGCATACGGTCGACCAGCACCTCGAGGTGCAGCTCGCCCATGCCACCGATGATGGTCTGGCCGGTCTCCTCGTCCGAGTGGACCTGGAAGGAGGGGTCCTCCTCCGCGAGACGCTGGATGGCGACACCCAGCTTCTCCTGGTCACCCTTGGACTTGGGCTCGATCGCGACCTGGATCACCGGCGCCGGGAAGTCCATGGACTCCAGGATCACCGGGTTCTTGTCGTCGGACAGCGTCTCACCGGTGGTGGTCTGCTTCAGGCCCATGACGGCGACGATGTCGCCGGCGCCCACCGACTCGATCTCCTCACGCTTGTTGGCGTGCATGCGGTAGATCTTGCCGATGCGCTCCTTCTTGCCCTTCACCGAGTTCAGCACCGCGGTGCCGGACTCCAGGCGGCCCGAGTAGACCCGGACGAAGGTGAGCTTGCCGAGGTGCGGGTCGCTCATGATCTTGAACGCCAGCGCGGACAGCGGCTCGTCGTCGGACGGCTTGCGCTTGACGACCGTCTCCGCGTCCTTGACGTCGTGGCCCTCGATGGCCTCGATGTCGACCGGGGAGGGCAGGTAGCGCACGACCGCGTCGAGCAGGGGCTGGACGCCCTTGTTCTTGAACGCGGTACCGCAGAACACCGGGGTGACCGTGGTGTCCTTGGACTTGCCGGACGCGATGGTGATACGACGGATCGCGGCGTACAGCTGCTCCACGGAAGGCTCCTCGCCCTCCAGGTACAGCTCCATGATCTCTTCGTCGTTCTCGGCGACGGCCTCGACCAGCTTGCCGCGCCACTCCTCGGCCGCCTCGGTGTGCGTGGCCGGGATGTCGACGGTGTCGTACATCTCGCCCTTGGTGGCCTCTGCGGACCACACCAGGGCCTTCATCGTCACCAGGTCGACGACGCCCTTGAAGTCCGCCTCGGCACCGATCGGCAGCTGCATGACCAGCGGCTGCGCACCCAGACGGTCGGAGATCATGTCGACACAGCGGTGGAACTCCGCACCGGTGCGGTCGAGCTTGTTGACGAAGCAGATACGCGGAACGCCGTAGCGGTCCGCCTGACGCCACACGGTCTCGGACTGCGGCTCAACGCCGGCGACGCCGTCGAACACCGTCACAGCACCGTCGAGCACACGCAGGGAACGCTCCACCTCGACGGTGAAGTCGACGTGGCCCGGCGTGTCGATGATGTTGATGGTGTGGTCGACGTCTTCCAGCGGCCAGTGGCAGGTGGTGGCAGCAGAGGTGATCGTGATGCCACGCTCCTGCTCCTGCTCCATCCAGTCCATGGTGGCAGCGCCGTCGTGGACCTCACCGATCTTGTAAGACACACCGGTGTAGAACAGGATCCGCTCGGTGGTGGTCGTCTTGCCCGCGTCGATGTGGGCCATGATCCCGATGTTGCGGACCTTGGCCAGGTCAAGTGAAGTGGTAGCCATAAGGCTTCAGTCTTCTCTCGGTCTCGATGTGGGTAGCGACTACCAGCGGTAGTGCGCGAAGGCCTTGTTGGACTCGGCCATCTTGTGCGTGTCCTCGCGCTTCTTCACAGCGGCGCCGAGGCCGTTGGACGCGTCGAGGAGCTCGTTGAGCAGACGCTCGGTCATGGTCTTCTCGCGACGGGCGCGGGAGTAACCGACGAGCCAGCGCAGCGCGAGCGTGTTGGCGCGACCGGGCTTGACCTCGATCGGAACCTGGTACGTCGCACCACCGACACGGCGGGACTTGACCTCGAGGGTCGGCTTGATGTTCTCAAGAGCGCGCTTCAGCGTGATGATCGGGTCGTTGCCCGTCTTCTCACGCAGGCCCTCCATGGCGCCGTAGACGATGCGCTCGGCGGTGGAGCGCTTGCCGTTCAGCAGCACCTTGTTGATCAGGCTGGTCACCAGAGGGGAGCCGTAAACCGGGTCGATGATGACCGGGCGCTTCGGGGCGGGGCCCTTACGAGGCATTCTTACTTCTCCTTCTTGGCGCCGTAACGGCTGCGAGCCTGCTTGCGGTTCTTGACACCCTGGGTGTCGAGCGAGCCACGGATGATCTTGTAGCGAACACCCGGCAGGTCCTTCACACGGCCGCCTCGCACGAGCACGATGGAGTGCTCCTGCAGGTTGTGTCCCTCACCCGGAATGTAAGCGGTGACCTCGATGCCGCTGGTCAGACGCACACGCGCGACCTTGCGGAGGGCCGAGTTCGGCTTCTTCGGGGTGGTCGTGAACACACGCGTGCAGACGCCGCGACGCTGAGGGGATCCCTCGAGTGCGGGCGTCTTGTTCTTCTCGACCTTGTCCTGCCGGCCCTTACGGACCAGCTGCTGGATCGTAGGCACTACTTCTCCGGTTTCTGTGTGCCGATAGGTACAGCTAACCTGGAACGTCTCCGACCCACGCGGTCGGGTGTGTCGAATCCCGCAAGCTCCCCGCCGTGAGGCGGGAAGGGCGCAGATTGCGGTGGCCGGTGACGGCTCGCTGTGCGGTTGAAGGCACGCACGAGAGCCAGGGCACACCCCAGGCACAAGGTATGAGCGTACCCAGCCTATTCACTCCGGTCAAAACAAAAGCAGCGCAACCGACACGCCGGACGTCGGACGCCCGTCCACCTGCGATTTCTCGGACCGGCGCACCTTGCCGCAGGACGACCGGCGCACGAACGCGATCCGGCCGTCGCGGGAACGGACGACAGCATGGATTCCCCGCATGTCGGATTCGTGGATGTGCAACCCTGAACCGATCTTGTGATTGGCCGGTTCGGCCGGTGGTTCGGGGGGCCCGTACATGACCACGACTTCAGGGGAGACGTCGTCCACGGACGGCGGCGCATACGGCGACCCCTGCCCGGATACGCCCGCGACGACCGCTCAGGAGCCCGCGAGCGCCGGCACCCCGTGCCCGCGCCTGCTCCCTACCTCCCGCCCCTACCTCCCGCCCCTGGCGCTGTACGGCGCGGCGAAGCTGGTCGGCCTCGGTGTCTTCGTCCGGCTGCTGGAGTACGCGGGCGACTACCGCGGCAAGGACCCCCGCTTCGGCGGCGGCGCCCACTGGTGGGACGTACTGGCCAGCTGGGACGGCTGGTGGTATCTCCAGATCGCGGAGAACGGCTATCGGCCCGAGCCCCTCAAGCCGCTCGCACCGGGCGGCCAGTTCACCGCCGAACAGAACTCGGTCGCCTTCTTCCCGCTCTACCCGACCCTGATCCGCGCCGTCTCGGACATCACGGGGCTCACTCTGTACGGCTCGGCGATCCTGGTCTCGGTCCTCTGCTCCTTCATCGCCGCCGCCGGGATCTACGCGGTGATATCCCTGCTCGCCGGCGCCCGTGCGGGCACCATCGCGGCGGGCCTGTGGGCCGTGGCCCCCGCGGCGGGCGTCGAGTGGGCCGTCTACTCGGAGTCCCTCTTCGCCGCGATCGCCGTCTGGACCTGCTACGCCGTGCTGAAGCGGCGCTGGGTCGCGGCCGGACTGCTCGCCTTCCTGTCAGGACTGAGCCGGCCCACCGCAGCGGCGCTCATCGGGGCGGTGGGCCTGGCCGCGCTGGCGACCGTGCTCCGACGGGACAGCCGACGCGAGCAGGGGGTGATGGCCCCGCTGTACGCCCTGGCCGCGGCGCCGCTCGGGCTGCTGTCCTACGTGCTGTGGGTCGGCCACTCGATGGGCGACCCCACCGCGTATTTCGCCCTGCAGCGCGAGGCCTGGGCCCATTATTTCGACTTCGGCTCCTACACGCTGGACGTGCTGCGGAACGTGGCGGTGGGCCACAGCGGCTATCTCTTCGCCTACCCCGTGCCGGACCTCATCGCCGTGCAGATGGTGGCGGCCCTGCCTTTCCTGGTGGTGCTGACGCTGCGGAAGCGGCCCCCGCTGGTGCTGACCGCGTTCACGCTGGCGACGATCGTGTCGATCCTGGGGACCCAGCAGATGTTCGGCAACACCCCGCGCCACCTGCTGCCCCTCTTCCCCCTGCTCCTGGCCCCGGCGGCCACGATGAGCCGGCTGAAGTGGCCGGCCCTCGCGGTGTTCTTCACCACGACGGCAGTGGCTTCGGGCTGGTACGCCCACTACCTGATCTTCGAACTGGGCATCCCTTAGCCAACCCGTCGCCCCCGGCATCCCGGACTTCTACAGGTCCATCGTCGGCCGCGGCACCGTCGTGGTCGCTCGCGCGGTTCCCCGCGCCCCTGAGAGCACGCTCCGCGCGTATGGACGTCCGCGCCCCGACAGGGGCGCGGGTGACAGCGCAAAACCCACCACGTACCCGCACCCGTCAACGCCGAAGGGCGGCCACCCCGAGAAACGGGGTGGCCGCCCTTCAGTTCAGCCAAGCGGCCGACGCTACGTCACTGGTTGTACGGACCGTAGTCGTAGTCCTCCAGCGGAACGGCCTGGCCGGAACCCGTGCCGAACGGCGAGTAGTCGATGTCGTCGTAGCCGACGGCCGAGTACATCGCGGCCTTCGCCTCCTCGGTCGGCTCGACCCGGATGTTGCGGTAGCGGGACAGACCCGTACCGGCCGGGATGAGCTTACCGATGATGACGTTCTCCTTGAGGCCGATGAGGCTGTCGGACTTGGCGTTGATCGCCGCGTCCGTCAGGACTCGGGTCGTCTCCTGGAAGGAGGCGGCCGACAGCCAGGATTCCGTCGCCAGCGAGGCCTTGGTGATACCCATCAGCTGCGGACGACCGGAGGCCGGGTGACCGCCCTCCTGGACCACACGACGGTTCTCGGTCTCGAACTTCGAGCGCTCGACCAGCTCGCCGGGCAGCAGCTCGGCGTCGCCGGACTCGATGATCGTCACACGGCGCAGCATCTGCCGGATGATGATCTCGATGTGCTTGTCGTGGATCGACACACCCTGCGAGTTGTACACCTTCTGGACCTCGCCGACCAGGTGGACCTGGACGGCACGCTGGCCAAGGATGCGCAGCACGTCGTGCGGGTTGGTGGCACCCACGGTGAGCTGCTGGCCCACCTCGACGTGGTCGCCCTCGCGGACCAGGACCTTGGCGCGCTTCGAGATCGGGTAGGCGCTCTCGTCGCTGCCGTCGTCCGGGGTGACGACGATCTTCTTGGTCTTCTCGGTCTCCTCGATCCGCACGCGGCCGGAGGCCTCGGAGATCGGGGCGACACCCTTCGGGGTACGGGCCTCGAAGAGCTCGACGACACGCGGCAGACCCTGGGTGATGTCGTCACCGGCCACACCACCGGTGTGGAAGGTACGCATCGTCAGCTGGGTACCGGGCTCACCGATGGACTGGGCGGCGATGATGCCGACCGCCTCACCGATGTCGACCAGCTTGCCGGTGGCCAGCGAGCGGCCGTAGCACATGGCGCAGGTGCCGACGGCGGACTCGCAGGTCAGGACCGAACGGGTCTTGACCTCGGACACGCCGCGAGCGACCAGTTCGTCGATGAGCACGTCGCCCAGGTCGGTGCCGGCCGGAGCCAGCACCTGGCCGTCCACGACGATGTCCTCGGCGAGGCAGCGCGCGTACACGGACGTCTCGACGTTCTCCGCCTTGCGCAGCACGCCGTCGGCCTCGAGCTCGGCGATGTGCAGCTTGAGGCCACGGTCGGTGCCGCAGTCCTCCTCGCGGATGATGACGTCCTGCGAGACGTCCACCAGACGACGGGTGAGGTAACCCGAGTCGGCCGTACGCAGAGCGGTGTCGGCGAGACCCTTACGGGCACCGTGCGTGGAGATGAAGTACTCCAGCACGGACAGACCCTCACGGAACGACGCCTTGATGGGCCGCGGGATCGTCTCGTTCTTCGCGTTCGACACAAGACCACGCATACCGGCGATCTGACGCATCTGCATCATGTTGCCTCGTGCACCCGAGTTCACCATCATGAAGATCGGGTTGGTCTTCGGGAAGTTCTCGTTCATCGCCTCGGCGACCTCGTTGGTCGCCTTGGTCCAGATCGCGATGAGCTCCTGGGTGCGCTCGTCCTTGGTGATCAGACCGCGCTCGTACTGCTTCTGGACCTTCTCGTCCTGCGCCTCGTAGCCCTTGACGATCTCCTTCTTCGCCTCGGGAACGACGACGTCGGAGATGGCGACGGTGACACCGGAACGGGTGGCCCAGAAGAAGCCGGCCGCCTTCAGGTTGTCGAGCGTCGCCGCCACGATGACCTTCGGGTAGCGCTCGGCGAGGTCGTTGACGATCTCGGAGAGCTGCTTCTTGCCGACCTCGTAGTCGACGAACGGGTAGTCCTCGGGCAGCAGCTCGTTGAAGAGCGCACGGCCCAGCGTGGTCCTCAGACGGAAGCTGTCACCCTGCTGCCACTCGGCGCTGTAGCCGCCCTCGGCCGAAGCGTCCTCGTCCGGGGCCGGCGGGGTCCAGCCGCGCGGCGGGATGGTGCCCACCGGGAAGCGGATGTCCACGCGCGACTGCAGCGACAGCTCGCCGGCGTCGAACGCCATGATCGCCTCGGCCACGGACGCGAAGGAGCGGTCCTCGCCCTTCACGTTCCGCATCTCGCCGTCCGTGGTCAGGAAGAACAGACCGAGGACCATGTCCTGGGTCGGCATCGTGACCGGGCGGCCGTCGGCCGGCTTGAGGATGTTGTTCGAGGACAGCATCAGGATGCGGGCCTCGGCCTGCGCCTCCGCGGACAGCGGCAGGTGCACGGCCATCTGGTCACCGTCGAAGTCCGCGTTGAACGCGGTGCAGACGAGCGGGTGGATCTGGATGGCCTTGCCCTCGACCAGCTGCGGCTCGAAGGCCTGGATGCCGAGGCGGTGCAGGGTGGGCGCACGGTTCAGCAGAACCGGGTGCTCCGCGATGACCTCTTCCAGCACGTCGTACACGACCGTACGGCCGCGCTCGACCATGCGCTTGGCGCTCTTGATGTTCTGCGCGTGGTTCAGGTCGACCAGGCGCTTCATCACGAACGGCTTGAAGAGCTCCAGCGCCATCGCCTTCGGCAGACCGCACTGGTGCAGCTTGAGCTGCGGACCGACGACGATCACGGAACGCGCCGAGTAGTCGACACGCTTGCCGAGCAGGTTCTGACGGAAACGGCCCTGCTTACCCTTCAGCATGTCGCTGAGGGACTTCAGCGGACGGTTACCGGGGCCCGTCACCGGGCGGCCGCGGCGGCCGTTGTCGAAGAGGGCGTCAACAGCCTCCTGAAGCATGCGCTTCTCGTTGTTGACGATGATCTCCGGGGCACCGAGGTCCAGGAGCCTCTTCAGACGGTTGTTGCGGTTGATCACACGGCGGTACAGGTCGTTCAGGTCGGAGGTCGCGAAGCGGCCACCGTCCAGCTGCACCATCGGACGCAGGTCCGGCGGGATGACCGGCACGCAGTCCAGGACCATGCCCTTGGGGCTGTTGGACGTCTGCAGGAACGCGGAGACGACCTTCAGCCGCTTGAGGGCGCGGGTCTTCTTCTGGCCCTTGCCGGTGCGGATGATCTCGCGAAGCCTCTCGGCCTCCTCGTCGAGGTCGAAGGACTCCAGGCGCTTCTGCAGCGCCGCGGCACCCATCGAACCGTCGAAGTACGTGCCGAAGCGGTCACGCAGCTCGCGGTAGAGCAGCTCGTCGCCCTCGAGGTCCTGGACCTTGAGGTTCTTGAACCGGGTCCACACCTCGTCCAGGCGGTCGATCTCGCGCTGCGCACGGTCGCGCAGCTGCTTCATCTCACGCTCGGCACCCTCGCGGACCTTGCGGCGCACATCGGACTTGGCGCCCTCGGCCTCAAGCTCGGCCAGGTCGGTCTCGAGCTTCTTGGCGCGGGCCTCGAGGTCGGCGTCGCGGCGGTTCTCGATCTGCTGCCGCTCGACGGAGACATGCGCCTCCAGGGAGGGCAGGTCGCGCGTGCGACGCTCCTCGTCGACGTACGTGATCATGTACGCCGCGAAGTAGATGACCTTCTCCAGGTCCTTCGGGGCGAGGTCGAGCAGGTAGCCGAGCCGCGACGGAACGCCCTTGAAGTACCAGATGTGCGTGACGGGAGCGGCAAGCTCGATGTGGCCCATCCGCTCACGGCGCACCTTCGCGCGCGTGACCTCGACGCCACAACGCTCACAGATGATGCCCTTGAAGCGGACACGCTTGTACTTGCCGCAGTAGCACTCCCAGTCCCGGGTGGGGCCGAAGATCTTCTCGCAGAAGAGTCCGTCCTTCTCGGGCTTGAGGGTGCGGTAGTTGATGGTCTCGGGCTTCTTGACCTCGCCGTGGCTCCACTGACGGATGTCGTCCGCGGTGGCCAGGCCGATCCGGAGCTCGTCGAAGAAGTTGACGTCGAGCACTATGCGTCAATCCCTCTCAGGGTCGAAAGTCTTTGGTCTGATACGGGGGCCTGGGGGTCGGCCGGGGCCACGCGCGATGGCGAGGCCCCTGCCGGACTCCCGTCAGACCTCTTCGACGCTGCTCGGCTCGCGCCGGGACAGGTCGATGCCGAGCTCCTCCGCAGCGCGGAAGACGTCCTCGTCGGTGTCACGCATCTCGATGGACATACCGTCGCTGGACAGCACCTCCACGTTCAGGCACAGGGACTGCATCTCCTTGATGAGCACCTTGAAGGACTCGGGGATGCCGGGTTCGGGGATGTTCTCGCCCTTGACGATGGCCTCGTAGACCTTCACGCGGCCGGTGACGTCGTCGGACTTGATGGTCAGCAGCTCCTGGAGGGCGTACGCGGCGCCGTAGGCCTCGAGGGCCCACACCTCCATCTCACCGAAGCGCTGGCCACCGAACTGGGCCTTACCACCCAGCGGCTGCTGGGTGATCATCGAGTAGGGGCCGGTCGACCGCGCGTGCAGCTTGTCGTCGACCAGGTGGTGCAGCTTGAGGATGTACATGTACCCGACCGAGATCGGGTCCGGGAACGGCTCGCCGGAGCGGCCGTCGAACAGCCTCGCCTTGCCGGACGGGAGCACCATGCGCTCGCCGTCGCGGTTCGGGATGGTGTGCTGCAGCAGACCCGCGAGCTCGTCCTCACGCGCACCGTCGAAGACGGGGGTGGCGACGTTGGTGCCCGGGGCAACCTGGTCGGCGCCGATGGCCTGCAGGCGCTGCGCCCACTCGTCCCCGAGGCCGGAGACGTCCCAGCCGCGGCTGGCCAGCCAGCCGAGGTGGATCTCCAGGACCTGTCCCGGGTTCATTCGGGACGGCACACCGAGCGGGTTGAGGATGATGTCGACCGGGGTTCCGTCCTCGAGGAACGGCATGTCCTCGATGGGAAGGATCTTGGAGATGACACCCTTGTTGCCGTGGCGGCCAGCGAGCTTGTCACCATCCGTGATCTTGCGCTTCTGTGCCACGTAGACGCGGACCAGCTGGTTCACGCCCGGGGGCAGCTCGTCGCCCTCCTCGCGGTCGAAGACGCGCACGCCGATGACCTTGCCGATCTCGCCGTGCGGCACCTTCAGCGAGGTGTCACGGACCTCACGGGCCTTCTCACCGAAGATCGCGCGCAGCAGGCGCTCCTCGGGCGTCAGCTCGGTCTCACCCTTCGGCGTGACCTTGCCGACGAGGATGTCACCGGCCACGACCTCGGCACCGATACGGATGATGCCGCGCTCGTCCAGGTCGGCGAGGACCTCCTCGGAGACGTTCGGGATGTCCCGGGTGATCTCCTCGGGGCCGAGCTTGGTGTCACGGGCGTCGACCTCGTGCTCCTCGATGTGGATCGAGGAGAGGACGTCGTCCTGCACGAGGCGCTGCGACAGGATGATCGCGTCCTCGTAGTTGTGACCCTCCCACGGCATGAACGCCACGAGCAGGTTCTTGCCGAGCGCCATCTCGCCGTTCTGAGTGGCGGGACCGTCGGCGAGGACCTGGCCCTCGACGATCCGGTCGCCCTCGTTGATGACGACCTTCTGGTTGACCGAGGTGCCCTGGTTGGAGCGGGCGAACTTGGCCAGGCGGTACGTGATGTACGTGCCGTCGTCGTTGGCGGTGGTGATGTAGTCCGCGGAGACCTCCTGGACCACACCCGCCTTCTCGGCCTTGACGACGTCGCCGGCGTCGACCGCGGAGCGGTACTCCATGCCGGTGCCGACGAGCGGCGACTCCGACTGGATCAGCGGAACGGCCTGGCGCATCATGTTCGCGCCCATGAGGGCACGGTTGGCGTCGTCGTGCTCGAGGAACGGGATCATGGCGGTCGCGACCGACACCATCTGGCGCGGCGAGACGTCCATGTAGTCCACGTCCTCGGGGCCGACGTAGTCGACCTCACCGCCGCGGCGGCGGACCAGGACGCGGTTCTCGGCGAAGCGGAGGTCGTCGCCGAGCGTGGCGTTGGCCTGCGCGATGACGAAGCGGTCCTCCTCGTCGGCGGTCAGGTAGTCCACCTCGTCGGTGACCTGGCCCTCGACGACCTTGCGGTACGGGGTCTCGACGAAGCCGAACGCGTTGACCCGGCCGTACGAGGCGAGCGAACCGATCAGACCGATGTTCGGGCCTTCGGGCGTCTCGATCGGGCACATACGGCCGTAGTGCGACGGGTGCACGTCACGGACCTCGAAGCCGGCCCGCTCACGGGACAGACCACCCGGGCCGAGCGCGGACAGACGCCGCTTGTGCGTCAGACCCGACAGCGGGTTGTTCTGGTCCATGAACTGCGACAGCTGGCTGGTGCCGAAGAACTCCTTGATGGAGGCGACGACCGGCCGGATGTTGATCAGGGTCTGCGGCGTGATCGCCTCGACGTCCTGCGTGGTCATGCGCTCGCGCACGACGCGCTCCATACGCGCCAGACCCGTACGGACCTGGTTCTGGATGAGCTCGCCGACACTGCGCAGGCGGCGGTTGCCGAAGTGGTCGATGTCGTCCGTCTCGACGACGATCGACTGGCCGCTGTCGGCGACCGTCTCGGTCTCGCCCGCGTGCAGCTTCACCAGGTACTTGATCGTCGAGATGACGTCCTCGACGGTCAGGATGCCCGCGTCGAGCGGGGCGTCCGCGCCCAGCTTCTTGTTGACCTTGTAGCGGCCGACCTTGGCGAGGTCGTAGCGCTTCGGGTTGAAGTAGAGGTTCTCCAGCAGCGTCTGCGCGGCCTCACGCGTCGGGGGCTCGCCCGGGCGCAGCTTGCGGTAGATGTCGAGCAGCGCGTCGTCCTGGCCCTGGGTGTGGTCCTTCTCCAGGGTGGCGCGCATGGACTCGTACTCGCCGAACTCCTCGAGGATCTGCTCGGTCGTCCAGCCGAGCGCCTTCAGGAGGACGGTCACGGACTGCTTGCGCTTGCGGTCGATACGGACACCGACCATGTCGCGCTTGTCGATCTCCATCTCCAGCCAGGCACCCCGAGACGGGATGATCTTGGCGGAGAAGATGTCCTTGTCGGACGTCTTGTCGATCGAGGAGTCGAAGTAGACACCCGGCGAACGGACCAGCTGCGACACCACGACACGCTCGGTGCCGTTGATGACGAAGGTGCCCTTGTGCGTCATGAGCGGGAAGTCGCCCATGAAGACGGTCTGGGACTTGATCTCGCCGGTCTCGTTGTTGGTGAACTCGGCCGTGACGAAGAGCGGGGCGGCGTACGTGAAGTCGCGGTCCTTGCACTCGTCGATCGAGTTCTTCGGCGGCTCGAAGCGGTGGTCGCGGAACGTCAGCGACATCGACCCGGAGAAGTCCTCGATCGGGGAGATCTCCTCGAAGATCTCCTCGAGACCGGACTTGGTGGGGACGTCCTGACCGGACTCCAGAGCCTCCTCGACCCGACTCTGCCAGGCGGTGTTACCGAGCAGCCAGTCGAAGCTCTCGGTCTGCAGCGCGAGCAGGTTCGGAACCTCGAGAGGCTCCTTGATCTTTGCAAAGGAGATGCGCAGCGGGGCAGTGCTTGCGCCGTTGTTCATATTCGCGGTCGAGGCATTGCGCGAGGCGGCCAAGAGGGGGTCCTTCCGAGGGCTCGGACTCACTACGCGCGTCCCGGTCCCCGCTGGACACGGAGATGGAAAGTCCCAGGTCGGAGACTTCTACTCGTCGTGCTCATGCAGGGGGCTTGCTCCTGGTGACGGGCAGGAGGCAACTAACAGGCAGCGCAAAGGGTCAGTGTAGCCACTTGGCACACTGATGTCCAGTGCGGGTTTGCAGGTCCACGGCGGAGACCCTCGTTGTCCCTCAACAGCTGCGGCAAGCCACGCCCTCGATGCACATCGATACTGCCCTCTTCGCCGTCGATCCATGCCTCGGATTCGGATCGTTGTGACGACGCGTCCTGAGAATTGCGCGCTGCGTGCAGTTCGTCAAGGCCCCTCTTGCCTGAACCGGGTGCTGCCATCGTCACGTTGCGATCTGTCGCCGGGGGCCTCGGAGGCACGACGAAGATCACCATACTCTCCGCGGCGACAGGCGCAAGGCAGCCGCCGCCGGACCCCCTGGAACGACGAGGAGCGACCACCCGGATGGATGATCGCTCGTCGGTGCCCCCGCGTTACAGCCCCACGGGTGAGCCGTGACCTACCCGTTCCCGGGCCGTGTCCGGCACTCGGGTGAATATGGCCGAAAGGCGCGGGAGGAGACGGCCGAATGCGGCTGGGACCCGGCTGAAGGACGCGAAAGGGCCGTACGGGGCGTGAAGCCCCGTACGGCCCAGCGAGCCCCTGTGCGGGCTCGGTGAGTCCTGTACGGACTCGCGGGCCCGCAGCGGGCCCGCAGAGGTGTTACTTGACCTCGACGGAGGCGCCGGCACCCTTGAGGGACTCGGCGGCCTTCTCGGCGGCGTCCTTGGCGACCTTCTCGAGGACGGCCTTCGGGGCGCCGTCCACGAGGTCCTTGGCCTCCTTGAGGCCCAGGGAGGTCAGCTCGCGCACGACCTTGATGACCTGGATCTTCTTGTCGCCGGCACCGGTGAGGATGACGTCGAACTCGTCCTTCTCCTCCTCGGCCTCGACGGCGGCGGCCGGGCCGGCCGGGCCCGCGACGGCGACCGCGGCGGCGGCGGTGACGTCGAACTTCTCCTCGAACGCCTTCACGAACTCGGAGAGCTCGATGAGGGTCATCTCCTCGAACTGCGCGAGCAGGTCTTCCTGGCTGAGCTTCGCCATGATGGGCGATCCTTCCATTGATTCGGCTGGTGCCGGATGTACATGTCTGGCGGGCGTACGTTCGGCCCGCTACGACCACCGCGTCAGGCGGCGGTCATTTCGCGAGCCGAATTACTCGGCACCGCCCTGCTCGGCCTGCTTGGCGCGAAGAGCGTCCACGGTGCGGACGAGCTTCGACGGGAGCGCCTGGAAGACCTGAGCAGCCTGAGTCTGCTTGCCCTTGAAGGCGCCCGCCAGCTTGGCGAGCAGAACCTCGCGGGACTCGAGGTCCGCAAGCTTCTTGATCTCGTCGGCGGACAGCGCCTTGCCTTCAAGGACACCGCCCTTGATGACGAGGTTGGGGTTGTCCTTGGCGAAGTCACGAAGACCCTTCGCCGACTCCACCGGGTCACCGGTGACGAAGGCGACCGCCGTCGGACCGTTGAACAGGTCGTCGAGCGTCGTGATCCCGGCCTCGTTGGCCGCAATCTTGGTCAGCGTGTTCTTCACCACGGCGTACTGGGCGTTCTCACCGAGCGAACGGCGCAGCGTCTTGAGCTGCGCCACGGTGAGACCCCGGTACTCGGTCAGCACGGCGGCGTTCGAGCTGCGGAACTGCTCCGCGAGCTCGGCTACCGCGGCAGCCTTGTCGGGCCTTGCCATAGAGCGTCGGCCTCCTTCCGGGTGATGGGACCGCTCGGAAGGGGCTGGGGAAAACGAAACGCCCCGGCGCAGGCGCACGGGGCGGACTCGACCGGCTGGACACGCGATGGACGCGCATACTCCGGGAGTTCTTCCACTGTCACCTGCGCGGGTCGTCCGCAGTTCAGCGGATCCTTCGGCCACCGCGCCCTCTGATGAGCGCACGGCGACGACCAGCGGTCTTTGGCTTCATCAGGAGAGTACGGGAACGGATCGCCATGGGGCAAATCCGCTCCCCGGGCTCGGCTCGGCCGGGCTCAGCCCTGCGGGGCGCCCGCCATGGCGTCCTTCATCATCTCGGCGAGGTCGGCCGTGTCCTTGGCGGGCGGGGCCGTCACGGTCACCGGCTTGTTGTAGTCGACGAAGGTGACGGTCAGGTCCAGCGGTCCCTTGGCGGCGTCGCCACGCGTCCGGAACTGCTTGGTGTGGTTGCTGCCGTCGATCCACATGTCCATGGTCACCTTGTCGACACCCATGGTGGCGTACCCGTCGAGCGCCTTCTCCCGCTGCTCGCGGGTGGCCTTGTCCAGCTTCTTGGCCTTCAGGTCGGCGCGCATCTGAGCGAGGGTGACCTCGCCCTCGTAGTGGGTCGTCGGCACGCCGTCGATGGTCTCCGTGCCGACCTTCGTCACATGCTGGGAGCTGCTGAGGAACGTGGATTCCTGGGCCGGGTTCCGGTTCGCCTGGCCGGCCCCCATCCGGTCGGGGTTCATCTGCTTGTCCGCGCCCATCGCGGACAGGTCGAACTTGAGCCAGTGCTTGCCGTCCATCTCCTTGGCGGCCTCGGCGCCCCCGTTGATGTACATCGCCTTGTCGACGAAGCGGATCTCGGCCGAGGCCTCGCCCTTCAGTGCCGACGACGACATCTTCATGCTCATGGCGAGCGGCTTCATGGCCATACGGGCCTCGGCCTGGACCCGGCCCTGGCCCGGCACCGTACCGGTCATCCGGTAGTGCAGGGACGTGATGCGCTCGGTGTTCTTCGTGGCCTGGGCGACGGCCGCGGCGGGCGTCATCTGCGGCGACCGGGCCGAGTCACCCTTCGAGCAGCCGACCGCTCCACCCCCCAGGACCAGGGCAGCGAGCGCGGCACCCACCGCTCCACGCTCCACCCGGTTCCGCAAAACAGAGGTCATAACTTCCCCCCAGAAAGTTCATGGTTGTTCCAAGGCAAGACCGGGAGCATATCCCGTGGCTCTGACAGCAGCACGTCAATTCCGTACGGCACGTATCGGCCGAGGCATACGCGGCACGCCCTCGGACAGGGCCCAGTACAGGGCCCAGGCGCTCCGCGGGAATTGCGGATCATCATGCGCGGATCCGTCGTGGCCGGCCGCGCCCACGGGGCGGAGCCGTATACCGACAGGCCCCCGCGCCCCTTCTAGGGCGCCACGGAGCCGTGCCCGGCCTTGCCGGACCCGCTCAGGGCCGCGGCAGGCAGCGTTTGCCCGTCACCACTGAGTGCTCATCAGTTCCTTGAAATCCGCCGTGTCGGCCGCGGGCGGCTCGGTGGCGGAGACCTTCACCCCGTACGCGCGGTAGCAGGCGGTCGCCGACATCCGCCCGCTCGCCAGCTCGCCCTGCTCCGTCTTCTTGACGAGCAGGTTGTGGTCGTCGACCCAGATGTCGACGGTCTCCTTGCCGACCTCGGCCTGCTCCAGCTGCGCCTTGAGGCCCGCGGTGTCCGCGCCGGTGAGACTCGCCGTGGTGACCGTGCCCGAATAGTGCGTGGTGGACCGGCCGCTCACCCGCTCCGTGCCGACCCGGTGCGTGTCCCCTGCCGCGAGCAGGAGCCGTACGGGCTGGATCGGTGAGGCGTTGCGCAGCCGGCCCGGGAGATAGGCCCTCGAGCCGCCGGAAAGGGGCGCCAGGTCGTCGTAGGCGTATTTGATCCAGTGCCTGCCGTTCAGACGGCGGGCGAACGCGGCGCCGACCCTGGTGTAGTACGCGTCGGGCAACAGCCGCGCCTCCATCGAGGTGTCGTTCAGCGCGCGCATGGTCTCGGCGAGCCGCCCGCCGGTCCAGGTGAACCGGAGGGTGCCGATGGACGGGCCCGACCAGCTGAGGGCGCCGTCCGTCCTCACGGCGAGCATCCCGCCCATGGCCGTCGTGGACTCGATCCGCGCGGAGCCGGCCTCGGCAGTGGCCTTCTCTACGGCCACCAGCGCGGTCGCCGTCCGCGGGTCGATGCGGCCGTCGCCGCGGCCCGGGTAGGCCTTCGCGGAGCCCTTGTGGGAGCCACCGTCGCCGCCGTCGCCGTCACCGCCGCCGGAGGAAGCCGCCCCGGCGGACAGCACGAGGGCCACCGCGACCGGCAGGATGCCACGCCTGACGATGCCGTCGATCCTGTCCCTCATCCGTTCCCCCCTGGCCCGCTCCGTGCTCTTCACCCTGACTGCGAGCCGGCTCGCAGTCGCACGGGCCGCGTGTATCAGCCCGTCCGTCGCTTGAGGACCAGGCCGTTCAGGCCGTTCAGGCCGCGATACGAGATTCGGGGCGAAACCCCGGAAAGCCGAAAAGCGAACGGGCCCCGCACCCAGGAGGGTACGAGGCCCGGCCTCAGCTACGCGGCTGCCGTCAGGATCAGACGGCGGCCGGGTCCTCCTCGACGAGGAGGTTGCGGGTGCGGTTCGGGTCGACCGGAATGCCGGGGCCCATCGTGGTGGTGATGGCGGCCTTCTTGACGTAACGACCCTTGGCGGCGGACGGCTTCAGACGGAGGATCTCCTCCAGCGCCGCGCCGTAGTTCTCCACCAGCTGGGCGTCGTCGAAGGACACCTTGCCGATGATGAAGTGCAGGTTCGAGTGCTTGTCGACGCGGAACTCGATCTTGCCGCCCTTGATCTCGGTGACGGCCTTCGCCACGTCCGGGGTCACGGTGCCGGTCTTGGGGTTCGGCATGAGACCACGGGGACCGAGCACGCGGCCGAGACGGCCGACCTTGCCCATGAGGTCCGGGGTGGCGACAACGGCGTCGAAGTCCAGACGGCCCTTCGACACCTCGTCGATCAGCTCGTCGGCGCCGACGATGTCGGCGCCCGCGGCACGAGCGGCCTCGGCACGGTCACCGGTCGCGAAGACCAGGACCCGGGCGGTCTTACCGGTGCCGTGCGGGAGGTTCACGGTGCCACGGACCATCTGGTCGGCCTTGCGCGGGTCGACGCCCAGACGCAGGGCAACCTCGACGGTGCCGTCGAACTTGGAGGTGGAGGTCTCCTTGGCGAGACGGACGGCCTCGAGCGGGGCGTACAGCTTCTCCCGGTCGATCTTGGCGTCCGCAGCGCGGAGAGCCTTGCTGCGCTTGCTCACAACTGCTCCTGTGTGTGTTCTGAAAGGAGTCGTGGTAAGGGGCCGAGCAGGCCCTGCCACGTGCGGCCGGAGCCGCATGGTTCTGCAAAGGGTGAGGTCAGCCCTCTACCGTGATGCCCATGGAGCGGGCGGTACCGGCGATGATCTTCGCGGCGGCGTCCAGGTCGTTGGCGTTGAGGTCGGGCATCTTCGTCGTGGCGATCTCGCGGACCTGCGCCTCGGTGATCTTGGCGACCTTGGTCTTGTGCGGCTCGCCGGAGCCCTTCTCGACACCCGCGGCCTTGAGGATCATCTTGGCGGCCGGCGGCGTCTTGGTGACGAAGGTGAAGGAACGGTCCTCGTAGACCGTGATCTCCACCGGGATGACCCAACCGCGCTGCGACTCGGTCGCGGCGTTGTAGGCCTTGCAGAACTCCATGATGTTGACGCCGTGCTGACCCAGCGCCGGGCCGACCGGCGGAGCCGGGTTGGCCGCGCCAGCGTTGATCTGGAGCTTGATAAGCCCCGTGACCTTCTTCTTCTTGGGAGGCATTGCTCTCTCCGGGTCCTTAGTGAGAGTTTTCCGCCGTCCGATCCGGATCATCCGGATGGAGGCATACCGCACAACGATAACGGGTACCTATGCGCGGCCAAAAACCGAGCAGGTCAGACCGGCTTTTACAGCCCGTCTGACCTGTCCGGAAGCGCTCGTACCAGAAGCGGCTAGTTCTTCTGGATCTGGTCGAAGCTCAGCTCGACCGGGGTCTCGCGACCGAAGATCTCCACGAGGCCCTTGACCTTCTTGGAGTCGGCGTTGATCTCGTTGATGGTGGCCTGCAGCGTGGCGAACGGGCCGTCGGTGACGGTGACCGAGTCGCCGACCTCGAAGTCCAGCACCTGGACCTCGACCTTGCGCTGGGGAGCCGGCTTGCCCTCGGCCTCGGCGGCCTCGCGGGCGGCCTTCTCCTCGGCCTCCGGTGCGAGCATCTTGACGATCTCGTCCAGGGTCAGCGGGTACGGGTCGTAGGCGTTGCCCACGAAGCCGGTGACGCCGGGCGTGTTGCGGACGACGCCCCAGGACTCGTTCGTCAGGTCCATGCGCACCAGCACATAGCCGGGGAGCTTGTTCTGGCGGATGGTCTTGCGCTCGCCGTTCTTGATCTGCGCGACCTCTTCCTGCGGCACTTCGGCCTGGAAGATGAAGTCCTCCACGTTCAGCGAGACGGCGCGCTGCTCCAGGTTGGTCTTCACGCGGTTCTCGTAGCCGGCGTACGTGTGGATCACGTACCACTCGCCGGGCAGGGAACGCAGCTCCTCACGCAGAGCCTGGATCGGGTCGACGGGCTCGGCGTCCTCGACAGCCTCGTCCTCGACGGCCGCTTCCTCGGTGTCCTCGTCCTCAGCGGCTTCGCCCTCGGCGACCTCGTCCTCGTCCTCGACGTGCACGGCGGCCTCCTCGGCCGGCTCGCCCGCCTCGGCGTCGGCAGCCTCGAACTCGTCCTGCTCGTCCGCGCCCTCGACGATGTCGAGCTCGTCATCCACGGACGCATCCGGCTCGATGGCGTCGTTCAGGTTCGGGTCAGACACGGTGGCTGCTTCTTCCTGGATACATAGGGGTGGAACATGCGAAAAGGGACGCCGAGTACCTTCGGCGTCCTTCGCTCTCGGCTCAGCCGAAGACGTACTTGGCGGCGTGGTTGAGCCCATAGTCAATCAGAGTCACCAGGGCGATCATGACCACGACGAAGAAGATCACCACTGTCGTGTACGACGTCAGCTGGTTCCGCGTCGGCCAGACGACCTTGCGGAGCTCCGCGATGATCTGGCGGTAGAAGAGCGCAAGGCGCTTGAGCGGCCCCTTCTTGGCCCGCTTGCCACCCTTGCGGGGCTTCTTCTTCGTCTCCTGCAACTCGTCCTGGGCGTCAGGCATGTCGATGGAGCCCACGGCGTCCGTCACTCGTCCTCACCTGATTCCCGGGTCATGGCCGTGCCGCGCCCGGTGGAGCCGCACGGCGAGTGCAATACAAACGTACTGTGCGCACACTTCCTGGTGGGAGTGTGTAGCAGGGCCGGAGGGACTTGAACCCCCAACCGCTGGTTTTGGAGACCAGTGCTCTACCAATTGAGCTACGACCCTTTGTGTGTACCCCAACGTACCGCATCCGGCCGGATGCTCGGTGTGCATCCGCTCGATCACGGCCGTGGAGGCCAACGACGTCAGAGTGTACGTGCTCAACGGCCAGCCGTCGAACAGAAAGTGCCCGTACGGGCTGTGCCCGTACAAGATCGACCAGGCCGCCGCCTGGATTCGCACAGCCGTTCAACCGCTGGTCCGGTCCTGCTCAGTCCGTGAAACCCTCGTGCCGGACGCGTTTCGTGTCTGGAACGATGGGCCCCATGAGCGCTGCAACCCCTCCCACCGAGCGCCGGGTCTCCGTCCGGATCGGCGCGATCTCCGAGTCCGCCACCCTCGCCGTGGACGCCAAGGCCAAGGCCCTCAAGGCCGCCGGGCGTCCTGTCATCGGCTTCGGCGCGGGCGAGCCCGACTTCCCGACGCCGGACTACATCGTCGAAGCGGCCATCGAGGCCTGCAAGAACCCGAAGTACCACCGCTACACGCCGGCGGGCGGTCTGCCCGAGCTCAAGGAGGCGATCGCCGCGAAGACGCTGCGTGACTCCGGCTACGAGGTGGACGCCTCGCAGATCCTGGTCACCAACGGCGGCAAGCAGGCGATCTACGAGGCCTTCGCGGCGATCCTCGACCCGGGCGACGAGGTGATCGTCCCGGCTCCGTACTGGACCACCTACCCGGAGTCGATCCGGCTGGCCGGCGGTGTCCCGGTGGACGTCGTCGCCGACGAGACGACCGGCTACCGCGTCTCCGTCGAGCAGCTGGAGGCGGCCCGCACGGAGAAGACGAAGGTCGTTCTCTTCGTCTCCCCCTCGAACCCGACCGGCGCGGTCTACAGCGAGGGCGAGGCCGAGGCGATCGGCCGCTGGGCGGCCGAGCACGGACTGTGGGTGCTGACGGACGAGATCTACGAGCACCTGGTCTACGGCGACGCGAAGTTCACGTCGCTGCCCGCGCTCCTGCCCGAGCTGCGCGACAAGTGCATCGTGGTCAACGGTGTCGCCAAGACGTATGCGATGACGGGCTGGCGGGTGGGCTGGATGATCGGCCCGAAGGACGTGGTGAAGGCGGCGGCGAACCTCCAGTCGCACGCCACCTCCAATGTGTCGAACGTCGCACAGGTCGCGGCCCTGGCGGCCGTGTCGGGCGGCCTGGAGGCGGTCGCGACGATGCGCGAGGCCTTCGACCGGCGCCGCAGGACGATCGTGCGGATGCTCAACGACATCGACGGCGTGGTCTGCCCCGAGCCGGAGGGCGCGTTCTACGCGTACCCCTCGGTGAAGGCGCTGATCGGCAAGGAGATCCGCGGCAGGCGCCCGCAGAACTCGGTGGAGCTGGCCGCGCTGATCCTTGAGGAGGCCGAGGTCGCGGTCGTCCCGGGCGAGGCGTTCGGTACGCCCGGCTATCTGCGGCTGTCGTACGCCCTCGGTGACGAGGACCTGGTCGAGGGCGTGAGCCGGATGCAGAAGCTGCTGGCGGAGGCGAAGGACTGAGGTCCGCTCCCCCGGTCTTCAGCGGGGCACTGCTCACCTACGGATGTCCGGAGGTGAGCAGTGCCCCGCTTGTTTGTGCGAGTTGTTTGTGCGAGCAAGACCACTAATGGGGAAAGCGCTACCGGCGGGGCGGGGAGGTGCGGCAGGATCTTCCAATGGAGCACGTACGTGATGTCTCTGAACTGCCGAAGGCCCATCTGCACCTGCACTTCACCGGCTCGATGCGGCCGGGGACCGTCCTGGAGCTGGCCGACAAATACGGCGTACGCCTGCCCGAGGCGCTGACCGCCGCCCTGGTGAGCGGGGAGCCGCCCAGACTGCGGGCGACGGACGAGCGGGGCTGGTTCCGCTTCCAGCGGCTGTACGACGCGGCGCGCTCGTGTCTGAGGGAGCCCGAGGACATCCAGCGGCTGGTGCGGGAGGCCGCCGAGGAGGACGTCAAGGACGGCTCCGGATGGCTGGAGATCCAGGTCGACCCGACCTCGTACGCCCCGCGTCTGGGCGGTCTGATCCCGGCGCTGGAGATCATCCTGGACGCGGTCGAGAACACCTCACGGGAGACCGGGCTCGGTATGCGCGTCCTGGTCGCCGCGAACCGCATGAAGCACCCTCTGGACGCGCGGACCCTGGCGCGGCTGGCGGTCCGGTACGCGGACCGGGGTGTGGTGGGCTTCGGGCTCTCGAACGACGAGCGCCGGGGCATGGCACGGGACTTCGACCGCGCGTTCGCCATCGCCCACGACGGCGGTCTGCTCTCGGCCCCGCACGGCGGTGAGCTGACGGGCCCGTCGTCGGTCCGTGACTGCATGGACGATCTGCGCGCGGACCGCGTGGGGCACGGGGTGCGCGCGGCGGAGGACCCGCGTCTGCTGAAGCGGCTGGCGGACCGGGGCGTGACGTGCGAGGTGTGTCCGGCGTCGAACGTGGCGCTCGGTGTCTACGAGAAGCCCGAGGACGTCCCCTTGCGAAAGCTGTTCGAAGCGGGTGTCCCGATGGCGCTGGGCGCCGACGACCCGCTCCTGTTCGGCTCCCGTCTGGCGGCGCAGTACGAGATCGCCCGCCTCCACCACGGCTTCACCGACCGGGAGCTGGCGGAGCTGGCCCGGCAGTCGGTACGGGCTTCGGCGGCGCCCGAGGACGCCAAGGCGAAGCTGCTGGCGGGGGTGGACGCCTGGATCACCGGGCCGGTCGCCTGATCAGCGGCCCGGTCGCCTGATCACCGGGCCGGTCTCCTGAAGTGGGCGCGGACGGTTGGGTCGCGAGGCGGACCAGGACCTCGACAGGGTGCCCGCCGCCGGGCGGCTGAGCGACCGCTCGGCGGTGCCTCGGCGGTTCCAGTGCCGCGGCAGGCAGCGTTGGCCCGTCAAGGAGCGGCGCGAACGTTGCCTGTTGCGGTTCTAGAGGCTCACGCCCACGGTCACCGGCTCGTTGACGAGCGTGACCCCGAACGCCTCACGGACTCCGGCCACGACCTCGCGGGCCAGGGCGAGCAGGTCCTCGGTGGTGGCGGCTCCGCGGTTGGTGAGCGCCAGGGTGTGCTTGGTGGAGATGCGGGCGGGGCCGCTGCCGTATCCCTTGGTGAAGCCCGCCTTGTCGATCAGCCAGGCCGCGGAGGTCTTGGTGTGGCCGTCTCCCGCCGGATAAGCGGGCGGCTCCGCCTGAGCGCCCAGCCGCTCCTGCACGCGCGCGTGGAACGCGGCGAACTCCTGGTCGGTGAGGATCGGGTTGGTGAAGAAGGAGCCCGCCGACCACGTGTCGTGATCCTCCGGGTCCAGGACCATGCCCTTGCCCGAGCGCAGCTTGAGGACGGTGTCACGGGCGCCGGCCAGCGGCACCCGGTCGCCGGGCTCGACGCCGAGCGCGCGGGCCGTCTCGGCGTACTTGAGCGGGGTGGAGAGCCCCTGCGCGTCCTCGAGCGCGAACCGGACGCGGAGCACGACGAACCGGTCGGGTTCGCTCTTGAACCGGCTGTGGCGGTACGAGAACGCGCACTCGGCGTTCGACATCGTGACCGTTTCGCCCGTCTCGCGGTCGTACGCGATCACTTCGGTGATGGTCGAGGAGACCTCCTGGCCGTACGCCCCCACGTTCTGGATCGGGGTCGCGCCCGCGGAGCCGGGGATGCCGGACAGGCATTCGATACCGGCGAGTCCGGCCTCGACGGTGCGGGCGACGGCGTCGCTCCACACCTCGCCTGCCGCCAGCTCCAGACTCGTACCGTCGAGGGCGAAGCCCTCGGTCGCGATGCGCAGGGCGATGCCGTCGAAGCCCTTGTCGCCGATGACCAGGTTCGATCCGCCGCCGATCACCAGCAGCGGCGTGCCGGAGCCGTCGGCCTCACGGACGGCGGCGATCACCTCTGCGTCGGTGGTGGCGGTGATCAGGCGGGTGGCGGGGCCGCCCAGCCGGAAGGTGGTCAGCGGGGCGAGCGGAGCGTCATGGAGTTCCTGCACGCGCCCAAGAGTACGAGACGCCGCTGACAGCCCCGGCATACACGGGGGGCACGCCCGTACACGGGGAGCACGCCCCTACACGGATGCGGCCCCGCCGCGAGGGGCAGGGCCGCACAGTGAGGGTGCGCCATGGGCGCGTGTGCTTCAGGACGCGACGCTCTCCAGGACCGGCGCCGGGTCCGGGTCCGTGACGCCCGCGCTCCGGGCGGCGCTGCGCCGGGCCGGGATCACCAGGGTCGCCACACCGGCGAGCGCGACCATCACGGAGCCGAGCACGAGAGCGGGGTGCAGGCCGTCGACGAACCTCTGCGCGGACTCGTAGCCGCCCTGGGCGGAGAAGACCGACGACATGATGGCGATACCGAGGGCCCCGCCCACCTCGCGCAGCGCGTTGTTCGCTCCGGAGGCGATGCCCTGTTCCTGGGGGCGGACGCTCGACATGACCAGGTTGGAGGCCGGTGCGAAGAACAGGGCCATGCCGATGCCACTGATGATCAGGGCAGGCAGCTGGGCGGCGTACGAGGCGTGCGTGGTCGCCACGACGGCCATGTACCCGAGGCCCACGGCCTGGAGGAACAGTCCGGCGGCCACGACCGGACGGCCGCCGAGACGGTCCGAGAGGATGCCGGCGACAGGGGCGACGATCATCGGCATACCGGTCCAGGGCAGCATCCGCAGACCCGACTCGGTCGGCGAGTAGTGCAGGACGCCCTGCATGTACTGGCTGAGCAGGAAGATCGAGCCGAACATGCCCAGGAACATCAGCAGGCTCGCGGCGTTGATCCCGGAGAAGGCGCGGGAGCGGAAGAGCCGCATGGGGAGCATGGGGTTCTTGGCCCGGATGCCGTGTACGACGAACGCGGCGACCAGCGCGGTGCCCGCGATCAGACCGGTCAGCACGACGGAGTCGGTCCAGCCGTCGGAGGGAGCGCGCACCAGTCCGTACACGATCCCGAAGAGACCGCCGCTCACGAGGAGGGTGCCTGGGATGTCGAGCGTGGCGCCGTTGCCGTGGGACTCGGCGAGGCGGAGGCGGGCGAGCGGCATGACGGCGAGGCCCAGCGGGACGTTCAGCCAGAAGATCCAGTGCCAGGACACGTGTTCGGTGAGGCTGCCGCCGATGAGGGGACCGGAGGCGACCGCGAGTCCGTTGATGGCACCCCATATGCCGAAGGCCATTCCGCGCTTCGCGGGCGGTACCGCGGCGGTGAGGAGGGTCAGGGTGAGCGGCATCATGATGGCCGCGCCGACACCCTGGACGGCGCGTGCCGCGATCAGGGAGTCGATGCCGGGCGCGAGGGCCGCGGCGGCGGACGCACCCGTGAAGATGGCCATACCGGTGAGGAAGAGTCGCCTGCGGCCGAACCGGTCACCGAGGGCCGCGCCGAACATGAGCAGGACCGCGAAGGTGAGCGTGTACGCGCTCACGGTCCACTCCAGGTCGTCCAGCCCTCCGCCGAGGTCCTTGCGGATGGAGGGCAGGGCGGTCGTGACGACCAGGTTGTCGAGTGCCGCCATGAATCCGGCGACGCCGGTGATCAGGAGGGCCCAGACCGCTCCCCCTCGACGTGCTGTCTCCTGCTGTGACATTGCTTCCCCCCACTGGGTGATGCGTGCTCTCCGCTTGCCTGACATTTAGTTATTGCTGACTAACTTTTCGCGCCATGGGGAACGGCGCTGCCCGCGCGGCGGCAAGGACGGCCGCCATTCCCGGACCTTCTCGCCACTCGGGTCTACGCTTTCGGCCGGACCATCGGCCTGGCCGATTCGTACATCCCGTCCCAGACCCGGTGCCCGGTAGGGAATCCCATGGCCACGAGGGTGTTGACGAGCATCCCGTACGCCATGAAGACGGTGGTCTCGTTCTCGTCGGCCCCCAGCGGCAGGTGCACGGTGTCCCAGAGCTTCATCCAGGCGGCCCGCACAGCCTCGCCGAACTCACTGTCACCCTCCGTGTCGAGGGATGCCACGGCGATGTACGTCTGCATCTGCATCTGGAGCTTCTCGGGGTGCTCCGCGATCAGCCGCGTATACGCGTTCGCCATGGCATGCACGGCCTCCTCGCCCTCAAGACCCTTCGCCGCCTTCTCGAACACCAGACAGGTCTCCTCGATGCAGCGGAGCGAGGCGGCGGTGAAGATCGCCTTCTTGCCCGGGAAGAGCCGGAAGAGATACGGCTGCGAGACGCCCACCCGCTTGGCGATCGCCTCGGTGGAGGTGCCGTGGTACCCGCTCTGCGAGAACTCGGCGATCGCCGCGCGGATCACGCTCTCGCGCCTGTCTTCTGCGCTCATCCTGACCATGCGAGTAAGTTAGTACTCAATCACTAACTACGTCAAGAGCCGCTTCGGCGCCAGGTACACCTCGACATACGTAAGGGGCGTCCGCGATGGCGGACGCCCCTTACGAGTGGCTACGAGCAGCGGCAGCCGGCCGCGGCTCAGGCGAGCCGTACGACCGCCCGCGACATGCCGAGCACCTTCTGTCCGGCGCTGACGGCCGTGAGGTCGACGCGGACCGTGTTGTCGTCCAGCTTGGCCGCCACCTTGCCGCTGACCTCGACAAGGGCGCCCTCGTCGTCGGGGACGACCACGGGCTTGGTGAACCGGACGCCGTACTCGACGACCGCACCCGGGTCGCCCGCCCAGTCGGTCACCACGCGGATGGCCTCGGCCATGGTGAACATGCCGTGCGCGATGACGTCCGGCAGCCCGACCTCCTTGGCGAACCGCTCGTTCCAGTGGATCGGGTTGAAGTCCCCGGAGGCACCCGCGTACCGCACGAGCGTGGCGCGGGTGACGGGGAAGGACTGCGCCGGCAGTTCGGTGCCGACCTCGACGGCGTCGTACGCGATCTTCGCGGTCATCCGCGTCATGCCTCCTCTTCCGGTTCCGGCGCCCTGGCCACGAGCTTCGTCCAGGCGGTCACCACGTGTTCGCCCGCCTCGTCGTGGACCTCACCGCGGACGTCCAGGATGTCGTTGCCCGCCAGGGACTTGATGGACTCGATGGTCGAGGTGACGCTCAGCAGGTCGCCGGCGCGGACCGGGCGGGTGTAGGCGAACCGCTGGTCGCCATGCACCACACGGCTGTAGTCCAGGCCCAGCTTGGGGTCCTCGACCACCTGCCCCGCGGCCTTGTACGTGATCGCGAACACGAAGGTCGGCGGGGCGATCACGTCGGGGTGACCGAGCGCCCTGGCGGCCTCGCGGTCCCGGTAGGCGGGATTCGCGTCCCCGACGGCCTCCGCGAACTCGCGAATCTTCTCCCGGCCGACCTCGTACGGGTCGGTGGGCGGGTAGGACCGCCCCACGAAGGACTGGTCGAGCGCCATGCGTTCGGCACCTCCTGGTAGTTCCTCGGGTCTGGCCTCGCCGGAGGACTCACGCGATACCGCGCGGCCGACTCCGTGTTCGGTGCCCCGACCGTAACAACGCCGCGAGGCCGCCCCCCTGCCTGCTGGGGACGGCCTCGCGTACGAGCCTTGGTTATCGCGTCTCGCGGTGCGCGGTGTGCGCATTGCAACGCGGGCAGTGCTTCTTCATCTCAAGACGATCCGGGTTGTTGCGCCGGTTCTTCTTGGTGATGTAGTTCCGCTCCTTGCACTCCACGCAGGCCAGCGTGATCTTTGGGCGGACGTCGGTGGCAGCCACGTGAGTGCTCCTTGACGAACGGATGGATTAATTCAACGCAAGAAAGAGTAGCCGATCGAAGGACCGACCCCGCAATCGGCTACTGTGTGTAGCGGTGACCGGACTTGAACCGGTGACACAGCGATTATGAGCCGCTTGCTCTACCGACTGAGCTACACCGCTTTGATGCGATCGGGTCCCGCCTCGCGACGGGAACCTCACACACCAGAGCCCCAATACGGAATCGAACCGTAGACCTTCTCCTTACCATGGAGACGCTCTGCCGACTGAGCTATTGGGGCGAGCGATGAAGACATTACACGGTCGCCTGCCGTTCGCCCAAATCCGTTTCACGGCCCCCACCCCGGCCCGCCACCCGCCCTGTTCCCCGTGCTGCCCCGGGGTGCCGCCGGGGTACTGCACGGGCGTTTTCCCACGCCTCAGGGGCACCTTCGGGCACCTCGGACCGCCGGTGACCTCGTGGACCCCACAGGTGCATCGGCGTCGGCCGCTCTTCCCGCAGATCCCGAGCAACTCCCCCGCGCCCTCCCCGCGGCTCCTGCCGCAGCCGGCCCTTTCCGTCGGCACGACACGGTCCGCGCGCCCCCAGGATGTGCAGCACACGCCGGTACGACTATTGCGCTCCTCCCCGCCGGGGCCAAGCCGTCGCCCTAGGCTCGACTCACTCTGCGTGATCTTGTCTCTGGTGCGCAGCCCGCCCCCGAACCACAGGAGCGCGATGCCCGACAGCCGACCGCAGCCCCCCGGCCTGCCGTCCTCGCCATCGGCGCGGGCCGACGGGATCGCCACGCTGTTGTGCGGGGCCCGGCTCACCGACGGCCGCACAGTGGACGTCCGGCTGGGCGGCGGCCGTATCGAGGCCGTGGGCACGGTCGGCAGCCTGGCCACGGGAACCGTCGGCGCCCGGGTCGACCTCCGCGGCTATCTGCTCCTGCCCGCCCCCGCCGAGCCGCACGCGCACGGCGACACGGCCCTGTCCGCGGACGCCGACGGACCGGTGTCGTACGAGCCCGACGACGTCCAGCGCCGCACCACCGAGGCCACGCTGCTCCAGCTCGGGCACGGCGCCACGGCGCTGCGCTCGCATGTGCACATCGGCGACGTCCAGGGTCTGGAGGCGCTGGGCGCGGTGCTGCAGGCGCGGCGTTCACTGCGCGGGCTCGCCGAACTGACGGCGGTGGCGATGCCCCGGGTGCTCACCGGGGCCGCCGGGGCCGACGGGCTCGCGATGCTGCGGGACGCGATGAAGATGGGCGCCGCCGTGGTGGGCGGCTGCCCGGACACGGATCCGGATCCGACCGGATACGTGGAGGCCGTACTTGAACTGGCCGCCGAGTTCGGCTGCCCGGTGGACCTGCACACCGACGCCGCCGATCCGGCGCGCCTGGCACGGCTCGCGGCGATGTCCGGCGGACTGCGCCCCGGGGTGACGCTGGGCCCGTGCGGCGGGCTCGGGCGCCTCCCGGCGGGGACCGCCGCGCGCACCGCGGACCGGCTCGCCGCGGCCGGGGTGACGGTGGTCTGCCTCCCGCAGGGCCGCTGCGGCGCGACCGAGGAGCGGGGCACGGCTCCGGTACGGCTGCTGCGCTCGGCCGGGGTGCGGGTCGCCGCGGGGAGCGGGGCGCTGCGGGACGTGGCCAATCCGGTGGGGCGCGGGGACCCGCTGGAGGCGGCCTATCTGCTGGCGTCGCGGTACGGGCTGTCTCCCGAGGACGCGTACGACACGGTCAGCACGTCGGCGCGGGCCGCGCTCGGGCTGCCCGAGGTGCGAGTGGAGGCGGGCTTCCCCGCGGAACTCCTCGCCGTGCGCGGCGACCGGCTCTCGGGCGCTCTGTCGCTCGCGTACAGCCGAATCGTCGTACACCGGGGGCGCGTGGTGGCTCGTACGAGCGCGGTGCGGGAGTACTGCAACTCGGCGGCGGTGGCGCTGGATCTGCCCCGGCAGGGGCGCGCCCAGCCTTGATGTGCACCGACGCGAAGCGCACCGGTGGGCGGGGTCCGTCGACAGGTGGCCGCACTCGGGTGACCGTACGCAAGCAACCGTAGACGGACGGAAGTACAGGGACGGCCCCGGAAGGATGACCGTGGAGGGACGGCCGTAGAAGGACGGCATTGGACGGACGGCCGTGCGGCACGGCGTCTGTCCGGGCGTGTGGTCCTGGAGAGGCGTACGGTCAAAGACATGCGCATTGTCATCGCTGGTGGTCATGGACAGATCGCGCTGCGGCTGGAGCGGTTGCTCGCCGCGCGCGGTGAGGAGGCCGCGGGGATCGTCCGCCGGGCGGAGCAGGCCGGTGATCTGCGGGCCGCGGGCGCCGAACCGATCGTCTGCGACCTGGAGTCGGCGTCCGTGGAGGAGGTCGCCACGCTCCTGGAGGGTGCCGACGCGGCGGTCTTCGCGGCGGGCGCGGGCCCGGGCAGCGGGGCCGAACGCAAATTCACGGTGGACCGGGACGCGGCGATCCTGTTCGCGGACGCGGCGGAACGAGCGGGCGTACGCCGATTCGTCGTCGTCTCGTCGATGGGGGCCGATCCCGAGCATCGCGGCGACGACGTGTTCGACGCGTACCTGCGGGCGAAGGGCGAGGCCGACGCGTATGTACGCGCCCACAAGTCGCTGGAGTGGACGATCCTGCGCCCCGGCGCGCTGACGGACGACGCGGGCAAGGGCCTCGTACGCCTGGAGGCGCACACCGGTCGCGGGCCCGTCCCGCGCGACGACGTGGCCGCGGTCCTCGCGGAACTCCTGGACACGCCCGCGACGGCCGGTCTGACCCTGGAACTGATCAGCGGCTCCACCCCGGTGTCGGTGGCGGTGAAGTCGGTGGCGGGGAACTGACCTCAGAAGAGGGGGAGCTGGCCGGGGAACTCCGGTACGACATAACCGTCGAGGGCGGGCTGCGCGGCGTCGTCCTGCGCGAACCGACGAGATCCGGGACAGGAGACGAGAACCCCGTTTTCGCGCGCCGCCGGCGGGTCGTGCCGCGCGAACCGCCCCGCGACGACGGCGATGTCCCTCCGGCACTCGGGGCATCTCCTGCGGCGGGACGACATGCGCTCAGCGTACGGGACGGTGTGGAGCGCGCCCGTGACCTCGCTCCGTCCGGCTGACGGGCGGAACCAAGGGCGGATGCCAGGGAGTTGGGCACCTTCGGGTCCGCGTGGCGGGCGCCCCTCCCTCCGAGTTGAGAGCAGGCACGTTGCGGCCCCTTCTGCCGAAGGCGCCGTAACCATGGCCGAGTTCAGGGGCGTCAGAGCGAGCGGCGTCATCCGTCCTCCGTCCTCCGCCCTCGGAATCGCGGCGGCTCGCACGGCACGGTTGCCCGGACCCGCGAGGGGATTCGGCCGGCAGACCATCAAGCCGAACCCGAACCAGTTCGGCCTCTCCGGGGGAAATACGTGAAGAAGAATGCGCAGCGCGCCGTCGCACTCGTTGGCGCCTCCGCTGCTCTCACCCTTCTGTGCACGACCCAAATGACCGGGGTCGCACTCGCCGAAAGCTCCCAGCAGGACACCGGTGACAGCGCACCGCGACGGCTGCCCGCCCGACCCCGGGTACTCGTTCAGCGCCGTCAATCACCGGTACAAGGACATGGTGAGCAGCGTCGAGGGCACGAAGGACGAGACCATCGGGATCACCCTCACGCGAGGCGTGACGGTCACGGGCACCATCACCGGAACGGTGAGCGCGGGTGAAGGCGTCATCTTCGCCAAGGCGAAGGAGTCGGTGAGCGTGTCGCTCGCCAAGGCCATCACGCCCCAGGTGGCCTACTCCGCCACCTGTTCCCGCCTTCTGGCACACCTCGTGAAGCGTGGCGTGAGCGCGGCGGCCGGTTTCGCCGCACTCCTGCTCGGCGTGACGGCCTGTACGTCCTCCGGGCACTCGCCGTCCAGGCACGCGCCCTCGGCGTCGGCCGCTCCCACCGGCACCGCTCAACAAGGCGGCGCTCTCGTCGATCCAGGTGTTTACGGGAATTCCGTCTCCGGAGCGAAGACTCTTCTCAACACCCGTGGAAAAGGCGACGCATCCCTTTCCGAACACGGTGGAGGAGAGAGCGGAGATTTCATTACCCAGCGAGGCTCTCGGCCGGGGTTTCCCCGCCGAGCGCCTCGCGCGGGCGGCTGTTGCCGCTCGGCGGACGGCTCGGGTGAAGGCCTGCGAAGGTCGCGGACGGGCCGGTCGTCGTTCATTCGCGGCGAACGGCCAGCAAGGCCGCGTCGTCCTTCAGCCCGGAGCCGACGTACGCGCGCACGTCCAGGAGCAGATCGTCCAGCAAGGCATCCGGATCCCGGGGCTGCAAGGTGGCCATGCGTGGGACGAGCGGGTAGAAGCGGTTGGCGGCGTCCCGTGCCTCGGCCACGCCGTCGGTGTAGAGCAGCAGCAGGTCGCCGCTGGCGAAGGGGAGAGGACTTGCGCGGTACTCACCGCCGCACAGCCCCCGCAGGCCCAACGGCGGCGCGGTGACGGGCGGAGGCACCTCGCGGAACTCGTCGGCGTGGCAGAGCAGCGGTGGCGGGTGCCCGCAGTTCACCATGACCGCCGGCCCAGGTGCGTCCGGGACGCTGACCAGTACTGCCGTGACGAACTCCTCGCTCGTCGGGCAACGGGCGATCGCCGAGTCCAGCCGCCGGGCGACCTCCGCCAGATCGGGTTCGGCCCGCGCGGCCTCACGGAACACCCCGAGCACATCGCATGCGGTCTCTACCGCGGTCAGGCCTTTGCCGCGCACGTCGCCGACGATCAGTCGCACTCCGTAAGGGGTGGGAATCGCCTCGTACAGGTCCCCGCCGATCCGCGCTTCGGCCTCCGCCGCCACATAACGCACCGCCATCGCCAGCGGCCCGATCCGTCGCGGCACCGGGCGCAGCAGTGCCCGCTGCGCGGCCTCGGCGACCGTGTGAACCCTGGCCAGCTCCTGCTCCTGGGTTGCCACCACGATGACGCTGGTGCAACTGAAGAAGGTGACCGCCACGATCGTGGCCGCCGCGGTGGCCAGGACAGAGCTGGGCACATTGACGTCGTAGAACACCAGAGCGATTAGGACGATGCCGGCGACGATCCCCGCCGTCAACGGGACCGCGACCCGGCGGGTGCCCGTACTCGCGAGCACAGGGAGGGCTGCGAGAAGAGGGGAGAACGTGACATGGGTCCCCGCGACGATGTCCGCGACCACGGCCATCAGGACCAGCACATATCCGGTGACCGAGAGCCTGCGCGCCCATCGCGGCACCAACGGCCGGCCGCCGCCTGGCATGCTGAAGACCCGATGCACCTGACCGCCCTTCTGCCGAGCTGTGCTCCATCCCTTCCACAGTTGCTCGCCTGCCGCTCTCCCGCGACAGCGGTCCTGAGATGTTCCTGGCTTCCCACGGACAGGTATGGCCCGCGTTGCCGCGCATCGTGACACCGAGAGGACGAACAGCAGACCGATGCCGCCCGGCGTGTACGCGCCGCCAGTCGCGTCAAAATATGCCACGGATCACAGCGGCACCCGATTTGCGCGCGAGTCCCTTGGAGAGCTGGTTTCCGCTGTCGCCTCATCTTCGTTTTCAGGAAACCCGGAAGAGTGGGGAAATCTGGACTTCGACATCTACGAAATGGTGGGCAAATGACGATCTGCATTCACCGCGGATGACTGTCCGCATCCATACCCATATCCATATCTATATTCATACCCATACCCGCGCCCGTATCCACATCCGTATCCGTATCCGTATCCGGAACTCACGCCACATGGGTACACGGCCAGGCCGCGCGACTGCGACCGATTCGCAGAATATCCAGGGCCGACAGCGGGGGGATGCCGGCTTCAGTAGGTGCACCGGCACCCCCCTCAGCCCGGGCCGTCGAGTGACAACCAGGACCGTTTCCTGCAAGCGTCAGAAAGTGAAGGTGACACCGGCGGCGTCGTTGAAGTACCGGTACGCGACGGCCTGCCAGTAACCGTTCACCCTGCGGTAGCCGACCACCTCGTCGGAACTGATCCCGCTGAACCCGCTGGCCGACCAGCAGCGACCGGGGCTGATGATGGTCGTCGCGAACCCACCGCGGTACGGGAAGACACCGTACTCGTCACTGCTGGACGAGTTGCACACGGTGACACGGCCGCTCTGGGCGGTGGCGGCGTGCGCGGAGGCCGGAATCAGCAAGGCGGCGGCCATCCCGGCGACGGCGGTACCCATTACCACCTTGCCCTTGACGCGAGGCTTCATGGCACGAGTCTCCTATTCTTGATTGTCCTTGACGCGAAAGGCAGTCGGATTCGGCCGATTACCAGCCGACTTTCCTTTCCATTACTGCCTTGCGCGAGAGCAAGTGCTCCAGTTCACGGTCGAAGGTGAATCCCCCCACGGGTCCACCAACTGCCCCTGCTGAACGGTCTACCCTGCCGGATAGGGGTGCTGGCGGAGTTGACACCAGGGGACCCTCCGCCCGTTGCGAACGGTGGGCACGGTTCGAGGCACAGGCCAGGCAGCGATATGACGGCTGATGGAACTTCGCTGCCCCCGCCGCTCATTCAAGCGGAGCCAGGATGCTCGAGGTTCACGCCAGGACGCACCATGGCCAAAAGTACTCAATGCTTTGGCAGTTGAGGCATTAGGTGCAGGTACTACGCGGTGGCGCGATCGGCGGAAGGCATCGGACGTCGCACGCAGGACCTCGACCCCGCCCCGTCGCCCCTGGGGCACACTGCGTCCGCGCTCGACCCGTCCGCGATCGGGCTCGGCACGGACGGACAGTGGTGAGGCACGCGAACCTCTCGGGCGACGCTGGAGTCCGCCGTCCCCGGCGGGTCCGGCGAACCCAACCTAGACTCAAGGGGACGGAGCTCACCGCGAGACCGCCCTGCTGATGACTCGACCACCGATTCGTGCGCGGGGTAGGGGATGCGCATGTCAGGTCCACGAAAGAGACGCGCACGTGTGGGGCTGGTGCCCCTTACCGCCGTCGCTGGTGGGCTGCTCGCCCTGCTGATCGGGCTTGCCTTCATGATGCTGCTCTGGACGATCATCGGGCTCGGCGAGTCGACGGCCGCCGACCGCCACGCACAGACGGCGCTCGCCCAGGCGAGGACGGTCGAGGGACTCATCGTCGACCTGGAGACAGGCCAGCGCGGCTTCGTCATCACCGGGGAGAAGCAGTTCCTTGAGCCATGGCAGACCGCCCGGACCACATTCTCCGGCCAGGCACAGCGACTCGTGCGCCTCAGCACCACCGCCGGCCAGAAGACCCTGGCACAGCAAATCAGGCAGGCTGGCGAGTCTCTCATCCACGACTACTCGATTCCGCTGGTCGCGGCTGCGAGCCGAGGGGATCCCCGTGCACGCGGCGTGGAGGCGACGCTGGAAGGGAAGCGGCGCGTCGATGCGCTCAGGAAGCAGTTCGACCGGTACGACTCGACCCAGGCAGCCCTGATCACGGCACGTGAAAGCGCGGCCGATGATGACGCCCGGGAGGCGGTCGTGGCAGCGTCGATCGGCCTTGCCGGCTCGATGCTCCTCATCGCGACCTTCGCCGGGTACGTGGTCCGGGCTGTCGTCTGGCCGGTCCGCAAGGCGGCCGGCGTGGCGTCCCGGCTCGCCGGCGGCGACCTCTCCGTGCGGATGCCCGAAACCGGCAGAGGCGAGATCGGGCAGCTCGGGACGGCGTTCAACACCATGGCCTGCTCACTTGAGGAGAGCCGTGAGCAGGCACGTCACGCTCACGAGCGCCTCGGACTGTTGTACGAAGCCAGCGTTGTCATCGGCACGACTCTCGACGCGAAACAGACCGCACAAGAACTGGTGCGCGTGCTGGTCCCGCGGTTCGCCGACTTCGTCACCGTCGATCTGGCCTTGCCCGTCCTGCTCGTCGACGAGCCGCTCGCCGACCACGGCGCATGGGCTCGCCGCGTCGCACTGGGCGGGGTCCGCGATGCTCCCCCGCTCGAACCCGTGGGCTCACAGATCGCTCTCGCGACCGCGAGCGCGACTTTCGTGCCGGACCTTCGCACCTCCTCCGTATGGCAGGCCCATCACGGCCACCAGGCCCGCAGGCTGCTGGACTACGGCATGCACTCGCTGATCACCGCCCCGCTGTACTCACGGCGCACACTTCTGGGTGCGGTCGGCCTCTGGCGAGCGGAGAACCCCAGCCCGTTTGCGGAGGACGAGCTGTCCGATGCCGAGGAAATCGCGGCCAAGGCCGCCGTGGCGATCGACAACGCCCTCCGCTACGCGCGCGAGCACGACACGGCGCTGACGCTGCAGCGAAGCATGCTGCCCCGCAGCTTCAACCCTCCCGGCGGTATCGAGATCGCCCACCGCTACCTGCCCGCCTCCGAGGCCAGTGAGGTGGGCGGCGACTGGTACGACGTGGCCGCCATGACCCCCGGCAAGGCCGCCCTGGCCATCGGCGACGTCATGGGGCACGGCATCCCCGCCGCCGCCGTCATGGGGCAGATGCGCAGCACACTCCGCGCCCTGGTCCGCCTGGACCTGCCCCCCGACCAGCTGCTGCACCACCTTGATCAGACAATGCAGGACCTCGACGGCCCGATCCTGGCCACATGCCTGTACGGCGTCTGTGACGCCGCGGCCAACCGCTGCCGGCTCGCCCGGGCAGGACATCCCCCACCTGCCCTGATCACCCCCGACGGCACTGCCCGCCTCGTCGACCTGCCCACTGGCGCACCGCTCGGCATCGGTGGCATCTCCTACACGACCACCGAGATCCCCGTCGTTCCCGGGACCGTGCTCGTCCTCTACACCGACGGACTCGTCGAAGCCCGAGAGCACGACCTCGATGAGCGCCTGGAGGAGCTCACCCGCCTCCTCGCCGGTACTCATCCGTCCCTCGACGAGCTGGCCGACACCCTCATCGACCGCCTCGCCCCAACCCCCGCGCAGGACGACATCGCCCTCCTCATCGCCCGCGTCGGCACGTCGATCCCCCGGTGAACCCCCGATGAGGTGAATCAACCCCTTGCGCTCGGACAACGGGGAAGAGCGCGCCGGCGGTTCAAGGGGGTGGCCCTTCGATACGCGAGACGGCGCTGACACCAGCCCCAACGACGTGACCGAGCGGCCATCTGGTGGCTGCTGTGCGACACCCGGCGCCGCCCACCCTGAACGCCGCAGTGGGGGCCCTGTTTCCCCTACGGGTGGCGCCGGAGTCACGACGAGAGTTGACGGCCCGTCAGTGTCTCTTTGGCGGGACAACACCGTCAGATGTTAATGAACGCGAAGGCACGGAGCGGTGTCTGAAAGGGCAGCATCGCTCGAATCTGCTGGATGGGCCGACAGGCCGATGAGACGATTTCTGGAATCCATCACTCCGGCGAATATGCGAAGAAACGTAGCGGCATTACGGGAGAACGCAGCTTCCGCCACATGAGCCCCACTGCGGGCCTGGATGGGTTGGCCGGTGAGCCGGACGGCGACTTCAGGGTCCAGCGATCCCAGAGTCTGGAGAGTTCGGCTCAGTTGGCACAGCAACGTGCAAGCGATCAGATACAGGAGGGCGCTCAGTGAGGCACCCGCTCAAGAAAATCGTGATGACCGCCGCCGCCGCGGCGACTCTGGCCGTGGCCGTCCCTGCGGGCTCGGCAGCGGCACTCAGCCGTACGGACTGCGGCGGTCGCACGGACTTCACCAAGATCCACGAGTACAACGGGTCGAACCTCTGCTTTGCCAACGCGGGCGCGCAGAACGTCAAGATCTACGACGTGCACACCGTGAATTCAGGGAACAACCGGGTCTCGGTCACCATTGGCGGCCACACCTATTACCTCGACAAGTACCAGTCGATTCAAGACGTCGACGGCACCTCCACGACTATCACGTGGATCAAGATCTGGTGACCTGGGAGTTTCATGACGGCCCGTCAAAATGATGGCGGGCCGTCAACTCTCGTCATGGCTCCGGCGCTCTGGACCGATGCGATCGTGCTGCTCGATCCCTCTCGGAGCGGAGCAGGACGTGCTATCGAGCGTATGAGCGATATCGCCTCTGCACCCGATGCGGTACCGGCCCGCCCCTGACGCTCCTCGGACGGACAGCCACCCGTTGTGTGGATGTGGCCCAGGATCGGCCGCCGGCGCTGTGGGTGGGCTCGGCGGCCGGTGGCGACACGGATCAGTCGTGGCGAAGCAGGTGTGGGCCGACGGGACGGCGTCTGAGGCAGCCCGGGTGACGGGCCAGAAATCCCGTCCACGCCCCGTCCACACACACCGAGACGGGGCGTTCGAACGCGAGACAGCGTGAAACAGTCCACTGATCATCCGGGAATACGACAAGGACCCCGTGACCTGCCATTTTCGCAGGTCACGGGGCCCTTGTTCCCGTGTGGCGGCGCCAGGATCCGAACCTGGGAAGGCTGAGCCGGCACAGCTTTACAGCGGGCCGAGCCTGTCCTCTCTGGCCTGGGGGAACAAGTAGCCAGGCTTTCCTTGGGGGACACCCGGGGGAATCACGGCCTCAAGCCGCCTCGTAGTGATGGCCACTTTCCGCCGCATTACCCACATCGGGTCGTCGAGAGGGCTCTCGGCATCTTCCAGCCCAGCACATCGGAGGAACTCGACGACGTCGCGGCCGGAGTGGGCGAGACCAAGGATCTGACCACGCACGGTGCCCCGCCGAACGCCCGCACCGAGCGGAGGTTGCTCTGCCTCCGGGGCCGCACCATGAAGAAGCTGTCACGCTGCCGCAGCGATTGCGGCCCGGGTCTCGTCACAGCGGCGCACCCGAGGCGCGGCGCGGCTCATGACTCCCAGATGTGCCAGCCGACGTAGTCGGGCGTGTAGCTGGTGACCGTCGACTTCGCGGATGTCTGGCAGTTGGAGTAGACGCGGTAGCTGATGCCCTGGTTGCGGAGACGGTAGACGCCGTACTGAGCATGGGTCGTCTTGTGCGCCGGAGTCGTCGCGGACATGGAGTTGCCCATTTTCGCGGTCATCGAAGCCGAAAGGGTCACATCGAACTTCGCCTCGATCTTCGTGATCATCACACTGACGCTGGTGCTCAGCGAACCAGAGTAGGAGACACCGACCGTGCCGCCGACCTCGGCGGTGAAAGTCGATGTGGCGGAATGGCTTGTGCCGTTGGTGTTCGCCTGCGCAGCCCCCACAACACTCATGTAGTCAGCTCCCTTCGAGCTTGGCGTGTACACGGTGGCGTAATCGCATATCTGGCCCTTCGGGCTGTTGCCCGAAGTTCCCGTGCCGCCGGGAATGTCGGGCTCCGTGTCGACCTGGTCGGCCGGTACGTCGACCAGTCCCGTGTCAGAGGGATCGGCTGCCAGCGGTGCGGCGGTGCCGACCTCCACCGGCGAACCGTCGGAAGAGGTGGGGTCAGCGGCGAATGCCACTCCGGCACCGGTGCCCGCGGTGAGGACAGCGGCGAGCGAGAGTGCCGTGCATGCACGTCTGACAGTGGAGTTCACGATATTTCTCCAGATAAGAAAAGGTGGATAGTTCGCACTTGAGCTTCTTGAGCGGCCCAAGTGGTTTCGTTGCGTCAGCGGTTCTCAGGAGGATGGGAATCCCACCCCACAGCGAACGAATATGTGACGTTCTTTCCGCGCGGAGACAAGGCGATGGTGGCCTTCCCCCGAGGCGCGGTGAACCCGATTTCATTGAGGCTCGGCTCGATGGTTCCTGAGGCGCAGTACACCGGGAAAGAGATCTTGGTCGGCTCCACGGACACCTGAAGCGTGCCCGGGCCTTGACAGTTCACAGCGATGGCCAGTGTCCCGCCCTTCTTGATGCCGCCCTTGAGGTCGTACGCCGCGCCGCCGCTGACCGAGGCCTCCGAGATGAGTACGGGGATCCCGCGGCTTCGCAGGTTGGGAGGCTTCTTCGCGGAGGGCTTGTGGGGGTTGGGGTCCGACACACCCTCTTGAGCCCCCGACGTCGCAGGGGGCCGCGTGGGCTGGCCCTGCGGGTGGGGTGCCTGTCCTGAGGTAGTACAGGCCGCGGTGCCCAAGGTGCCGAGCAGTACCGCCCCGACTACGGCTCCTGCATATCGGTTCGTGAACACGAGATCTCCTAGATGGACCAGTCGACGTACTCGGACACATAGCTGGTGACGGTCGATGAGCTGGTCGTCTTGTAGTTAGAGCAGAGGCATTAGCTGATGCCCTGCACTACAGCCGGGCGGTAGCGGCATGTCCACAACAATCATGGCTCGCCCGGTTGATCGTCAAGGAAATGTGAAGAATCTGAGCAGGACTTGAGCTTTGGCCTTGACAGTTCGCGCACAGTCTGCTCTAAGGCTGTCAATGGCTCGGCGCATCTGCCGTGCTTGCGGGCGAGCTACTGGCCGATCCCACCAGCGAGTGGCGCTTGCGCGTCCGGCCAGACGAACCGGGCGAGCCTTACGCACAGGTGGACTGCACAGCCGCTGCCCGGCACCCGAACAGTCACATAATTCGTACTTCCCCGCTTGTGGTGGCGCCTGTAGCTGCCCGCGGTGCCGCGGTTAACGCGCCCTCAGATGGGCCAATAGAGGCAACAGATATCGCGTAGACGTACAAGCCCGAGGAGCCGGTGTGCCCGCGCACCTTCGTGAACCATCGGGTTGCGTGCCGCGTCCTCCTGATGCGCGGCCCGTGCCAGGCGGGCGCTGTGCGAGGGAGAGCAGGGGACGGATGACGGGTGAAACGGTCGGTATCGGGCTGGCCGTATTGGTGGGCCTGGTGGGTCTGTGGGCCAGTGCGCGGGAGGCACGGCTGCAGATGCGGCTGAGCCGCTACGGGCTGCACGCCGAGGGGGTGGTGGTGGACCAGGAGCATGAGACCGGGGACGATTCTTCGACGCCCGTCATCGAGTTCATCGACCGGCAGGGCCGACCCGTCAGGTTCCGGCCCCCCACGACGGCGACGGGGCTGGACCTCGGAACCCATGTACCGGTCGCCTACCTCCCCGAAAGGCCGGAAAGCGCACGGGTGTTCACCTGGAAGTACCGCCTACATCAGATCGTCGGCCTGTTCCTCTTCGCCATGATGTTCCTCGGCACCGCGGCTGGGTGCCTGCTGGCGCGCTGAGCTTGTTCTCCCTCCTCGTTCTCACCAATGTCCCGGGACAACACACCTAGTTCCGTGGGCGCGTGCAGCATCACCCGAACCAGCCTGCGGCGACTCGCGCCACGACGGTTTTCAAGACCGATGGGCGATCACGGGGCTCATCCCTCTGACCTGCATGGCAAGCCCACGCGAAGCGCTCCGCGAGGCTTCTGGCCCACACATGGCCCACAGGCAGCAGCCCTCGGTAACAAAGTCGGCACGCGGCCACCGGGGTGAATCGACGGGGCGTCAGATCGATTGTCAGCCGGAGGCTGGGCTGCCTGATCCAGGGTGACGGAAGGCAATCCTCGGCCGAGAGATCCCTCTTCCGCCGTCTGGGAGCAGACCGTGACTTTCGCACTGCCAGGCTCAGCTGTGAGCAGGTACCGCGGCGCCTCGGCGGGCAGCCGTCGACGTGCACTGACCGTCGCGGCCAGCATGCTCTGTGCCGCGACCATCACCCCGGTGGCGCTGTCCGGGTCCGCCCATGCCCAGGGCACCTGTACGAGCTCTGGTTCCACCATCACCTGTACGTTCGCCTCCACGGGTGCCGAACAGACGTTCACCGTCCCCGGTGGCGTCACGCAAGTCGACGTCACGGCAATCGGCGGCCACGGTGGCCAGGAGGGGGCCGTTTTCACGAGCGGCGGCCGTGGCGCTCAGGTTTCAGGCACGCTCACCGGACTGTCCAGTGGACAGACGCTCTACGTCGAAGTCGGCGGCGCCGCCACCAACAACGGATCCTGCTACCCGAACTCACTGTGCATCGGCGGCTTCAACGGCGGCGGCAGCAGCCACTACGGCGGCGGAGGAGGCGGAGCCTCCGATGTCCGCACCCAACCCAACACCACCCCCCTCACCACCACCGACTCCCGCCTCATCGTGGCCGCGGGCGGCGGTGGAGCCGGTCTGCAGTTTTCAAACGGTTGCCCGGGAAGCCAGGGTGGGGATGCCGGCCAGCCGGGCACGCCCGGGGGGGTGCAGCGGAGGAACCGGTGGCGGGGCAGGCACCGCCACCCAAGGCGGGATCGGCGGTACACCGGGCGGTGGGAACGGGACGCTCGGCACCGGCGGCGACGGCAGCGGTGGTCTCAGTAATGGAACGAGTGGCGGAGGAGGCGGCGGCTACTACGGCGGCGGAGGCGGAGGCGACCTCAACTTCTCGGTCACCCCGGTCGGCAACGCGGGCGGCGGGGGCGGCGGCTCATCCCTCGTACCCACCAGCGGCACCGGCCCCACACCGACCAGCGCTGCTGCGAGTATCACCATCACCTACATCTCACCCATCGGCCCGACCGGCCCCACGGGTCCGACTGGCCCGACCGGTGACACCGGCGCTACCGGCGTGCAGGGCCCGACCGGCCCGCAGGGTTCAACCGGCCCCGTCGGGCCGGTGCTCAGCCTCGACACGGTGAGTCTCGGCCACGCCGCCATCGTGGTGCAGACGGACTCCCACGGCTTGGCTTGGATCCAGGAGCGGCCGCTCCCGCACCGTGGCGGTACCGGTGGTCGATGGGTCGCGTTGTCGAACATCGCCGGCTACCCGTCGGCCCCGATCGCGAACGCCTCACTGCTCGTCTCCGACGGGCGCCTGTTCATCACCCTAGTGACGGCCGACGGCCAGAACTACGTCGCGAACTGCCCACTCAACCACGGCTCGGTCACCGAACACATCCTGCACCACGAGTGCGAACCGTTCATGCCCGTCGCTGGTCCCCCGTCCTAGGGCGCGTATCGGTGACTCGCGCCACGACGGTTCTCAAGACCGACAAGCGTGCAGTACGAACGCCCTGGCCAGAGGTTGTTTCGGCTTCTGTGAGGGGCTGCCTGGCCCGCCCTTGGCCCACAGGCCCCAAAAAGAGGACCGGATCCCGCTCCCTGGATAGCCCGGGGGCAGGTTCACCGCACAGTTCACCCTGGCAACAGCTCTGGGCAAGTGCAAATAGCAGATTCAACCTCTCCGAGAGCGAGAGAGCGTGTCCCGCTCGAACGCGGCGCTGGCGTCGTGTCAGCCGACGCAGCCGGTAACGGGGGCAGGGCTGAGGAGGCAGTTGGTGGGGGTGTTGCCGGTGAAGGCGGAACCGCTGGTGTTGCTGATGGCTACGGTGGTGTAGATGCCGCCGGGTGCCGGGGCGATCGGTGCGGTGTTGTTGTTCACGCTGGAGTTGGTGAGCGCCGTGAAAGTGCCGCCGTTGTTGTAGATGCCCGCGGCAGCGGAGCCGGTACCGGTAACCCTGTTGGCGTCGATATGGGAGGAGTCCACCGACACGGACACGCCGCTGTTGAAGGTATCGGCGTACAGGCCGCCGCCCTGTGAGTAGCGGCCGGAGGCGAGATTGCCGGTGAGAGTGGTGCCGTTCTGCAGGTTCAGCACGGTTGGCACATCACCGTTTCCGTGCGTCGCGATGCCCCCTCCATGCCCGAAGGCGCCGACCAGCTGATTGCCTTTCACAGTGGTGCTGTCCAGGGTAAGCGGGCCGGTCTCCATCATGATGCCCCCGCCCAGATTGCTGAAGCTGTCGTCCGTGGTGAAACCGGTGACCGAGTTGCCGCTGATCGTGGAACCCGTGATCGTGCCACTCCCGCCGGGGTCCGGGGCGAAGAGAAGTGCGCCCCCGCCTTCCACACTGTTCGAGACCCGATTGTCCGCGATCGTGGTACTGGTGACGGACAGCGTGCCGGAGCTGATGAAGACCATGCCGCCGCCGGCCAGTTTCGCCGTGTTGTGGCTAATGGTGCTGTTCGTGACGGTCGCGGACAGGCTGGTGGCGAGGTACATGCCTCCGCCTGCGACGTTGGCGCGGTTGCGGGTCACGGTCACCGAGTCCAGGGCGACCGGGACACCTCCCGAAACCAGGATGCCGCCGCCTTGGGTGACAGTGGCGCGGTTGTCGCTGACCGTGCCGCCTGTGAGGGAGAGCGACGTAGAGCCCTCAGCTTCGATCGCACCGCCGGCAGGGGCCGAGTTGCCCTGGAAGTTAACGTTGGTAGTGGTCAGAGACCCGCCATTGGTATTGAGGAGTACGCCGCCACCAGAGCTCGCGCCGATGACGTTGCCGTTCATGACGGTAAGGGCGTCCATGGTCAGTGATGTGGCGCCGACCTCGATGATCCGGAAATTGGTGGTGGCGTTCGGGTCGCGGCGGATGGTCGCGTTGTGGCCATGGATCACCAGCGGCGCGGTGATCGTGGGGAGCTGGCCGTCGGCGTCGGTGAGGGTGTACACGCAGTACGACGTCAGGTCCAGAATGTGGTCGTTCAGCCCGCCGTTGGAGTCGTTGATCGCCTGGACCAGAGCCGTGTCCGAGCAGGCCACCGGCGTATTCGCGTGCGCCGGAAGGACCGCCAATCCTGCGAGCAGCACACCCGCCGCCACAGACACCCCGACCTGCAAGCTCCGCCTGGCCATCGCTGTCCTCCGCCGCTCGTCCGGACCATCCGGTCCGCCGACGCGGAACGGCAGCAGCAAAGCTAACCAGGGCATACAACCATCAGGGCCAACATACCGCCCTGCAACGGACGGTCATGCGATCGGCCTACAGCGGCCAGGTTGAGAGGCGGCACACGCAGGCCCCCGAACGCCGAAGGCGAGTTGGAGGGCCATTGCACCCCGCTCCACATCGAGCGCCTCCGTAAGGAGTATCCGCGCTGCCGTGTCGCATGCACCGCTTCATGGGTGGCCGGACCCGAACCTACATCAGACCCTGGCCTAGCACTTTGGCTGCGGAGTGCTGTCCGCCCTATTCATAGAAAGCTACATAAAGTGACGAGCGGTCACCTGTTGTGTTGTGGCTGCGGCGCGCTGTCGGCGTCCACGGTATGTCCGTTCGCGGCCGCTCTTTCTGACGAAGCGAGGCGTTCGGGATCCCACATGCGGGCAAGCAGCCCGGGCCGCAGGGCGGCCCGGTACAGGACCGGAGCAGGCTCAGGCCACGCCCGGGCATCTGGCGGCTGGTCATCGGCGCCCTGGCCATGCTGGCCATACTGGCGGGACCGTCCCTGCCGGCCCTGGCTGCCGCCCCGACGCGGGCGACCGCCCCCACGCCGAGCGCCTATGCCACCAATTTCAACTCGGACACGGTGTCGGTGGTCGACACGGCTACGAACACGGTCACCGCCACCATCCCCGTCGGAGGCGGCCCGACGGGTGTGGCCATCACCCCCCAAGGCACCCGCGCCTACGTCACCAAAGCCTTCTCGAACGATGTGTCGGTGATCGACACCACCACCAACACGGTCACCGCCACCATCCCCGTCGGCCTCTTCCCGATCGGTGTGGCCATCACGCCGTGCCCAGCAAGCAACAGCCACACCACGAATAAACGACCCGCCACGGACAGCGCACACGAGAGGAACAGCGACACCAGCACCATCAAGCACGGCGAACGATGCGAAAAGCAGCACCACCACAACGGCAGACACGACAAGAAGCAGAAACCCGGCAAGCACGACGCCAGGCACGGCGTGCCCAGCAGACAGCAGCCACACCACGGCTGACGACCCGCCACAGACGGCAGCCCCCTACGACGCTCGCGTAACGTCGCCTTGTGCTGGCACTCGATGCGCTGTCGACCTTGCTGAACGGCTCTCCCGCAGCCGGGCGCACCGCGCGCCGCAAGCGTGCATGTCTGAGTGACGTCCTCGGCCTCGCGGTGGTGCGTCGCTACTTCAGCGTGCCGATTAACCCACTGTCCACGGTGAAGTGGACTGCGCCGAAGTCCACAGAGGAAGTGGACCCCGCAAGCGTCGCGAACCCCCGCCAAGTCCGAACCGTGCTCGAGGGCGTACTTGGACAGGGTGAGCGCGGTGTCCACCTCGAAGCCTTTTCGGTTGCTTGTACTACGCCGCCATGCGACCCGCCGAAGCCGTCGGCCTGACCTCAGCCCAGTGCGACCTCCCGGAGAGCGGCTGGGGCAGGTTGACGCTACGCGGCGGCATCGTCCACGCCGGCCGTGACTGGACGGATGATGGTCGAGCCCGCCAAGACCGCCACCTGAAGGCGCGGGCAGCACGAGACTCCCGAGTAGTGCCCGTCCCGCCGCACTTCGTTGCGATGCTCCGCGAGCACATCCGGCGGCACGGCACAGCACCGGACGGACGCCTGTTCCGTACAAGCCGTGGCGGTGTCATTCAGGACACGGGATATGGCGAGGTCTGGGAGCGGACTCGCGAAGCCGCTCTGACGGACGCAGAGGAGCGTTCGCCGCTCGCCCGTCGGCCGCATGACCTCCGCTGCGCCGGCGTCTCCTTCTGGCTCTTCTCCGGCGTCGACCCCATGGAAGTGGCGCGCCGGGCCGGCCACTCGGTGGCTGTGCTGCTCCGCGTCTACGCGAAGGTTCTGGCCCAGGCACAGGAACGCGCGAACCGCCAGATCGAGGCTGGCCTGCGGGAATGGGACGGGGCTAGCGCATTCCCCGGGGGACGCCTGGGGGACACGCCCTGATCAGACGTGAGTGTCCCGCGTGACGAGGTGAGACAAAGGCCGCATTTCGATCACTCCTCGAACGTGAGCGTTCGATAAAAAGAAGCCCCCTCCGCGCTGCGTTTCCGCAGTTCAGAGGGGGCTTCTTCAAGGGTGGCGGCGCCAGGATTCGAACCTGGGAAGGCTGAGCCGGCAGATTTACAGACCGCGCAGCCGAAGGCGACTGACCTCGCAAAATCACCGACATGAGGCACACAACCCCACGCCTACCCCACGAAGCATGGGTGCGCCGGTTGCGTCCACTGAGCATCGCGAGAACAACGGACCCTCTTGTCCTTCTGACTTATCGCGCTAATCGTTGTGCGCTGCGGCGCTGCGCTCCGGCACCCTTGCCTCCATGACGAAGGTTGAGCAAGACAACGCTCGGGCCATCGCTGGCCTGGAAGCATTGACAGAGCTGCTGGAATCGGGTGTAACGACCTTCGCACCTGGTTCGGAAGACCAGCGGCCGTTCCTAGTCGGATGGGGCCTGCTGGCAGCCCTGCACGGTCAGGCGTCCGCCGTGGTGCTGCTTCATCGCAAGGGGTTCGGCCACGAGGCGGCCCCGAATCGTCGCTTGATGATCGAGTACATGGCGCAGATTCAATGGCTGGCGAGGGACGGAGGGGACGCCGTCGATTCTCTGAATAAGGCGCTCCAGCACACCCAGGACAAGCTGCGCAAGGCGATAGACCAGGGCGACACCTTCTCGTACGACGACGAGGTAGCTGCGTCGGCCGACGCAGTCGCGGCGGCAGTCATCACGCCCAACGCGGCCAACCAGTACGCGAACACCAGCAAGCTGCTGAACAGCCTGGCAACCAAGGGCCTGCTGGAAGTCTGGCTCAGTGAAACGCAGCTGTCGCACTCGGGGCTGACGGCTGCTCAGGCATTCCGTGATGACTCGAGCGAGGCCGTGCGACTGCTCGCACGGCCGGAGTATGGGAAGGCTCCCGACCCAAGCGAGCGTTCGCCACTCATGGCCTGCCTGCTGCTTCACCTCGGCATGCAGGCGTTCAACGACTTGATGGCGGGTCGGCCCTGGACCGCAGACCTTGACCGCATCGGCCGGGAGGTCGGGCTGATCGAGGACGAAAGCCCCGTTGGTTCCTGACGCGAGTCACCAAGTGGTTGCTGTCGCCCCCAGTAGCGCCACCTGACTGGCAGATTTACAGCGGGCTGGTTGCGGCCCACCTCACCAGTGCTGTTGCACAGTCTTGCCGCAGCCGGGGGACATGTGGGGGACGGAACCGACTTCCGGCGCCCCGAGCTAGGCGCCGCACAGTGACGAGATATTTCAGCAGAAGTTACGTCTTATCTAATATTCTGGGCATCATGAAGAGCATTGACATGGTTACCCACGGATCATCATGTCCTGATCTACCTTGTCACCGTTTGTCTTATTTTAATCTGTCGTGGCTAGATTTGGGGAGCGTTCCTGCATGGGTAGCCGCTTTTGTCGGCGCTGCGGCAGCGTACGGCGCACTAGCGACGCTTGGTAATCAAAGAGTGCAACTCGACGAGCAGCGCAAGTTTATTGCTGATCAGTCCAAGGTCCTGGAGCTGCAACGCAAGGAGTTGACAGCCTCTGCTGAGAAGCGGCAATGGGAGCAGGCCAGAAGGGTTGCATTCCGCTGCAGTAGGACCTGGGGCGACGAACGGCAGTGGTGGTTGGTGAGTAACCGCAGCTCGGGGTGGCTGCGTGACGTCAACGTTCTCTGGTTCGGCTGCTACGACCCAGGGACGCAGGTCATCTTCACTAGGATCATCGGGCGACGAGACTCGGAATCTCCGCCGCCAGTGGATCTAGGTCCGCTGGAGTCAGCGGAATTCCTCTCGCCCCCTGGCGGTTCCAAGCATGTGCAGTTTCGGGCCGACCTCTACTTCACAGATGAAGCGGGGCAGCGCTGGCACAAAGACTCGGAGGGGGGACTTCGTCCAGTGGCTGAAAATGCGGGCTTCTTGGACGCCGAGGCTCCAGGCTGACGGTGTAGTCACAAGCCCGGTCGCGCTGAGGCCGGGCTCGCTGTGTGCCGGCTTCCGCCCACTACCGATACTCAAAAGTGAGCCGCACTACTGCACGTACTGGCCAACTGTGCCGATGACCGCCACCAGCAGGCCCGCCGCAGTGGGAGAGACATCGGACCCCCGCACGTTAACCGGCACGCCTGTAGCGCAAGCGCTGGTTCAGGGCTGGCGAACGATACACACCAACTTGGCCCGTCAGCCTGTCCAGTGGCGCACCACAGGGCCACCCCCACTGTCAGTGCCCTGATCTACCGTGCTGCCATGGCACCTTCTGAGATCACTCGTGCAGGCATCCTGCAGGCGATTGCAGAGCACGACCGGCTCGGCCCGGAGGCGTTCCGGGATACCTACGGCTACCACGCCGCGATTACCTATCTCCTTGAACACGACGGAAAGCTTTACGACTCCAAAGCGATAGCCGGCGTCGCCCACAAGTACGACTTCGGCGTAGCGCTCAAGCCCTCTACCCCCGGGTTCAGCGGTGGTCTCAAGCACGCAGTGGCCTGGTTGAGGAGGGAGGGCTTCACCGTCGTAGAGCCCCCCAAGACCTTTCACCGGCGGGTGGGAGATGTCCGGCCGGCCCGTCGTGCGACGGGCCCTGCCCTGCACCGCCCCGTTCTTCTCCTCTGGGCAATCGGGCAGGCGATGGCCGGAGCCCCCCGACTGCAGCCATGGTCAGCCACCCGAGACGCCGTTGCTCCGCTCATGGTGAAGTACGGCCAGGTCGAAGACGGTGCGGACGGAACCCGTTACCCGTTTTGGGCTCTCACTCGCGATGAGCTCTGGACCGTTGAGCAGGGGCAGGAACTCACCCTGACCAGCCGAGGGCGCCGCCCCACCCTTGAATCCCTGAACGAAGTCAACCCAGCCGGCGGCCTGCGCGAGGACGACTACGACCTGCTCCGCTCGCACTCTGATGCCGCGGCCTCCGCGGCGGCAGGGCTGATCCTCCGCTACTTCCATCCCCTTCCCGAAAGCTTGCTGGAAGACTTCGGCCTTCACGAGCTGCTCGCCGGCAGGTGGCCAGATGCTCTGCGGCCTCTACTCGGGGAAACGTTCAAAGACCGCGAGGCCATCTGGCGCACCTACGGCGGACAGAAGATGGCAGGGATCGGCTGTCTCGCCGACGGCATCCTGAGCGTCTTCTCGGACGACAAGGGACCCTACGCCGACGGACGCATCCCGGATACAAACTGGATCGCCTACGTCGGCGACGGTCTCTCAGGTGACCAAAAGCTCACTGACGGCAACGAGCTCATGGCCGAGCATCAGACTGCTGGCCGCCCGCTGCGCCACTGGCACAAGCCGTTCCAGGGACAGTGGAGCTTCGAAACCTGGGCCGTGATCGTGCAACGCCGGCTGCGCTGGGGTACCGGAGAGGACAAGCAGCCGCGCCGCGAGTTCCTCTGGATTCTCGCGCCCGTCCCCTCCCCGGAACGTGAAACCTGGCCCCTTGAAGTGCTTGAGGCACTGGAGATTGATACGGGCGAGCTGCACGACGAAACGGACGACTACCGCCCCAGCGACGTCGACCTGGAAGCGCCCGGCACTGGAGAGAGCGACGAGGACGCGTACAGGCGCTTGGCGCAGAAGGCGGAAGCGAACGCCGAGCGTCGGGGCCAGCTGAAGAAGCCCACGCTGGCCGACAAGTATGTCCGCGACCCCAGCGCGAGAGCAGCGGTCATCAAGCGCTGTCAGAACAGGTGCGAAAGCCCTAAGTGCGCCGGCCACCCCACCGAGCGAACCACAGCCGGCCTGCCCATCCTGCAGGTCGACCACGTCAAGGACCTGGCCAAGGGCGGACCCGATGTCCCCTGGAACATGATCGCTCTATGCCCGAACTGCCATGCACTGAAGACCTACGGCGAGAACAGGGACAAGCTGCGACGGCTCCTCGCAGCTACAGCCCGCCGGCTACATGAGGAGAGGCTCAAGTAGCACAGGCATCGGTGCTTGCCCCAAGGTAGGCACCATGGGCGACGGGAACGGCTTTCAAGAGCGTCAAGCATGCAGTACGAACGCCCTGGTCAGAGGTTGTTTCGGCTTCTGTGAGGGGCTGTCTGGCCCACACATGGCCCACAGGCCCCGGAAAGGGGAGTGGATCGCGCTATCCGGATTAGCCCGGGGCACGTTCACCGGACAGTTCACTCCGGCAACAGCATGGGGCAAGTGCCGATGACAGATTTAGCGTCTCCGAGTGAGAGAGTCCGAATTTCCGACCGCACCGGTCGCTGCGAGCGAGCGTGGCGCCGGCCCGCACCATGCCCCGGAAACCAACTACGACGCGGGCCGATCCGGCTGCGCCACATTCGCCAGAACCAGCAGGCCTTCCCCGTCGGATGCTTCCATCACCGTGTGTCCCATCTGCACGAGCAGACCCGACACAGCGGCCTGCACGACCACACGCATGCCGACGCTGGAAGCCCCGGGCTGGTCGAACGCCAGCGCGGTGAACCCATCGGACACGAGCCAGCGGATCAGCACTCCCTCCGGAGCTTCACCCACATGAAGTCCCGATGCCCGCTCAATCGCCGCGTCACTGATCACATGGAACCCTGCCTGCCGCAGGGCATAGCTCACCTGCAAAGCGAGCTCGGCGAATACAGGCGGCACCAGACGCGACTGTCCCAAGGCGCTCCGATCACGCCGGGAACTCCGACGGCTTCCACAGCTCACACACCGGGGTCACTGACATCATTTCTTATCCACATTGATCATGAAATGACGCGACGCGTGGCTCCCCCAGACGCCTCGAAACGGGGCTCACCCTCGTATGTGCGGGACGGCGGCGGCCCACCCTGCGCATGATGCCCCGGACAGTTGATTGTCGTACTACAGGGGGTGCGCATGCACAGCTATGCCGAAGTGCAGCGGATCGTTCGGGCTGAGAAGCGGAAGATTTTCGGCGCGTGGCTGGTCGGGAATCTGATCGCGTTGTTCATCGCGTCCGCGGTCAGCGCGCTGACGGGCATGCCTACGATTGGGCAGCTGCTGTTCGTGGTGGTGTTTGCGGCGTTGACGGTGACGGCGTTCAGGATGACGAGGCCGTTGAACCAGCGACTGGAGCGGGAGCGGCGTGAGGTGCTGGGCGACGACTACCCGAGCTGACATCCACGGGCCCCTCCAAGTCGTGCGCCCCGCGCCCGCTGCGTGACCAGGCGGGGCGGGGCTCAGCTCAGCGCCAGCATCTGCTGATATGACAAGGCAATGCTACGAGCCGCCGCTGACAACGGGCTCCGGCCAGACGGCTAGCTGCTCGTCCGTCTCGGTGTCGACGAGGACCACCATCGCCCCGTCGCGGCCGTAGTCGCCGACGGTCGATGCGAACTTCCGTCGCGCGGTCGCCTCACGCTCCCACCAGCCGTCCAGGGCTCCACGACCATCCAGGGTCAGGGTGAGGTGGTAGCGGCCGGGTTCGCTCATGCCGGCCCGCGGGTGAAGAGGCGGTATTCATCGCCGGGGAAGGGGCCGATCATCTTCGGGTCGGCAAGGTTGAAGCCCATGTCGTATCGGTGCGCGACCCGCCGGTTCCTGCGGCAGGCGGAGACGCCGAAGCAGCTGCGGTGGACCCGCGCGAGCACGCGCTCACGGTTCGGGTACGGGCGGTGGGACATGGGACCTCCTGTGTCGCCCCAAGGATGGCAGACGCCCAGCCCACGCCTAGAATCGAATATATGACCGAGCTGCCTCCGGATCCTGCGCGTCTTCGCGTGATCCTGGCGCACCTTGAGCGGCAGCGCGCCGAGCACGAGATCGTCGCTGTGTACCTGCGTCGCCAGCACGATGCCGTTCTCCGCGCCCTACAACAGGCGGAGAGCGAGCACGACCGGCAGGCGCCGTCTCCGTCCAGCCGGCCAGCTAAGGAAGCGCCTGCGCATGGGCCACAACCCGGGTACGTGATCAGTCGGCGGCCGACACGGGACGGGCCGCAGCCGTCCTATGTGCACCTCGCTGACTGCGGGCAGACCGGTCGCCTCACCCAGGCCGTCCCGTCGGATGAGGCGCGGAGCGTCCTCCTCGGCGGCGTGGAAGCGTGCCCGTTCTGCCGGCCCGACAGGGTGCTCGGAATCCTCGACTAGGCACTGCGCGGCTTCCGGCCCGACGCCTTCTTACCTGCCGTCCTTTCAGCCGGCGCCTTCTTCTTCGGCGGAAGGTCATGGACCTCGGCGTCCTCGCCGCGGGCCGCTTTGGCCTGCTGCACCGAGGCGTTCAGCGCGGCCATCAAGTCGACCAGCGCGGTCGGCTTCGCCTGCTCCGGCTGTGCGGGGAGCGGCATGTCTTCCCGCTTCGCCGCGATGATCTGGGTCAGAGCCTCGGTGTAGTGGTCGACGAATTCCGGGCCCTCGAGATCCTCGCGCATCATCCTGTCCGCCAGGGCGAGCGCGTCGTCGATCTCGTCGTCGGTGACCTCCACAGCCGGCGGGGACAGCGCCTCCGCGGACCGGACCTCGTCCGGCCAGCGCATCGCGTGCAGCACGATGGCCTCCCCTCGCACCCGCAGCAGCCCCAGGCGCTCCCTGCCGCTCCACGAGTACTTGGCGACCGCCACGCGCGACGACCTCCCGAGCGCCCGCTGGAGCAGCTTGTACGGCTTCGCCGCCACCGGGCCGTCCGGCCGTAGGTAGTAGCCCTCCCCGATCCGGAGCGGATCCACCGAGGAGAGTGGCACGAATCCCTCGATCTCGATCGCCTTCGCCGTCGGCAGGGGCAAGCTCCGCAGCTCCTGGTCCGTGACCGGCACGACCTCCGTCTTGGTCAGCTCGTACCCCTTGCCGATCTCGTGTGCCGGGACCTCACGGTCCTCCAGCTCGCAGAACTTCCGCACCCGCACCCGCGCCATGTCCTCCAGGTGGTACTGGTGGAAGCGGACACTGTGATCTTCGGTGGCTGACTGGACGTGGATCGGTACCGTGACCAGGCCGAAGCTGATGGCGCCCGACCAGATGGTTCGAGGCATGGCACACCTCCGCAGGAACCCCCAGCACAGCCAGCCTACGAACGCTCGTGGCGTGGCGCTCGCCAGCGGCCACGCTCAGACGGACAGCAGAACACCCCCGCAGCCAGGACGGCTGCGGGGGTGTTCGTATGGTCAGAGCCCGATGTCCTCGGATGCCGCGTCGGTCCACTTGTCGTCCCACTGGGTCTCGAGTGCGAGCTGCGGTGTGGCGTACTCGCCAGTGACGGGGTTGAGGTAGCGGATCGTGAGACCGAGGATCCGTGCCGGATACGGCCTTGGGGACCATTCGAGCAGCCATTGGCGGTAGCGACCGTGCCGCTTCCTGGTCGAACGGGCCCCGGGATGTGGAGCGGATCGGCAGCCCGTCCTCGAAGCTGTCACCGTCCGCGGCCGGTGACATAGTCACGGATGCGGTCCACCAGACCGAGTCCCGGGGCGAGCAGTTTGTTGGCTGGCGGCGTGGTGGGTGCCGCGGGGTGGGGCCGTGTCGGGGCGGTTTTCTTCGCTTCCTGGATCTTCTTGCCCAGGCTCTCGAGCACGTAGGGGTGTACCCCGTCGCGCAGTCGGGGGAAGAGGTTGTTCTCCTCGTCCTCGATGTGCGCGGTCACCTCGGTCCTGAGTTTGACGACTCGACTTTGTAGCGAATCGCGATCTTAATGAGACTGAGCACTTCACTTGGCGAGTGAGCCGTTGACTTGGCGGGGCTGTGCGCTTGATGGCCGATAGCGGCACGTGCGCACTTGGCGAAGCGGGTCGTAGGAAAAGCAGGTGCCGAATCACGGGTCGTGCGGGCAGCATGCGTGCATGTCTACAGAAGTCAGCGGGATGATCGAGTGTCGGCCAGGTGCCCGCCTCTGGGGCCCCGACGACGAGGACTCCGTGTGGCACGCCGCCATCGACCTCTTCCTACTCAACAACGGCAACGCCTACGACGCCCTCGCCTGCCTCTTCGGCATCCGGAACCACTTCGGCTTCCGCCCTCTGGCCGAAAGCCACGGCTTTCCGAGCGACGCATTCGAGGGGCTCCAGACCGAGTACGCCGCGTACGGCGGATCTCCTGACACCCACGGCCGACATGGATCACGTGGGCCCAGCTCGCCTCGACCGACTGGCAGGAAACAGACAGCTCCGGCACGCGAAGCCGAGAATCGGTCGCCGGAAACGAAACCCACTGGGGGCCGGTCTGGAGCGTGATGCGGACACTCAGCGAACTCCATGGAGCAGACCATGTGCGACTCGTTACCTGGTTCCACTGACCTCGACTCCGCGGCGAAGCGCCGCCTGCCCGACGGGAGACAGGCGTGACCGAACGCGACGTCATACTCAACGAACTTGCCCGGGGGCTCCGCCCGATGTCACAGGGCATCGCATGGTTCGACGCACTCGCCCCAGAGGAGCAGTCCGAGGCCCTGCTGTTTCTGCGCCACCACTGTGTCCAGGCACGTGCCGTCGCCGAGGACGGACCGGCGGGCATCCGCCGTGCCGGTCTGCGCCCGAGCTTCCTGCCGCGCGCCGCCGACGACACCCTGGAAGCGGCGCCCGACAAGAGCGTTACGACAACGGCTTGTCAGCGCAGCACCTCGACGAGGAGCACCCAGGCGTTGACGGCGGCGACTGTGATGGCGAGGACGAACGCGGCGGGCAGCCAGTAGAGGCCGCCACCGTGGCCGACGGCGAGGGACGTCCCCGCCGTGAGCAGGGTGAGGGTCACGGCGGCGGCGAGCGAACGCCTGAGGAGCACTTCGGTGGCCCGTGGGCGCCGACCGCGGCCGGCGTACGCGGCCCGGCACGGCGAGACCGCGCTCGCCACGGCATTGATGAGGACGAAGGCGGCCAGCACGTCGGGGTCGATGGTCGGCGTCAGGGCGACGACACTGACGAGCAGGACGATGAGCAACGCAACGAGGGCCTCGAGGGCGCGTCCGGTCATGAAGCTCTGGCCCTCGCGTTTCTCGATGTCCAGCACGGTACGGATGTTGACGCTGAGGCCGACGAATATCAGGCCGCAGAGCGCTGCTGCCGCACCGCCCGCGCACAGGAACATCTCGGTCCAGCCTTCAGTGGCGTAGCCGGTCATCTTTGGAGCCTCTCGCGGGTCTCGTTCTGGCGGTCTTGTGCCGCTGTCGTGGTCATCGGGTCTCCCGGCGGCGGGGTCGGCGCATCATCGCGCCGACCCCGCCATCCGGACGTACCGCAGGCTTTGTGTCCTCAGCTACTGGGCTGCGCCGTCGAGGCGAGAGTGGTGTCCAGCCAGTCGAAGGTGACCTGGTGGAAGCGGGACATGGCGCCCATGTGGCAGTGCTCGCCGGCGCCTTCGGCCTCGGGGAGGGTGATCAGGGTGTGGGGACAGGTCAGGGCCTGCTGGACGCGCTGGGGCTGGCCGTGGAAGAACTGGTCGTTCTCGGCGTCGAGGATGAGGGTGGGGCAGTCGATGAGCTGGGCGATGCCGTCGAGGGTGTAGTCGGCGGTGCGGCGCACGTAGTCCGCAGGGCTGGTGGCGCCGAAGGTCCACACGCCGTTGCGCAGGGCCCAGCGGAGCTGGGTGTTGGAACGCATGAGCAGGCTCAGGACGGGGTTGGCGAGGTCGTCGCGGGCGGCCTGGACCCACTCCCACAGGAAGGGCGGCATGAAGCGGGTGTGAGCCTGGCCGTAGCTGTAGAGGCCGTCGTCCAGGATCAGGGCAGCCAGGCGGTGCTCGTGGGCGGCGGCACGGGCGACCAGGTAGCCGCCGAGGCTGTAGCCCAGCAGGGCCAGGCGGTCGGGAGCGATCTCGGGGCGGGTCAGCGCGTAGTCGACCACCGGGGTGACCACTGCCTCCCAGTCAGGGCGGAAGACCATGCCCTGCTCGCGCAGTGCCGCACCCTGGCCGGGGCCGTCGTAGGCGAGCACGTTGTAGCCGCGGCGCAGTGCGGCGGCGCCGATGGCGAAGTACGCCTCTTCCAGGGTGGAGTCGAAGCCGCTGGTGAAGATGACGGTGGGGCGGGGGGTGCCGGTGTCGTCGACGAGGAAGAGGTACCCCGGCAGCGTGCTGTCCTCGTACGGGATGCGGACGGCTTCGACGGGGGTGTCCATCAGGGTCGCGGCGGTCGCGAAGGTCTCCCGGGAGAGCGTGGACAGGTTCTTGACCTCGGGGTCGTTGTTGGGGTCGTCGCGGCGGTAGAACTCGGCGGTGCGGTAGTAGCTGGAGGCGCGCAGCAGGGCCTCGCGGGCGCTCACCCGGTGGCCGTCGGTCAGAGCGCGGGCGCCGATCGCGTGGACGCGCTCGGCGGTGCTTTTCCACTCGCGCAGCCAGGCCTCCTCGTCGCCTTCAGGAATGTTGCGGGCGGTGCTGATGACCTCGCCCAAGTCCGCGCCGCCGTCGTTGGCGAACCCGGCCGCGCGCAGGCTCTCGTAGGAGAAGGACTCGTCCTCGAACAGGAATCGCATGATGCCGCCTCAGTATGGTGATTGACAGGGTCGAGACGGATCCGTTCCGTCTCGCTTCAGGGGGGTCAGTGGTCCTCATCGTTCCGGGAGTCGGACAGGATCCGAGCCGGACTGGCCGGCTGCGGTCATGTCGGGCGGTGTGGGCAGCAGGCATGACCGCAGTCGGGCCTCGGCCGTCGGGGTGCCGGGACTCCAGGAAGGCGGGGTCGACGCGAGGGCGTGTGGTGTGGTCGACCCGCCGTGAGCCGCCGCCTACGCGGCGGTGGGTGCCGCTTCGTGGCGGCCCAGGGTGTCGTCCAGCCAGTTGTAGACCCGGGCCAGGGCGAGCCGCTGGGCGCCGGACTGGCAGTGGGCGTCGGCGCCCTCCTGGGCGGTGAATTCCAGGAAGGTCTTGGGACAGGTCAGCTCGTCGTAGAGCTGCTTGGCCTGCCCGGCGAAGAACAGGTCCTCCTCGGCGTCGCAGACCAGGGCCGGGCACTGGATCCGTGCCGCTACGCCGTCGAGGTGGTAGTCGAGGTAGGCGGCGCCGAACGCCCGCGGGGTGGCTGCGCCCATGACGTACATGCCATGGTTGATCGCCCAGCGCATGACCGGGTTCCCAGCCATCATGCGCTCCAGTTGGGCGTCAAGCTCCGGGTCGGAGTCGGCGCGCAGTCGCCGTTCCATTTCGGCGCGCTCGCCAGGAAGGAAGCGGGTCACTGCGGGGCTGAGATCGTAGACGCCGTCCAGGGCGACCACTGCAGCCAGGCGGTGGTCGAACGCCGCCGCCCTGGGGGCGAGGAGGCCACCCATGCTGGTGCCGAGCAGGGCGATCCGGTTGTTGTCGACCTCCGGCAGCCCCTTGGCGAAGTCCAGCACGGGACCCACGACGTTCTCCCAGTCGGGGCGGAAGGTCAGGCCCTCGCGGTGCAGCGGTCCGGGCTGGCCGGGGCCGTCGAAGACCAGCACGGTGTAGCCGCGCTCGACTCCGGCCAGTGCCCCGAAGAAGTGCATCTCCTCCGCGGTGCCGTCGAAGCCGTTGTGCATGACCACGGTCGGGCGAGGCTCGCCCGAGTCGTCGACACGATAGAGGTAGCCGGGCAGCGTGGTGCCCTCGTACGGGATCTCGACCGGCTCAATCCGGGGGTTGAACAAGGCCGCCGCTGAACGGAAGCACTCCACGGAACGCTCGTAGGTAGGCTGGTGTCGCGGGTCGCAGGGGTAGCCGTGCAGGAAGAACTCAGCCGCGCGGTAGTAGTTGGAGGCCCGGAGGAACCCGTCCCTGGCGCTGACCGGGTGCCCCGCGTCCAGAGCCCGCCGGGCCTCGCCCGCCACCCGGTCGGCCGTGGCCAGCCACTCCCCGTACCAACTGCCGTAGTCGCCCTCGGTGATCCGCCCACACGTGGCCACCACCTCGCCGAAGTCCGCACCACCGTAGGCGATATGACCCAACGAACGTACAGTCTCGTACCAGAACTGGTCGTCACCGGGAAACAGCAGTCGCTCCATCAGCCTTCTCCTTCACATCGCAAGCAAGGTCGCTTGAGCACAGACTCCTGTCGGACGGTGCTCACTTTCCAGACCACTTTCGGAGGCAGGACTGTCCGCTACTGTCCACCTCTGCTCACTGCAACGGCACGCCCAGTCAGCAGTCGGGACTGATGTCACCCGCCCACCCCCGAGCACTTCCACAGCAGCCGCGTGCTGCGCGCCTACCGGCCCCGGCCACTGCGCGCCATATGTCCGAGTGGAGCACGCTTGCCCCTGTAGAGTGCCGTTCCGTGCCCAGGGCACGCCGTCCGGCCCCGACCGCAGGGCACTCCCCGCGCGCCCGAGGATCCCCGTGAACCGCACCGACATACGCGCCGCCCTCACCGACCTGCTTACCTGAGAGGTGGGGCAGGTCAAGATGTCACCCGATCGTGCGGCAGACCCCGGCATCAACGCCCGGCTCGGGCTCCCCCGCGCTGTCGCCACCTGAGCATCCCAGTTGGCGAAACCCGCCATGCGAAGCGCTCAGTCACACTTGAAGAGGGGCGGTCGCTTTCCGTCCGGGTGAGCTGAGCCTGATGTGCGGCCGGTCGGGTTGGATGTGAAGAACCATCAGCGGTGATGATCCAACCGCCTCGTGCCCGAGGAGTTGCCGCTGATGGTTCCGGGGATGACGCTACCGGCGTCGTTGCTGCTGGTCCTGCAGGTCACCCGTCCGTGCTTCACGAAGCACTCGTTCGAGACGTTCTGCCATCTGGTGGCCGGGACGGTCGCGCAGACCGGGCGGCGCACGGTGACCGGGATGCTGACCGGGGCGGGACTGTCACGGCTGTGGCCGCACCGCAGGGCGCACGCGTTCTTCTCGCGTGCGTCGTGGGATCCCGACCGGCTGGGTCTCCGGCTGGCCCGCGCGGTCATCGAGGCCCTGCTACCGGCCGACGCGCCGATCGTGATCGTCGTCGACGACACCCTGCTCCACCGGGTCGGGAAGAAGGTCTTCGGAGCGCTGTGGGCGCACGACGGGTCCGGGCGGGGCAAGGACAAGCTCGGGTTCGGCAACACCTGGGTGATCGCCGCGATCGTGGTCCGCCTGCCGTTCCTGATCAAGCCGATCGCGCTGCCGGTGGCCGCCCGGCTGTGGCGCGGCAAGGGAACCATCTCCCGCACCGACCTCGCGCTGGAGATGGTCCACGACCTGGCCGCGGTCTTCCCCGACCGCACCCTCCACGTCACCGGCGACGCCGCCTACCACTCCGGCAAGGTCGCCGACCTGCCGGGATCCGTCACCTTCACCACCCGGCTGCCGCGCAACGCCGCCCTGTTCGAGCCGACGCCGCCCCCGACGAAGAAGCGTGGACGGCCCCGGAAGAAGGGAGCGGCGCTGGGCCCGCTGACCGCCATCGCGAAGACGGCGACCTGGCGCCTGACCGTCGTGGAGCGCTACGGCCGCACCGAGTTCGTGTGGATCACCGAGCGGGAGTGCCTGTGGTACGGGGCCTTGAAGGATCTCCCGGTCCGCCTCGTCCTGGTCCGCGACCTGGACTCGGCCAAACCCTACGACCTCGCCCTGATCAGCACCGACCACCTCAGCATCACCGAGGACCTGGTCGAACGGTACGGGACGCGCTGGCCGATCGAGTCGGTCTTCGGACACATGCGCCAGGACCTCGGTGTCGGCCAGGCCCAAAGCCGCACCCGCCGCGCGGTCGAGCGCACCGTCCCGTTCGACCTCGCCGTCTACACCATCGTCGTGCTCTGGTACACCGCCCACGGCCACCACCCCGCCGACATCACCGAGCGGCGCACATCGCAGCCCTGGTACACCACCAAGACCACCCCGTCATTCTCTGACATGGTCGTCAAGCTCCGCCGGACCATCATCGCCGCCCGCCATATTCACAACCCCGCAGGCCAGCCCCGCCCCGACGAAATCGCCGCGGTCATCCGCGCCTGGGAAGCAGCCGCCGCGTAGAGCCACCCACACCAAGATCACGAACTGCTACAAAGTCGAGTGACGAGGAGCCGGTCGAATTCGAGGTCGGCAGACTCACGCGACTCGAGGTCTTTGAGGAGTTGCTCGACCCTGTCGTGGTCGGCGAGTTCCTTGTCTGCCAGAGCATCGCCGTCCTCCAGGTGCTCGCGGACGGCCGGGTAAAGGTGCTGCTCCTCGGCCACGGAGTGCCGCACCAGTTCAATCGTCAGCTCCTCGGCCAGATGCTTACGGTCCTGGCTGCCGGGCATAGCACCGGCGAGTTCCTCGAAAAGCCTCCTGACCTCACGGTGGTCCGCGGTCAACTCTGTGATGACATCCTCAGCCTCACTCACGACACGCTGCCTTCCTGCAGAACCCGACCCTGTCCGGACATCCTCAGCATGTGTTCCCACGTACCGGGCGGGCGATAACAGCGCTTTGTCGCGCCTCACTCCGCAGGTCGGCGGTCCCCGCCGGAGGGGTCATCCCTCTGGGGCGGTTCACCAGTTCTCGTGGACAGAGCCAATCCCGCTGGGGCGGGGTGTACCACGAGTGAGCGACAAGGATTCCGGCCGTGTTGCGGCCCGCATCCTGGCTGTCGCCGGACCACGCTGCTGCTGACCTGCCAAGGGCGGCCGGTGTAGAAGCGCTTGCTCCCGCTCTGCCCGCGGGCGCGAGACAGCCGCGGAGGCTGCAGAGAGTAGCCGTGTGGCGGTCGACCGGCCCTGCTGATGTTCAGCAGTGTCGGGGCGTCATGATCACTCGCCCGACGCGGTGTGGGAAGAAAGGGACCTGGCCTATGCGCGAGGTACATGGGATGGCGCAGATGAGGAGAAGGGCAGTGTGGGCCGTGCCGGCCGCGTTGGCCCTGGCCTCGACGGGTCTGGTGCTGGCCCCTGTCGGGCCCCAGAACTGTGCGCCTAACCAGGCGTTCCAGGGTCGCGTCAAACGTTTGACGCGACCCTGGGTATGGCCAGCCAGCAGGCGCTAAAGCACCGCCAGCCGTTTGACGCTAGTGACTGACGCTTCTCGCCGTCTCAAATCAGAGAGCCTGTAGTCGAGAGGATCGCTGGCGTCGATCGCCGAGGCTGATGACGTCGGCCACCGCGCGGGGTGCTGGGTCTGCCAGGACATCCGGCGCCAGCGACCGCATCAGTACTGGGTGGAGCCCCAGCTCTTCGGATGCCTGAAGCAAGGACGGCGGTTCGCCGTACTTGCGACCCAACATTGCTCGCACCAATGTTGGCTGCTCCGCGTGGACCATAACAGGCTCGTGTGTCCTCCACCCGCGGGCACCAAGCTGCTTGTAGAGGCTCTCTCGACGCGCCTGGTCGATATGCCCGAGATCGTAGGCGCGGTTGATGAGGGCCTGAATGGAGATGCCCCAGCGCCTTTTGAGCGCAGCGAACTCTCTCAACATCAACGGCCCCGCAAACGCCTCATGCGCCCGCTCCCGAGGCAGCAGGAAGGCGCCGGCGAATCGGTGAGCCTCACTCTCAGCGCGCTTCGTGTCCAGCCCGTTACGGCGTGCAGGATGGAGTACTAGGTGCCCCAGCTCGTGTGCTGTTGTGAAGCGCTGCCTGTCCCCGCTCCCGGCAGAAAAGTAGCTGATCATGGACGGCTCAGCCGTGCCTCGCCAGCAAGAGGCGCCGGAGTGTCCCACTACGATGTCTTCGCCCTCACCCTGGGAGTCCACTAGCAGGAGGGGTACAACGGGGAGACCTGCGCGCTCGCAGGCCCGGATGACGTGCCCAATCACACCATCCGAGCCAATGCCCAGTGCAGCGCGAGTTTGCGCGGCAAGGTCTTCGACGTCGTCGGGCGTGATGTCGCCCTCTGCCCGAGGCAGCGAGGTCCGACGAACCTTGGTTTCGGTCATGAGGCGGACCGAGACTCGGTACGCCTCCCTAACCGTCGCCTCCACCCTCGCTACCTCCTTGGCCGACGCGCTGGCCTTCTTCCTGAACATCAACGTGTCGGCAGGAAGGTCAGCCGGGTCGACCTCGAAGAACGACATCGGCGTGCCGGTCGCCTCAGCGATGCGCGCCAACACGTCGTCGCTAACGAGCTTGATCCCCTTCTGGATCTGTGAGATCAGCGGCTGTGACACGCCAGCAGCCTGCGCGAGCTCCCCTTGAGTAAGCCCCATGAGGAGCCTCAGGGTTCGAATGCGCTCAGCCGGATCCCGTGCCACTTCCTTCACCCTCTTCACGCTGATCTTCTTCGAACTCGAAGGGCAGGACCAGGCCCTTGTCGTCAGGGATGAACTCCCAGTCGGTGAACGACTCAGTGTTCCTGGGGAGCTCGAAATCGAGGTCGAACTTTGGAGCGCGTCCCGGCTTCCACTCACCGATCGGACGAACGATACGCACTGAGATTTCGCCACCGTCAGGGGGAGGGGACAGCCATACAGCCAGGAGGTTGCTCGCCTCCACCCCAAATAGATCGACAGTTCGATTGTAGTAGTAGCTGATCCGCGCCTTGTTCCGACCCGGCGCTGGGACCATGTCGAACGGTGTCGCATGTAGGAGCCGTAGGGTCATCATCCCGTTGCTCAGGTGCAGGCGCCCACTGGAGTTCTTGATCGGCTCCCAGCCGCCAAGGTCTAGATGGTCCCCCTGCCGACGCTCGATGAAGCGGCGCGCGTGATCTCGGGTCAGATCAGTGCGGCCCTTGGTGTAGCCCTCCCCGGTCATGCCAGCGTCGTCGTAGTGGGCGTGAGCGGCGGTGTAGCCGTGATCCAGAGCTTCGTAGAGAGGGTCCGCCAGACCCTCAGCAGCCGCAGTGATGAAGGCAGCATCCTCGGGTGTAAGCATGGCAGTTATTTTATAACCGCCGAACGCACGCCATCAATGATCTGAGCACGCGTGGCTCCTTCGCCTGAAGGAACTGCGGGATCGCTCAGCACCGGTCCGGGCGGCTCGCGGCGCCGGCACTGGCACTGGCGACGGCCCTGACCGGCTCCAGCTCAGAAGTGGGGCATCCGGCGGTAGAGGTTCGCGTGCGTGGATCGGTCTGCGGGTGACGCTGGGATCGTGCCCGCACGGGTGCGTGTGGACGGGATGATTCTTGGGACGGCTTACTCGCTGCACGACTTGGCGGTGTTCCTCGAACGGGCCGGGCTGGAGGGTTGGGACGAACTCGACGTGGTCGCGGCAGAGGGGCTGATCGAGTGGCGGGGCGGAGGGTCAGACGTATGGCCGTAGGGCGTGCGAACCGCAGCCATATAGTCGTAGTTGTAGCCGCGGTCGGCGTCCTGCGGCTGCACGTCTGCCGCGCAGCCACAGAAATTTCACCGGGGCATGGAGCCGGGCTTCTGCTCGGCTAGGGGACTGCCGACCCGCCACAGACGGCAGTCCCCTACGACGCTCGCGTAACGTCGCCTTGTGCTGGCACTCTTCGACCTCGACAACACCCTGATCGACCGCAGCGCGGGCCTTGAGCAATGGGCTCGTGGCTTCGTGCGCTCGCGCTCTCTGCCCCAGGAGGCAGAGACTGTCATCTGCGATCGGCTCCGAGACCGGGCTCACCCTGAGGACTTCGAGGGCTTGGGGGCGGCCCTCGGCCTCAGCGACGACCCGGGCGACCTCTGGCACGAGTACGTCGATGGCCTCGCGCGGTCGGTGCGCTGTTTCCCCGGGGCCCGGGAAGGGCTCGAAGCGCTCCGCAGCGAGGGGTGGACCATCGGCATCGCGACGAACGGCGCGGGGGATATCCAGCGCGCCAAGCTCGCTGCGACCGGTCTGGCCCCGCTCTTCGACGGCATCTGTGTCTCGGGTGAGACAGGGGTGCGGAAACCGGAGCGCTGTCTCTTCGAGGCTGCGGCGGCGGGGTGCGGCGCATCGCTCAGCGCTAGTGGGTGGATGGTCGGCGACAACCCCGAGACGGACATGGGTGGGGCGAGAGCGGCGGGACTGCGGACACTTTGGGTGGCCAATGGCCGTGAATGGGCCGATGGCCTCCGCGAGCCCGACGTCATGGTGCCGGGCATCGTGGAGGCCATCGAGGTACTGCGAGGCAAACGGTCTAGGTCGGCTCGCCGTGCGGGTCTCTGTGCAGCTCCTCGAGTACGAGCGTGAGATCCGGCGACGTGTCCTTGAGACCCGCCCATCGCTCCATCACGGCGGCCGCGGCGTCGGCCAGATCGGAGGGGAGCCCCGCTTCTTCGAGAGCGTGCGCCGCCTCTTTCATCTCCGGGCCCCAGCGCCACGACCGAGCGGCGGCCTTCGGGAAATACGCCGTCTCTGCCAGGTAGCTGGTCGTACGGCCTTCGGCGATGTCGAGTAGCTCCGCCTCCACCCCGTGGTCACTGGCGAGGGCGTAGGCGACCGCGGCCAGAGCGCGGCTGGCCTTCTGGTAGCTGCTGTACGAGAGCTTGAGCGCGGACGCCTGCCCGATCTCGCCCGATAGGAGACGTGCTTGAACAGCACTCCCGTCGAAGAGTTGGGCCACCGTGCGCAGCGCGTCGGCCGGCCCGGAAAGGTAGAAGCGGGGGGTTTTTGAGTCCGACGGCGGAGACCCGATCACGGAGCCGTCGACTACGGTCGCCCCGGAACGCTGCACGATGGCACGGATGTTGGCCATCGTTGCCGGGGAGACAGCGTTCCCATCGACGTAGATTCCGGCGTACGAGCACGCCGTGACGTTCCGCGCCACGTCCTCGGCGGCGGCCGGCGGGCACAGGCTCAGAATGATGTCGGCCCGCTCGACCATCTCGCTCAGCGCGTGTACAGGCGTGAGACCGTATCGCTCGGCTCGTTCCCTGCTGCTCGCGCTGCGTCCGGCCGGACACCACAGAACCTCAGCACCCGAGCGCCGCGCCTGAGCGGCGACGGCGGCTCCCATGCTGCCCGGGTGCAGAATGCCTAGCGTCGTCATCCGACAAGCTCCCGGATGCTCCGGCTCACGGCTGAGGCGTTGGTCATGAGGGCGTCGATGATGGCGTTGGCGGACTCGGCGGGGCTGAGTTGGTCGGTCCGGAGGATGAGGGTCCATGGCTCGGCTTCGTGGGCCAACAGATCCTCCCGGGTCTCGTGCCAGACCTTCACTCGAGCCTCTACGTCCTTGTCTCCGCGGCCGATCGAACGCGACTCCGTGACGTCCAATGGGCACCACAGGAGGACGCGAATCCAGTGCAGGGGGAAGGCAGCCGCCGCACTGGCCCCCACGACTTGCCCCATGTGCAGAACGGGGATGCGGCCGGCGTCGACCAGGGCCGCGACGCCCTGCCGGTCGATGGCGTACTCGGCGCCGTAGCGGGCATTGCGGTAGAGGAGGCCTCCCGCGCGCGACAGCTCTTCGATGTGCTCAACGCTCGTGAGCCGGTATCCGGTCGTACGTCCGGGGCCAGCCTTGAGCCGCTCGAATAGCGCGAACTCCGGCCGGAGCCGAATCAGTTCACTCGTGATGGTGTCCTTGCCGGAGCCAGGGGGCCCGTACAGGATCACGCCGGACGGCATCACAGCCCGCCGCCGCTCAGCACGTCGCGCGCTTCGTCTACTAGGGCGACGGCAGCACCGAGGCTGTTGTCGACAACGAAGTGCGGGCCCTGAGGACGGAACTTCAGATCAAGCCCAGACGCGTATTCCTCCCACGCTTCCATTTTCCAGGCATCGCGTGCCGCGCCCCGGAATTCGATGTACTCACGCATCGATTCGAGGTCGCACTCAACCCATATGGTCGCCACCGAAACCCGCTTGGACCGGCAACGATTTTGGAAGCGCTGCATCCACTCGGCTTGGGCAAACTCTGCGATGAACGGAGCGTCGAGGATTGCCGAGATCCCGCAATCCAAGTTGTCCCACGCAGCTTCCATGAGGCATCGGTATTCCAGCGGCCGAACCTTTTCTCGGTAAAGATCCGAACTCCGGTCGTGCGCCTCTCCGCCCAGTGAAACAAGCAGCTGATCGACCAGCGGGCGCGTAAGTGAGTCCTTGTCGAGGATCGGCCAGCCGGTGAGGCCTCCGAGGAACTTCGCGAACTCTGACTTCCCCGACCCTGCGTACCCCCCGACCAGGATCGCGGTCGGCCCGTCAGTGCTCGCCCCTGCTGTGTGGCGGCTCCATGCGTTGACCACGCGATTGCGCAGAGCCTCGCTGTCCACATCGTCGGTTCCTTCGCGGATGCTACTCAGCGCTTTACGTACTGCGTCCGGTTGGTCGGGGAGCTTTCGCTCAGCGGAAGCGGGCGCCGGTACGGATTCCACAGGGGCATCCTCTCCGGGCAGGGCTTTACGGAAGCCGAGTTGGGCTTCATTGCGACGATAGAGACGACAATATGCCCGGCGGTAATGTGGACCGGGATATACCGAACCCTTTTCGTGGCCCCAGATCGTCTGGAAGTTCGCGGCAATGTTGAAGCCGTGCCGCTCTGCGATTTCGCGGAGCTTCTCCCCCGTGTCTTCCAGAGTGAGCCCTATCTCCTCGCGGTGCATCCGCAGGAGATCCGGCTTCCAATCCGGGTGCTTCCGAGCCATCTGCCCCTCCTAGATAGCTAGTCGGAGCCGCGAGTGTAGCGGCCCGACTAGCGCTGTGGAAATTCGTGATAGCGCATGTGTAAGCGGATGTATAAAACCGCTCGGGCTTTCTCAAGTAGCGGGACGTGATACCGGTTTTCGCGCCGCGGCGGTGAACTTGTGGCACACCGAACGAGGAGGTTCAGATGCCCCACGGCGCGGCTGTTCAGGCCCCACCCCGGTTTGCTGGAGGGTCAGTTCCCTTCCAGGGTCGCGACGCGTTGGCGCAGCTCTCCAACTTCGGTCCGCAGTTTGTCAACTTCCTCGCGCAGCTCCGTCAAGGTCCCGACCGGATCGGCGAGCTGCGCGGCGGCCTGGTCGGCGTCGGCAGTCAGGAAGACGCCCTTGCCCTGATGGCTGACGACGAGGCGGTCGGCCTTGAGCTGATTGATGGCGGCGCGGGCTACGGTCACCGTGACTCCGTAGGCCTTCTGGAGATCCCCGTACGAGGGGAGCTGCCCGGTCTCTGTGAACTCGCCGCCCGCGATGCGTCGCCGCAGGTCGTCGGCCACCTGCTGATAGGCGAACTGCTTGCCGGTCCACTCGACCATCTTCACCCCAAGTTTCGTCTCGACCCCTGCCTCATAGTGCCTGTGCCGCAGAGGTAGAACCAGCAGCCCACGCCGCTTGTTCCGTGAGGGGACTTGACTCACTCTGCCTCACAGTGCACTCTGAGGCGGAGTTACAGGGTGGCTCAGCCCGGTAGGGCAGAGCGCTTGATCGACCGGCTTGACCTGCACAAACACCCGGAGAGCTTCGACTCAAAGGCGGCTTTGAGAACTGAACAGTGATCGTGCGGGGCTGACGCGGGAGCGCGGTCGCGGTAGGTGCCTAGGGCGAGGGTCCGGAGGCAAACCGCCGTGATGGACGTCGCTCTCCCCCTACGCGCTTGGCAGGCGCCACCCGATCTTGGGTGTGGGGACGTACAGCGGGGCTCCAACGCACGTGGCGGTAAGAGTGAGACCGCCCCCGCGGCGACCGGGTGATGTCGTCGGCGGCAACGCCAGACCCACCGGCTCCGGAGAACGCCCCCTCGATGTGGGGCGCCGCCCAGTGTGGGCCGCCCTGCTGAGCGTCAGAGCAGTGACGATGACGCACCCACAGCCCCGGCCATCTGCCGCGAGGGCGCCGGATCGAATCCGGCCCGGGGCACTGCCGCCAGTCTGGCGGCCCGCCGCCTGACCGCGGCTACCCCTCCTACGGCGAGCGGTCCCCGGGTGGCACCCCGGGGACCGCGAGGGGCCGTTCCAGAGCTAAGGAGAACACGACCCATGGAGCACATCGTTGCACTTCAGGCGGTTGTTACCGCCGACAGTGTCGACCGCGAGCCGACGGATGCGGAGCTGGGCGCGATCGAGCGGGAGATGCCCGTCGTCCTGGCGGACGTCGAGCTGCTCGACGCGCAGATCGCCACCCTGGACCGCGTCCCGACCGAGCTGGACGCCCGTCGTATCCGCCGCGCCCGCCGCCGGGCCCTCGCCGCCCGCGTCGCGCTCCTCAACCACACGCCCGCCGCGATCCTGTCCGGGGGTGCGGCATGAGCGAGGGTCTGACGCTGGACGACCTGACCGTGCCGTTGCGGGCGCTGCGGCTGCTGGCCGCCGACTTCGGGCAGTTGCCCGCGCCGGTGCTGGCCGTGAGCCCGATCTATCCCGACCGGGTGAGGCTGTCGTTCCATGACGGCCCGCACGAGTTCGAGGCTTGGCGTGAGGCGCTGGGTATCGCCCCGGAGACGGTGGCGTATGACGTGCTCGACGGGGGTCGTCTGTCCAGCCTGCAGGCGTTCGTCACGTACGCCGGCGCCACGCTGGAGCTGTTGGGCTATGCCGCCGTTCCCGCCGCGGAAGCGATCGAGGGTGCGGCGTGAACGGCGTTCAGATCCGTTCAGCGGAAAAGGCGCTGTCGGTGGGCACGTGGCTGATTGTCGCGGGAGCGATGCTGTATTCGATCCTGACCGTGACCCCGCTCGCCGCGTCTCACACTCCATCCCGGTGGGCATGGACGGCCCCGATCCTGCCGTTGGTGGTGGATGCCGCGGTGGTCATCGTGGTCCGTCTGGACGCGGTCCTCGCCCGCCTCGGAGGCCAGGGCGGCAGGTGGCCAATCGTCCTGCGGTGGATGACCGGCTGCATGACGCTCGCCCTCAACGTCGCGGACTCCGCGCTGAAGAACGACCTGGTGGGCGTGGCTGTGCACTCGGTCGCGCCGCTGCTGCTGATCGTCACCGCGGAGACCGGGCTCGCCTACCGGCGCGCCATCACCGCCGCCGTGAACGCCCTGCAAGCCCGGCAGCAGGCCGAGCGGGACGCCCGCGAGCAGGCTGCGTCCCAGCGGCGCGAGGAGGCGGCCCGGCTGGCGCGGGAGCAGCGGGAGCACGCGGCGGCGCTGGCCCGTGAGGAACGCGAGCACGCCGCTGTGTTGGCCCGTGAACAGCGTGAGCATGAGGCCCGCATGGCGCGTGAACAGGCCGAGCGGGACGACCGCATGCGGCGTGAGGAACGCGAGCGCGTGCAGGCTCTCGAACGCGAGGAGCGGCAGGAGCGTGAACGCGTCGAGCGTGAGCGTGAACAGGTCCAGGCCGAGCGTGAACACCAGGCCCGGCAAGCCCGTGAGCAGGCTGAGCGCGAGCAGCGTGAGCGGACCGAGCGTGAACGCCGTGAACGGCAGGAGCGTGAGGAGCAGGCCGCGCGTGAACGCGCCGCTCTGCTGTCCGCGGGCCCCGCTACGGGGAAGCAGCCCGAGGACGTCGCCCGCGCGATCGTGCATGCCGCGTACGTGGAGGGGCTGTCGGTGAGGGCCGCTGCGGAGTTGTGTGGCTGGTCGGTGGGGTGGGTGTCTTCCCGCTACGCCGCTCTGCGCGACCCGAGCGTGGGCGGCGCTGAACTGGCCATCGCGAGCCGCTGATGGCCACGATCCCCGTCTACCGGTGGTGGCTGGCCCCGGACGGTCTGGCCACCCGCCGGCAGCTCCGCGCGATGGAACTGCGGCCCGGTGGCCAAGACGTCGCGGCCCAGGTTGAGCGCCCACGCCGCCGCCGGGGCCCGCTGGTGGCCTACCTCTACTCGATCGACCAGGCCAAGCCTGTACGGCCGATGACACCCGCGAAGTGGGCGGCTCTGGCCAAGGCGAATGCCGCCCGGCGTAGGTGCCCTGAGTGCGGGCGGGATGCCGGATACGTCATCCCGACGTCGCTTGGCATGTGTCCCGCCTGCGCCTCCCCCGAGGAACAGCTCGCTGCATAAGCCCTGTTGGCAGGCCCGGCCAAGCACCTCCTACAGCCCTGGCCGGGCCCTACTCCCATGAAGGAGTGCTCTCAGCATGACGGAACTCAGCACAGAGTCGGTAGCCGTCCAGACTGCCGTGACCGAACCGCCCCCGCCGCCCGAGGCGCAGACCAGCGCGGCCAAGGACGTGAAGGAGGTGGGGCACACGCCCGGTGGGTGGCCGGTCGTTCCGCTGGCGATGACCGGGGCGAACACGACCGTGGGCACGATCGCCGCGGCCGGTCTGGCTGGTGGACCGATCGCCGCGGCGGTGGCTGCGACCGGCATGGCCGTCCTCGGCACGGTCGCCTCCTACCGCAGCCGCAACCCCCGACCGAAGCAGGCTGCACGCCGGGCTGCTGCCCGCACCGTGGCCCGTAATCACGCCGCCCGCCACCGCTCCGGTGGCCTGACCGCAACCGGTCGTACGACTGGCGGATCGGGTCGGGTTCCGGGCCAGAAGCGGCGCGTTACCGGTACTGGCCTGGGTCGCGGCGGTGCTGGTCAGGGCCGGGCTGGGGCGGGCAAGAACCGGGCTCCGGTCTCCCTGAACAAGCCCGCCATGTCCAAGGGTCGCGGCGGGGCCGCTGGTGCGGTGCGCAAGGCGGGGCAGGTCAAGGCCCTGCGTAACGCGCAGAAGCAGGCCGGGGCATCGAGGGCGCAGAAGCGGGAGCGGGCCACTGCCGCACGCCGGGCGGTCGCCGACGCTCGCCGTAACGCTGCAAAGCCGAACAAGCCGCTGACCGGTGACAAGTCGGCAGGCAAGGCCCGGTCGGCTGGTCTGGCGGGGCGGATGCTCGGTGGGGTGGGCCGGAAGGCTCGCGCGGTGAAGCAGGCCGCGATCGCCAAACAGCGGGCCCGCAAGGACGAGGCCACGACCCGGAAGGTGGCCGGGCAGCGCGCCGGCGTGCGCAAGGCCCCGGCCCGCCAGGCCGCGCGCAAGGCCTTGCTCCGCTCCGCAGCCCGCTTCCACCGCCGCCGGGCGCTGGCCGCGCTGCTGGCCCTGCCGATCGGTGTGCTCGGGTTCCTGTCGAGCCCGCTGGGGCGAAGGTTCGGCCTTCCCTGGCTCGTGTACCCCGGCCGGCGCCTGTACCGCCGCCTGTCCGGCACAGCCCGTGACCAGCGAGCCGAGCGCGACGCCGCGATCCGGGAAGCGCGGGCCGCAGCGGAAGCCGCGGCGGAGGAGGAGGCCACCAAGGACGCAAGCGGGGGGCTCGGGGGCCAGGTGGACCGCCCGGCTGAGCGAGTCCCGGAGAACACCAACACCTCAAGCAGTGAAGGAGAGCACGTGTCCGGGTTCCAGTTCGAAGAGCACGCTGCCGAGATGGAGCAGGCCGCACAGTCCTACGACCCCGAGGACTGCATGGAGATCCTCGCCATGGTCGAGGGACTGCCGGAGGCGCTGACGTCGGTAGCCAACACCCTGCGCATCCTGGCCGAACGCTCGGACCAGGGCGGCGGCGACTTCGCGTTGGAGAAGGAAGTCGCGAGCGGGTTCAACGAGATCTTCCAGGCCCTGATGGCTGCCGTGTCGACGGCCGAAGACCTCGGGCCCACCTTCCGCCAGGTCCACGAACAGGACATCGCCCGTCACGAGGACCCGCGCAACGGTCCGGAAGCCGAGAAGGGATGGAACGTCTGAGAATGACTGCCACCACTGCCGTGAAGAAGAAGCAGCAGGCGGACAGTGGCCCGGTGCTGGACTGGAGTGCCGGTCACGGACCCGTGACCGGCGCCCTGTCCGCCACCACCGGAGCCTTCGCTGTCGCCACCACCGGAGCCGCCCTGTCCATGCCGCCTGCCTGGGCTATGGCTGTCGGTGCCGCGGGCGCCCTGGGCCACACCGTCGCGGGATTGAGGGTCCGCAACGCGGGCCGCACCCTCGCCTTCAAGGCCGCATCCTGGCTCGTTGCAGCCGGGTGGACCACCTGGGCCATCACCACCGGACCACTCTCGTGGGCCGCTCTCGGGTCGCTGGCCACGATCGGGGTGGGCATGGGCGCCGGAGCCCGCTCCGTCGCCCTCTATGAGGAAGCCCGCGAAGAGGAAGCCATCGCGGCCGAGCAGCGCGCCATCGCACGTGAGCTCTCCGCGGAGCGGCGGGCGATCGCCGCGGAGTGGGTGGAGCGCATCCAGCGGATCTGCTCCATCAGCGTGAAGGTGCTGGCCGTGGAAAAGTGGGAGACCGGTACCGGCTACTCCCTCGACTTGGAGCCGCAGGGCGGGATCACCTACGAGCGGATCGCCCAGTACTCCGTGCAACTGTCCGCGGACGCCAAGCTGCCGCACGGCTGCACCGCCACCGCCACCCCCGGCATCCACCAAGGACGGGCGATCCTCGACGTCACCACCGTCAACGTCCTCCAAGAAGAACGCGACTACCCCGAGGACTACAGCCCCCTGTCCCTGCACACGGGCATCCCGTGGGGCTACCGCACCAACGCCGAACAGATCCGCGTCTACCTGCGCGAACAGTGCGCACTCGTGGTCGGCCCGACCGGCTCGGGCAAGACCAACATGGTCCACATGATCCTGGCCGGGTTCGCTCGCGCCGAGGACATGCTCACCTGGGTCATCGACCTCAACGCCGGGTCCGCCGGCCTGCCCTGGGTCCTCCCGGCGCTGAAGGGGGAACTCCAGCGGGAGGACGGCAAGCCCGTCCGGCCCGGCATCGACTGGCTCGCCTCGTCCTATGAGGAAGCCATGCTCATGCTGGACGCCGCGCTCGCCATCGGCCTGCACCGCAAGAAGGCGTATCAGGACCTGCTCGCCAAGGCGAACACGGACCTGCTCCCGATCAGCGCCAAGATTCCCCAGATCATGCTGGTGATCGATGAAGGCGCGGAGATCCTCGTCAGCACCGACCGGCAGATGAAGCAGCTTGCGAAGAAGATCCTGGAAGTCATCCGCATGCTGCGCGCCATGGGCATCCGCACCGTGCTGACCGCCCTCGGGGCCACCGGCAGCGTGCTGGGCAACCTCATGATCCGACGCGAAGCCAAAGTCCGCGTCGCCCTCACCGGCGGCGAGACCGAAGGCATGGACCTAGGCAAGATGTTTCCTGGGCGCCGTGGTCTGCGCGTCGACCAAGCCCCCTACAAAGGCTCCGGGTTCATGGGCACCCCCGAATCCCCCGCCGGACTGTTCAAGGGATGGCGAATCAAGCCCAAGCAGATCCGGGAAATCACCGCCGCCACCAGCGACCGGCACCCCCGCCTCGATGACATCTCCGCCAAGGCCGCAGGCCCCGCCTACGCCCGACGCTGGGACGCGGAACGCACCGCATGGATGCACGACCTCACCAACACCGAACCCGACAACGGCGCAGGCGTCCCACCGCCGGCAGCACCACGGCAAGGACTGAAGCTATCCGCGCTCACCGACCACGAGGCAGCGGCGCGCTCGCAGAACGAGGAGACGCTGCGCCGTTTCCGGGCCGAGATCGACGCCGAGTTCGCGACCGCCCCCGACCCGCACAACCCGGACGCTCCCGCGGCGCCGGGGCTGAACCTGTCCGCGCTGCGGGGCGAGCGGGAGCAGGGGCCCGCATGGCTGTCCAAGGTGCTGGAGGCGATCAAGGCGACCGGGGCGGAGGGCATGAAGCCGTCCGCGGTCGCGGAACTCGTCGGCAAGGACCGCAAAACCGTCCGCGCCGCTCTCCAGACAGCCGTGGAGCGGGGCCAGCTCATCTACCGCGACAACGGACCGCACTCGGTCTACGTCCACCCCGACCACGCCTGAACAGCGCGCACACAGAGCTACCGGGTAGTGGGTAGTGGGGAACGCCCCACTACCCAGTAAACCCCGCTACTGGGGCGCACAGGGCCTCTCAATAGGCATCCCCCACTGGGGACCCCACTACCCACTACCCAGTACGCCCCACTAGAACCGTCACGCAATGTCACCACGCGGGCGGCATCCGCACCGCCGGATGCCGCCCGCTCCCCGTCCCCGGGAGGTCCGCTCGTGATCGTCACCCTGTCCGCCGTCGCCCTCTTCGGAGTCCTGACCGCCGTCCTCGTCCGCTCCCGCACGGTCGGCCCGCTCGCCGCTACCGCGGTGTTCCTCTTCGGATTCTTCACCGCCGACACCGGAGCCGCCACCGCGATACGCACCACCCTGCACGCCCTCATCAACGCCGCATCCCACATCAACTGACCCGGCGGGAGGCACCGCCATGAACGACACCCAAGCCAGCGCCACCGACGGATGGCCCCGCATGAGCGACGCCGAAGCCAATGCCGAAGCACAACGGATCATCGATGCGGTCTACCGCCCCACACCGCCGACCAGGCCCATACCGACGTTCTACCGAGACGACACCGAGCCCCCGCCCATTGGGGGCGCACAGCCCGTCCCACAACCGGATCACCGCATCGTGCCCCCGTGGGCGGCGGGCACCGCCGTGGCCGGGATCGGCACCGGAGCCGCGTTCGTCGGCGTCGGATGCGGGATCTGGCTCGCCTGCAAGGGATTCGCTGCCGTGACCCTGACCAGCGTCCTGTTCGTCACCCTCCCGATCGCCGCGCTGGCCGCCGTCACAGTCGCGGTCGGATCCGCGGTCCGCTCCGTGAAGGCCACCCGCACCGAGACACACCACCACTACGCCGGACCGGTCCGGCAGGAGACCAACACCATCACCGCCCCCGTGTACGGGCTCATCGCCCGAAACCGCAACGAACTCCACCGCTGAGGAGAGCAATGTTCGAGATCCGCATCATCTGCGACCCCACCGACACCGATCACGTGGTCGCCGCGCTGGACAGCACTTTCACCGCTGGCACCGTCAGCGTGTACCCCACCCGTGACGGCAAGCGGCACCGCCTCTACCTCCGCGCCGAGCACCGCACCGAGCCTGAGCCGTGGCCGACACCGAAAGAGGCGTACGCACTGGCCCCCAGCATCATCAGCGAAGTCGGCTGGACGACCCGCACCGTGGCCGACGCCGAGTGCTTCACAGAACTGGAGCGGGAGTACTACCTCCGCAAAGCCGCTCTGCTGGACCGCGTCGCGCTGCTGGACGAGTTCAACGATCCTTACGGCGACGCACCGGTAGCCGCGTTGGCCGCCGCCACGTACCTGCTCGACGTGGACAGGGCGAACACCGGACCCACCTTCGCCGCCCACGCCGACGCCGACCCGCTCGGCTACGTCCGCCAGCAGTACCAGGCATGGCGCAAGCAGGAACAGCGAGCCGAGCGCATCGCCGCCGGACGGTGCCCCAACTGCGGCTGGAAGGAGTGGGACTGCAACTGCGCTGACCACCCGGACGCCTAGCTACGCCAAGGGCGGCCCCCACTCCGCCAAGAACCGGGGCCGCCCTTGTCACCAGCACTGCCAAGAGAACTGGAGACCTACAGCATGCCCGAACCCTCCGGCATCCTCACCGCCGACCTGTCCTGCCTGCCCTTGCTCGCCGCAGCCCTCACCGCGGCCGAACGCGGCTGGCCCGTCATCCCGCTCCGGCCCGGCGGCAAACGCCCTGCGGGACACAAAGAGGAGTACTGCCCCGGCACCGGACGCTGCGCAGACGGCCACAAGACCCCCGAACAGCGAGCCACCACCAACCCGGAACTCATCCACGCCGCGTGGGCCCACCACCCCTACAACGTCGGCATCGCAACCGGCCCCGCCGGCCTGCTCGTCATCGACCTCGACCCGGTCAAGCCAGAAGAGCCAGAAGGAGCGCCTGACGGCGCCACTTCCCTGCAAGCGCTCTGCGAGCGCACCGGACAGGCGGTCCCCGACACCTACCGGGTGCGGACCGCGCGCGGTCACCACCTCTACTTCACCGCCCCCACCGGGGTACAGCTGAAGAACAGCGCGAACCGTCTCGGTCCGCACATCGACACCCGCGCGTGGGGTGGCTACGTCGTCGCCCCCGGCAGCACCACCCCCGACGGCACCTACGAGATCGCCCACGACGTGCCCGTGGCCGAACTCCCCGGCTGGCTCACTCAGCTGCTGGTAGAGCCTGACAGGCCCGCACCGGTTCCCGTGCGCGTGCACGACGGCACAAAGGCCGCCAAGGTCGCCTTGGACCTCGAGTGCGCCGTTATCCAGGCCGCGACCAAAGGCGGGCCAGACGGGCGGAACAACACCCTGCACAAGAGCGCCTGCAAAGTGGCCCGGTTCGTCGCATGGGGCGACATCCCCCGGCACGTGGCCGAGGAGGCAATCCAGGGAGCGGGGGAGTCGACCGGCCTGTCACCCGCCGAGTGCCGCACCACCATCCGCAGCGCCATGGACTGGGTCATCACCCACGCCACCCCGCGGCAGCCAGTCTCATGACCGCCCCCCAATCCCCCCACCTGGATTGCCCCACCGCCCCCACCCACCAGCCGCACGCCGCTCCACAGCCTGTGGACACGACGGCCGTGGGCGAGCCGAAAGGCGCCGCCCGCAAGGGCGTCCCTTCTGCTCTTCGCTCTGACCCGAACGGTGACGACGGCCGCCGCCCCGTCGCCTGGCTGCACATCCGCGCACCGCACGGTGTCACACCGAGCGCCGCATCCACGTGCATGTGCGGCAGGGACCTCCGCGCGTTCGGCCGGCACCGCGTGCTCGCCCTCATCGAAGACCACGCCGACCACCGCAACCACTGTCCGCTCCGCAACTCGCAGGAAGGGAGGACCGCAGCATGACCGACACGACCGACGATCGATGCGAGGATCTGCCGCCGCCGTCCAACCCCCTGGCCGTCGCCCGCCGCCTCCTGCCTGACTGGCAGACCGAAGGCGGACAACTCACCTGGCGACGGTGGCGCGGCTCGTGGATGCGCTGGACGGGAACGCACTGGCGTGAGACCGACGAAGCGCAGGTCCGCAAGGCCATGTACGAGCGTCTGGAGTACGCCGTCTACCAGGCGCCCGCCAAGGACGGGCAGATGGAGGAACGAGCCTGGGCACCGACGAAGCAGAAGATCAGCAACCTGTTCGACGCACTCGGGTCCATCACCCTGCTGCCCACCGACACCGACGCCCCCGCCTGGATCAACGGCACGAGCACGGAGACGCCGGACGGGCCGATCGTGGCCTGTGAGAACGGCCTGCTGCGGATCCGGGACCGGGCAATGGTGCCGCACAGCCCCGGCTTCTTCAACCTCGTCTCCGTCCCCTTCACCTACGACCCCCACGCCACCGCACCCACCTGGGAAGACTTCCTCAACCAAATCTGGCCCAACGACCCCGACGCCATCCAGGCCGTGCAGGAATGGTTCGGCTACGTCCTGTCCGGCCGCACCGACCAACAGAAGATCCTGCTCATGGTCGGCCCCTCACGCTCCGGCAAAGGCACCATCGCCCGAATCCTCAAAGAGCTGATCGGCAAGGACAACCTGGCAGGTCCCACCCTTGCCGGGATGGGCACGAACTTCGGTCTATCCACGCTGATCGGCAAACCGCTCGCGGTCATCTCGGACGCCCGGCTGTCCGGCAGCGACAACAGCCAGGTCGTGGAACGGCTCCTGACCATCTCCGGTGAGGACACCATCGACATCGACCGCAAATACCGCGAGGTATGGACCGGCAAACTCCCCACCCGACTGATGGTCCTGTCCAACGAGCTGCCGCACTTCGGCGACTCCTCAGGCGTCATCGCCCGCCGCTTCGTCGTCCTCAACATGACCGTGTCCTGGCTCGGCAAGGAAGACCCCACCCTGTTCGACCGACTCGTCGCCGAGATGCCCGGCATCCTGAACTGGGCCCTGGACGGACTCGCCCGCCTGGAGACCAAGGGCCGGATCACGGAACCCAAGTGCAGCCGGGAAGCGGTCACCACCATGCAGGACACCGCCTCACCCACGAGCGCATTCATCCGCGAACGCTGCACCACGGGGCCTACCTGCGTCGTCGCCGTCGACACCCTGTGGTCCGACTGGCGGGAGTGGGCCGAGGACAACAACGTCAAGCCCGGGACGAAGCAGGTCTTCGGCCGCAACCTGCTCTCCGTAGTCCCCCAGCTCACGCTCGCTCGCCCCCGCGCCGGTGACGCCCGCGTCCGCACCTACACCGGAATCACCCTGCTCCCGCCGGGAGCACCCGAGTAACCCACGTCCACAATCCGCCGGGTCGCGGACCACTGCGGACCACCCCGCCCGACCTGCGCATTTACCAGCCGTGGATCGCGGACCACTGCGGACCACGCCACCACCGGCGGTCCGCGATGGTCCGCACACCGCCCCCACAAAACCGCAGGTCAGCGGGGGTGGTCCGCGATGGTCCGCGACCCACGGCATTGTCACCCCAACCCACGCCCCGGCCATTCCCGCAGAGGAGTCACAACCATGGCCCGCCCCAAGATGCTCAAGCTCCCCGAAGTCCTCGAAGAGATCGACATGAGCCGCGCCGCCTTCTACCGCATGCGCGCCCGTGGGCTGGCGCCGCGACTCGTGAAGCTGCCCAACGGTCACCTGCGGGTACGCCGCAACGACCTGGACGACTGGCTCAACAACTTGGACTCCCCCGCCTACTGATCACACCGACTCACCAACACCACCCCCAGGGGCCCGGCTCATGCCGAGCCCCTTTCGCAGGAAGGCCCCCGATGGGGAAGACGTACGACATTCGGATCTGGTCTGTCCGGCAGCGGAAGGACCGCGGACAGTCCTCCGCGGAATTGCGCTGGAAGACAGGTGAGACCCCGCACTCTCAGACGTTCCGCACCAAGACGCTGGCGGAGGGCCGACGTGCCGAGCTGCTGCGGGCCGCGCACGCTGGCGAGCCGTTCGACGAGTCCACTGGGGTACCGCTCTCTGAGCTGCGGCAGCGCAACGACGTGAGTTGGTACCGGCACGCCCGCGAGTACATCGAGATGAAGTGGCAGCACTCCCCCGGCTCCACACGCCGGACGCTCGCGGAAGCCATGGCCACTGTCACGCCCGCCCTCATTAGGGACACCAAAGGCATGGCCGACGCTCAGACGGTACGGACGGCCCTCTATAGCTGGGCATTCAACGTGAGCCGCCGTGACCAGGAACCGCCGGGCGACGTGGCTGCCGTGCTGGCGTGGTTCGAACGGAAGTCCCTGCCCACGTCCGCGCTGGCCGACCGCATGCAGGTACGCGCCGCCCTGGACGCCCTGACCAAGAAGTTGGACGGCACCATGGCGTCCGCGTCGACCATCCGCCGGAAGCGGGCCATCTTTCACAACGCACTCGGCTACGCCGTCGACGCTGGCCGCCTGACGGACAACCCTCTGCCACAGGTGCAGTGGAAAGCTCCGGAGCAGGTAGCGGAGGAACTGGACCCCGCCTCAGTGCCAGACCCCCGGCAGGCTCTCGCGCTGCTCGATGCCGTGCGCACGCAGAGCCCCCGCGGGCGGCGCCTGGTCGCGTTCTTCGGCTGCATGTACTACGCGGCGGCACGGCCGGCGGAAGTCATCGGCCTCCGTCTCCAGGACTGCGACCTACCCCGTAGGGGGTGGGGCACTCTGCGGCTCCGAGAGACCCGTCCGCGCTCGGGGGCGGCCTGGACGGACAGCGGCGAGGCACACGACCGGCGGGGACTCAAGCACCGGCCGCGGAAAGCAGTGCGCGCCGTGCCAATCCCGCCCGATCTCGTGAATCTGCTGCGGTGGCACGTCACGGCATACGGCGTCGCCCCCGACGGGCGGCTGTTCCGGACGCAACGCGGCGGACTCATCCAGGACACCGGATACGGCGAGGTGTGGGCGGAAGCCCGCGCGCGTGCTCTCACGCCCGCTCAGTGCTCGTCATTACTCGCGAAGCGTCCATATGATCTTCGCCATGCCGCAGTGTCCACATGGCTCAGCTCCGGTGTGGAACCACAAGAGGTGGCCGCACGCGCGGGCCACAGCGTGGCCGTGCTGTTCCGCGTGTACGCGAAGTGCCTGGACGGCGGCGCCGCCAAGGCGAACGCCCGAATCGAGCGGGCACTGAAGAACAGCAGTTAGGAGGGCCAAGAGCTGCCCCACGCCTGCCCCACAAGAACTGGTCAACACCCGAATCAGGGTGAGACACACTGGGAAATAACGCCTATAGCGACCAGGTCTGGTCCGTGAACGACGAAAGGGTCCGCTCCCAGCATTTACGCTGGTCACGGACCCTTTCGGCCATGTGGCGGCGCCAGGATTCGAACCTGGGAAGGCTGAGCCGGCAGATTTACAGTCTGCTCCCTTTGGCCGCTCGGGCACACCGCCGGGGTTGCTGCCCCGGAGCCGCATTTCTGCGCTGCTCCCTGGCAACGACGTAAACGATACCTGATGCGGAGGGGTGCTTCGCCACCCAATAGGTCGCCGCCCTGAACGGGCCGGGTGGCTAGGCTTAGCCGGATGCGGCCCGGGATCGTCGCCGGGCCGGGCGGCCCCGCTTCCGCTCGCCGAGACCCGCCGCGTTCCACCCTGTTCCATCCCGAACCATCCCGATACAAGGAGCCACAGGACATGGCCGACTCCAGTTTCGACATCGTCTCGAAGGTCGAGCGGCAGGAGGTCGACAACGCCCTCAACCAGGCCGCCAAGGAGATCTCGCAGCGCTACGACTTCAAGAACGTCGGTGCCTCGATCGCCTGGTCCGGCGAGAAGATCCTGATGCAGGCCAACTCCGAGGACCGGGTGAACGCCATCCTCGACGTCTTCCAGTCGAAGCTGGTCAAGCGCGGGGTCTCCCTGAAGTCGCTCGACGCCGGCGAGCCGCAGCTCTCCGGCAAGGAGTACAAGATCTTCGCCACGATCGAGGAGGGCATCTCCCAGGAGAACGCCAAGAAGGTGGCGAAGATCATCCGCGATGAGGGCCCGAAGGGCATCAAGGCGCAGGTGCAGGGCGACGAACTTCGCGTCAGCTCCAAGAGCCGCGACGACCTCCAGACCGTCATCGCTCTCCTGAAGAACCAGGACTTCGACTTCGCACTGCAGTTCGTGAACTACCGGTAGCCCGATCGGCGGTACGACAAAGGGTGGACACCCTCGACGGGGTGCCCACCCTTGTTCGTTGGTGGCTGCTGCTTCCAGGGGCGCCGCTCAGCGGCGCGAGTCGCCGAACAAGAGGCGGTAGATGATCAGCAGTACCAGTGAGCCGCCGATCGCCGCCGCCCAGGTGGGACCGTCGAAGAAGTGCTTGCTGATCGGGTGGTGAAGCCACCGGGCGGAGATCCAGCCGCCGACGAAGGCACCCGCGATCCCGATGAGGATGGTGCCGATGAAGCCGCCGGGGTCCTTGCCCGGCAGGAGCAATTTGGCGATCGCGCCCGCCAGCAGCCCCAGAAAGATCCAACCGACAATGCCCATGCCCTGAACCTGCCTCTCCGCGCTGTGCCTGTGCTGTGCTCCTGCTCCGGCCAGGCTGTGTTCATTCGTCGATACCAGTTGAGAAGGCGATCGTGCTCGATACCGTGTTCGTGCGGGCCCGTCGCTGTCGGGGAGGACGCGTCACCCCCGGCCGCCGGTTGCAGGAATCGGCATGGTGCGCCGCATGACACGGTCCGGGGCACGCCGGCCCGCCGACGTGCGGCTCCACCGGGCACGCGGGCCTGGGGCGGCGGGGTCCGGCGTGCGACGGCCGTACGCCGCGCGGTGGCCATGAGGCTGCCCCGGCTTCCAGGTGGCCCTCCCGCGACCGCGTCCGGTTACGCCGTCCGCGTGACACCCGTGCGCATCGGGAAGTCCGCCCACGGCACCAGGTCATCGCCCTCGTGGGACTCCTCGTACCAGCCCGTGCCGTCGAGCCAGGTCTGAAGCCATTCCGCGAGGCTGGGGGCATCGACGTACCAGGCGTGCCGGGCGTCGTCGGCATTCGGCTCGTAGAGCAGCACCATTCCCTGCTCGGTGCTGCAGTCCACGCACGCGTACATTCCGCAGCCCCAGTGCGATATCGGCAGCACGCCCTCCGGCCAGGGCCAGTCGGGGTCCTTGCGGCCGCTCTCACGGTTCGCGAGGTACTGCGGGACGGCGGCCGGCTCTCCGGAGGGCGGACTGTCGAGCAGGGGCAGCAGTCCGTATTCCGGGCCGAATCCGCCGTCCCCTATCCGCAGATAGAGCGCGCTGAGCAGTGGCGGCAGAGTGAAGCCCAAAGCCGTCTCGGCGCGGGCGACGGCGGCCCCCTCCACAGGTTCGGGCAGCGAGGACCAGCCCCACGGACGGATATTGCGGGCCTGGTCCGCCACCCTGTCCAGCAACTGCTCGTTCTCGGTCATGGATTCATGATGCAGGGGGCCACTGACATCCGGACCGGCCTGTGGACGACTGGCCACATCGATCAGTCCGTCAGCATGGGCGTGAAGTCGGCGACGCCGAACGGGATCGTCTCGGAACGTTCCCGATCACGCTACAAGGCCCTTGCGGTTCCGTCTGAGCGCATGACCAGCTGATACTTGTGGTGGCAGGCAGTGCCGAGGGAGCGACCTGGAGAGGTGCCGATCATGAAGGTGTTCAACCTGCTGCTCAACATCCTGTGGCTCGTCCTCTGCGGCATCTGGATGGCGCTCGGGTACCTGATCGCCGCGTTGATCTGCTTCGTACTGATCGTCACCATCCCGTTCGGCATCGCGTCGCTGCGCATCGCCGGGTTCGTCCTGTGGCCGTTCGGCCGCACCACGGTGGAGCGGCCGGGCGCCGGGGCGCCGTCGTGCGTCGGCAACGTGATCTGGGTGATCTTCGCGGGGTGGTGGCTGGCTCTGGGACACCTGATCACGAGCATCCCTCTGTTTCTGTCGATCATCGGCATCCCCTTCGGGTGGGCCAACCTGAAGCTCATCCCGATCTCGCTCATGCCCCTCGGCCGTGAGGTGGTTGCGACGGACCAGGCTTTCGGCGGGCGCTGAGCCACCGCTCCGGCCATGGCACGGGGCGTCCCGCGCCTGTCGGTCCCGGTCGGATGAGCTTCCCGTGGCCGGTTGCGTCAGGGGTGCCCAAGGCGCCCTGGACAGCCTCCTTCGCCAGGCTGAACCCGCGTCAGTCAGGCAAGCGGTCAGGCCGGGCTCGACGCTGCGGGCGATGACGCCGACCCGGTACGCAAAGGCGGGAACTGTCCCGGGCGGCGTCCGCGGACACGTATCCGCGAAACAGTCAGAAGCCGCTCAGGGCGGGTCACATGACGTTCTGGACGGCCGTCATCGTTGGCGCCCTGCCATCTGGTCGAGCCGGGCGATGCGCTCCGCCATCGGCGGGTGCGTGGAGAACATCCTGGAGATTCCCTGCCCTGGACGGAAGGGGTTGGCGATCATCATGTGGCTCGCCGTCTCGATGCGTGGTTCGGGGGGCAGCGGAAGCTGCTGGGTGCCCAGCTCCAGCTTTCGCAGGGCGCTGGCCAGTGCGAGGGGGTCACCGGTCAGCTGGGCTCCGGACGCGTCCGCCTCGTACTCCCTGGAGCGGCTGATGGCGAGCTGGATGAGGGTCGCGGCGAGCGGGCCCAGGATCATGATCAGCAACAGGCCGAGGATGCCGGGGCCGTCATCGTCGTCCGAACGGCCCACCGGGATCAGCCAGGCGAAGTTCACCAGGAACATGATCACGGAGGCAAGGGCTCCGGCGACCGACGAGATCAGGATGTCGCGGTTGTAGACGTGGCTCAGCTCGTGTCCGATGACGCCGCGCAGTTCGCGCTCGTCCAGCAGACGGAGGATGCCTTCGGTGCAGCACACGGCCGCGTTGCGCGGGTTGCGGCCCGTCGCGAACGCGTTCGGGGCCTCTGTCGGGGAGATGTAGAGGCGGGGCATGGGCTGGCGGGCCTGGTTGGAGAGGTCACGGACCATGCGGTACAGGGCGGGGGCCTCGAACTCGCTCACCGGGCGTGCGCGCATCGCGCGTAGAGCCAGCTTGTCGCTGTTCCAGTACGCGTACGCGTTCGTGCCGAGCGCGATGAGGACAGCGACGACCAGTCCCGTACGGCCGAAGAAGCTGCCGATAACGATGATGAGTGCGGACAGCCCCCCGAGGAGTACTGCGGTCCTTAGCCCGTTGTGCCGGCGGTGCACGGTACGCCCTCCAAGTGGTGCGGCAGGGGAACCCTTGTCTGCGAGTGCTGTTGACTCCACCTCTCAGTGGACCCTCCCGAACTGGTCAACGCGAGGCGAGGAGTGTGAGTTCCCTGGTGTGCACGCCGGAGCGGGTGGACCGTCCGGGTGATTCCGCGAGCGCCCCGCAGCGGCGCCCGCGGAATCACCGGCCCAGGCACCGACGGTATCGGCGGACGCCGGTGCGGTCGGATGTGCGCGGCGCCGTCGGCGGAGATCGGCGGAAGCCCGTTAGACGCCGGTGGAAACCAGTAAGCCAGGTAGAGCTGGTAGAGGTCGGTGGAAACCGGTAGAGGCCGTCAGAAGAGACCGGTGGACGAGAAGCGCAGCACCAGCTGGGGCGCCCCGGACAGCACGATGCCCAGGACGGCGGTGAGCGCGATGGCGGCCGTGAGCGGTGCGGGTACGCGGTGCTTCTCGGGCTCGCCCTCGGGCGCCCTGAAGAGCAGGGCCGTCCACTGGAGGTAGTAGAAGAGCGCGATCACCACGTTGACCGCCATCACCACGGCGAGCCAGCCCAGTCCCGCGTCGACGGCCGCGGAGAAGACGGTGACCTTCGCGAAGAGGCCGATGACACCCGGCGGGAGGCCCGCCAGGCAGAGCAGGAAGAAGGCCAGGAACAGGGCGGCGAGGGGGTTCGACGCGTACAGGCCGCGGTAGTCGGCGATACGGTTCAGGGCCCTCGTACGGCCGACGAGCGCGGCGACGGCGAAGGCGCCCAGGTTGACCGCGGCGTACATCAGGGCGTAGGCGACGGTGGAGCCGATCGCCTTCTGCGCGTCCTTGGAGTAAGCGGCTGCGGCGATCGGCACAAGGAGGTACCCGGCCTGGCCGACGGAGGACCAGGCGAGCAGGCGCACGGCGCTGTACGCGCGCGTGGCCTGCTGGCGCAGCGCCCCGACATTGCCGACGGTCATGGTGAGGGCGGCCAGCGCGGCGAGCGCCGGGCCCCAGACGTCGGAGTAGGACGGCAGAGCGACGACGGTGACGAGGATGAGGCCGGAGAAGCCGACCGTCTTGCCGACGACCGACAGATAGGCGGCAACCGGCAAGGGCGCGCCCACGTAGGTGTCGGGCACCCAGAAGTGGAACGGGACAGCGGCGGTCTTGAACGCGAAGCCGACCAGGGTGAGGACCACCCCGGTCTGGGCCAGCACGTGCAGCTGGCCGTCCACGTGCTGGATCCGCTCGGCGATCCGGGTGAGGTAGAGGGTGCCGGTGGACGCGTACACGAAGCTGATGCCCATGAGGCTCACCGCGGTCGCGGTGACGGACGACAGGAAGAACTTGAGGGCCGCTTCGGAGGACCGTTTGTCGCCGTAGCGGATGCCGACCAGGGCGAACGCGGGCAGGGAGGCGACCTCCAGGGCGACGATGAGGGTGGCCAGGTCGCGGGAGGCCGGCAGCAGGGCGGCGCCGGCCGCGGAGGAGAGCAGCAGGAACCAGAACTCCCCGGCGGGCACCTGCTTCTCGGCGTCCTTGAGGGCAGTGACGGACAGGAGGGCCGCGAGGAAGGCGCCGCCGAGGACGAGGAACTGGATGACGAGGGTGAAACGGTCCGCCGTGTAGCTGCACACGTGCGGGGCGCCCGTAAGGCAGAAGGTGGCGCGGTCTCCGTCCAGGAGGGGCAGCAGCATGAGTACCGCCGCGGCCAGCCCGGCGAGGGAGACCCAGCCGAGGAGTGCCTTGCGCTCAGCGGCGAGGAAGAGGTCGGCGACGAGGACGGCCAGTGCGACGACCGCCGCGATGGTGGGTGGCGCGATGGCCAGCCAGTCGACGGACTGGACGAGGGAGCTCATCGGGTGCCTCCTGCGAGGAGCTGCTGCACGGCCGGATCGGTCAGGCCCAGAAGGGCCCGGGGCCACAGGCCGGCGACGACGGTGAGGGCGACGAGCGGCGTCCAGGCCGCGAATTCGTACATGTGGACGTCGGCGAGCCTCGGCGCTTCCTGCGGTACGGCTCCCATGCACACCCTCCGCACCACGACGAGCATGTACGCGGCCGTGAGCAGCGTGCCGAACGCGGCGATCCCCATGAAGGTGAGGAACGCCGGACGGCTGAGGTCCGCGGCGGGTTTGAAGGCGCCGAACAGTGCCAGCATCTCGCCCCAGAATCCGGCAAGACCAGGCAGGCCGAGCGAGGCCACGGCACCGAAAGCGAGCAGTCCGCCGAGACGGGGCGCCTTGCCGTAGAGGGCCGCGCCCGTCTCGGCGGCGAGGGTGTCGAGGTCGGTGCTGCCAGTGCGCTCCTTCAGCGCGCCGACCAGGAAGAACAGGAGGCCGGTGATGAGTCCGTGGGCGATGTTGGCGAACAGCGCGCCGTTCACTCCGGTCGGGGTGGTGGTGGCGATACCGAGCAGCACGAAGCCCATGTGGCCTACGGAGGAGTAGGCGATGAGGCGTTTGAGGTCCCCCTTCGCCCCGCGCTTGGCGAGGGCGAGGCAGGCGAGGGAACCGTAGATGATCCCGACGACGGCGAGCGCGGCGAGGTAGGGGGCGAAGATGTGGAAGCCGTGCGGCGCGATCGGCAGGAGGATGCGGACGAACCCGTACGTGCCCATCTTCAGCAGGACACCGGCCAGCAGGACCGAGCCGACGGTGGGGGCGGAGGTGTGGGCGTCGGGCAACCAGCTGTGCAGCGGCCACATCGGCGTCTTGACGGCGAGCCCGATCCCGATCGCCAGTACGGCGATGACCTGCACGGATGTGGTCAGTGACCCACCGTTGTCAGTGGCGAGTGCCACCATGTCGAACGTGCCCGCCTTGAGTCCGATCAGGAGCAGGCCGAGCAGCATGACGACGGAGCCGAGCAGCGTGAAGAGGATGAACCTCCAGGCGGCCCGGGTCCGCCCGGCACCGCCCCAGCGGGCGATGAGGAAGTACATCGGGATGAGCACCGTCTCGAACGCGAGGAAGAACAGCAGCAGATCGAGGACGGCGAAGGTCGCGAGGGTGCCGGACTCGAGGACGAGCAGCAGTGCGACGAAGGCCTTCGGGGACGGGCCCTCAGGCATTTTGAAGTACGAGTAGAGCGCGCAGAGGAAGGTCAGCAGCGCGGTCAGGACCAGAAGGGGGAGGGAAATGCCGTCGACGCCGAGGTGGATCCGCACGTCGAGTGCGGGGATCCAGCTGATGTCGGTCGTGGCCTGCATCTTCGACGGGTGGTCATGGTCGAAACCGAACGCCAGGACGACAGCCGCGATGAGCACGGCGCCGGTGACCGTCGCCCCGTGCCGCAGCACGGCCTGCTCCGGTGACTTCCCCTTCAGTCCGGGCGGTGCCGGCAGGAGGGCGGCGAGCGCGCCGATGAGGGGCACGACGACGATGAATGCCAGAAGGAACTGCATCACGGACTCGCTGATATCGATCACGCCTGCTCACGCTCCCGTGGCGACGAGGAGGACGGCCACCGTCAGGACGACGGTGCCGGCGAGCAGCGCGCTCACATAGGTCTGCACATTGCCGGTCTGGGCGCGCCGTACGGCGGCCCCGAGCAGGCGGGGTAGAGCTCCGGCACCGCGTACATAGGTCTCGACGACCTCGCGGTCCAGGAACCGGACGAGACTCGCTCCCGCCAGGACGGGGCGGACGAAGAGCGTGTCGTACACGGCGTCCAGGTGGAAGCCGACGGCGGCATGGCGGTGGAGCGGGCCGAGCAGGAGGCGACCCGGGTCCGCGGGGTCGGGGGCGTAGGCGATGTCGCCGTAGGCGGGTGTGTGGCTTGCGATGGCCTCGGCTTCGACCAGTCCGGCGTCCGCCTCGGGGTGGGCCGCGACCGCACCCAGCGGGACACGGGCGGCGAGCGCCGTGGTGTGTCGCCAGGCGCCGTAGGTCATGAGCGCGCCGACGAGGGCGAGGCCAGTGCTGAGGACTGCGGTCGTCAGTTCAGGTGCCAGGGAGCGGCCGTCGAACCAGTCGGGCAGTACGCCGTAGGTGAGGCCGAACGCGAGCGAGGGAATGGTGAGCACCCACAGCACCGCGTTCATGACGAGGGGCTGCCTGCCGTGGTCGGGGGCCTCGGTGCCGTGGCCGCGGAAGGCGAGCAGCCACAGCCGGGTCGCGTAGGCGGCGGTGAGCAGGGCGGTGACCATGCCGGCGACGAGGACGATCCAGCCCGCGGCGCCGGGGGTGTGCGCGGCGTGGCCGGTGGCGGTGTGCTCGGCCGCGCCGAGGACGGACTCCTTGGAGAAGAATCCGGCGAACGGCGGGATCGCGGCGAGCGAGAGCAGCGCCACGGTCATCGTCCAGTAGGCGTCGGGGACACGGGCGCGCAGGTCCTTCATGCGGGACATCGCGGCCAGCGAGTTGGTGCCGGCGGCGTGGATGATCACGCCGGCGGCGAGGAACAGCAGTGCCTTGAAGGCGCCGTGGGACAGGAGGTGGAAGACGGCGGCATCGCGGTCCCCGACGGCGAGGGCTCCGGTCATGTAGCCGAGCTGACCGATCGTCGAGTACGCGAGGACCCGCTTGATGTCGTCCTGGGCGAGTGCGGCGAGCGCCGAGCCGGCCATGGTGACGGCGGCGATGACGGCGAGGACGATCATCACGGCCGACGAGGCCTGGAAGACCGGGAGGAGACGGGCGATGAAGTAGACACCGGCCGCGACCATGGTCGCGGCGTGGATCAGCGCGGAGACGGGCGTCGGGCCCGCCATCGCGTCGGGGAGCCAGGTGTGCAGCGGGAACTGCGCCGACTTGCCCGCCACGCCCGCCAGGAGCAGCAGGGCGATCACGGTCGGGTGGTGCAGTCCCCCGCTCGCGACGGCGCCGAGGACCCGTGTGATGCGGAAGGAACCGGCGTCGGTGCCCAGCGCGAACAGCCCGATGAGGAAGGGGACGTCGCCGAGCTTGGTGACCAGGAATGCCTTGATGGAGGCGGCGCGGGCTTCGGAGGTCTCCCAGTAGTGGCCGACGAGGAAGTAGGAGCAGATGCCCATGACTTCCCAGCCGACCAGCAGCACGATCAGGTCGCCCGAATAGACGACCAGCAGCATCGCGGAGGTGAACAGGGAGACGAGCGCGGCGTACGAGGGGTACCGCGGGTCGTCGCGCAGGTAGCCAGTGGAGTAGATCTGCACGCAGGAGGCGACGACGCCGACGAGCACCGCGACGAGGGCGGCGAAGCCGTCGATGTGGAGGGCGAGGTCGATCGGGACCGAGCCTGTGGGGGTGAGCTCGGTTGCGGAGTCGATGGCCGTGCCGCCGCCCTGGCGCACGGCGACCAGTACGGCCAGCGCGAGCGAGGCCAGGCTCGGAAGGACGGCGAGGGGGCGGACATAGCGGGGGCCGGTGCGGCCGAGCAGCAGTCCGGCCGCGGCGCCGAGGAACGGAAGAAGAGGGACGAGTACGGCGAAGGTGGTCGTGGTCACGCGGTGGCCTCTGCCTTCTCACCCGCGGTGGTGTCGCTTTCGCGGCTCTCGGCGGTGTCGCGGAGCCGGTCGATGTCCGAGGTGCCGCGGTTGCGGTAGACGGCGAGGACGATCGCCAGACCGATGCCGATCTCGGCGGCTGCGATGGCGATGGTGAACAGGGTCAGGGCCTGGCCGGAGTGCAGCGTGTCGCGGGCGGCCCTGCTCAGCCAGACGTCGAAGGCGACGAGGTTGAGGTTGACCGCGTTGAGCATCACCTCGACCGACATCAGGACGAGGATCGCGTTGCGGCGCGCGAGGACGCCGTACAGGCCCGTGCAGAAGAGGAGGGCGGAGAGCACGGCGGGATAGGCGAGGTGCATCAGCGGACGCCTTCCTTCGCGTCGCGTGCCCCCGGGACGGCCGGGGCGCTCGCGGTGGTGGGCGCCTCGTTCTCCTTCACCTTGCGGGAGAGGACGATCGCCCCGACCAGAGCGGCCAGAAGGAGGACGGACAGGGCCTCGAAGGGGAGGACCCAGTACCGGAAGAGACTCGCGCCGGTGACCTTCGTGGACCCGGAGGCCGGGCCGGCGAGGTCGATCCAGGTCGTACGGAACGCGTCCACGACCACCCAGACCAGGGCGGCAGCGGCGGCGACGGCGACCGTGAGGGCGGCCCAGCGGTTGCCGGAGTCGGCGTCCGGCGAACGGCCGATCGGGGCCTTGGTGAGCATCAGCCCGAACAGGAGGAGGACGACGACGGAACCCACGTAGATGAGGACCTGCATCCACGCGATGAACTCGGCGGTGAGCAGGAGGTATTCGACAGCGAGGCCGCCGAGGGTCACTACGAGCCACAGGGCGGCGTGCACCAGTTGCCTGGTCGTGACGCTGACGAGCGCGGCACCGAGGGTGACCAGTCCGACGAGGAGAAAGACGATCTCGACGCCGCTCGGGGAGAGGAAGCCGTGCGTCTCCGTGACGGCCGCGGCCGTCACCGCGGGGGTGGGACTCAAGACGCTCCTTCCTGGGGACCAGCGGATTCGGTGGGCTCGGTCGGCTCGGTCTGTGCTGCGGCAGCCAGCTTCTCCGCGGACTTGCGCGCGGCGGCAAGCTCCTTGGGCTCCTCGGCGCCGGGATCGAGGGCGGGTGGAGCGGGAACGGTCCACATCCACTCGCGGAGCTTGTCGCGCTCATGGGTGAGGTCACGGATGTCGGTCTCGGCGTACTCGAACTCCGGAGACCAGAACAGGGCGTCGAAGGGACAGACCTCGATGCAGATACCGCAGTACATGCACAGGGAGAAGTCGATGGCGAAGCGGTCGAGCACGTTGCGGCTGCGCTCGCGGCCGCCGGGGGTCACCGCCGGGACCGTCTCCTTGTGGGAGTCGATGTAGATGCACCAGTCCGGGCATTCGCGGGCGCACAGCATGCAGACCGTGCAGTTCTCCTCGAACAGCCCGATGACGCCACGGCTGCGGGGCGGGAGGGCGGGCTGGGTGTCCGGGTACTGCTCGGTGACGGACTTCTTGGTCATCGTGCGCAGGGTGACGGCCAGGCCCTTGGCGAGACCCGAGCCGGGGATCGGCAGACGGGACCGCCCGGAGGGCGCCGTCGAGGAGCGTTGATCGGGCGACGGGCGGGACATCAGGAGATCACCACCTTGACGATGCCGGTGAGGGCGATCTGGGCGAGGGAGAGAGGGACGAGGAGGGTCCAGGAGAGCCTCTGGAGCTGGTCCTCGCGCAGACGGGGGTAGGTGACGCGCAGCCAGATGACGACGAAGGCGAGGACCGCGGTCTTCAGGAGCGTCCAGAGCCACCCGAGGCCGTCGGCGCCCCAGGGGCCGTGCCAGCCGCCCAGGAAGAGGACGGTGGTCAGTCCGCACAGCACGACGATCCCGGCGTACTCGGCGAGGAGGAACAGGGCGAAGCGCAGACCGGTGTACTCGGTGTACGCGCCGAAGATGATCTCCGAGTCGGCGACGGGCATGTCGAAGGGAGGGCGTTGCAGCTCGGCGAGGCCGGCGACGAAGAAGACGAACGCGCCGACGATCTGCCACGGCACCCACCACCACTCGAAGGCGCCGAGGATGCCGGGGAGTGAGACGGTGCCCGCCGCCATCGCCACGGAGGCGGCGGCGAGCAGCATCGGGAGCTCGTATGCGAGGAGCTGCGCGGCGGTGCGGAGGCCGCCGAGCAGGGAGAACTTGTTGGCGGACGCCCATCCCGCCATGAGGGAGCCGAGCACGCCGACTCCCATGACGGCCAGGACGAAGAAGATGCCCGCGTCGACGACCTGGCCGACGGCGCCCTTGCCCGGGCCGATCGGGATGACGAGGAGGACGAGGAGGTACGGAAGGAGGGCGACGGCGGGGGCCAGCTGGAAAACGCGGCGGTCGGCGCCCGCCGGGACCACGTCCTCCTTCTGCGCGAACTTCACGCCGTCGGCGACGAGCTGGGCCCAGCCGTGGAAACCGCCGGCGTACATCGGTCCGAGGCGGCCCTGCATATGGGCCATGACCTTGTGCTCGGTCTGGCCGACGATCAAGGGGAAGGAGAGGAAGACGACGAACACGACAAGGAGTCGCAGGGCGACGTCGAGAGCGCCGTTCACTGCGTGCCTCCGGGGTGGTCGTCGGGGTTGGGGCTTTCATCGGAGTCGGGGCGTTCGTCGGGGGCCGGGGACTCGGGCGGCCGGGCGTCGCCCGGGTGGCTCTCTCTACCGGGCTCGCCTTCGGCCGCTTCGGGGCCGGCTTCCGGGGTGGCGTCAGGTCCGGCCTCAGGTCCCGCTTCCGGGATGGCTTTGCGCCCGGCCTCGGGGTCGGTCTCACGCCTGGTCACGGCATCGGGCTCACGCTCGGCCCTGTCATCGGCCCCGGTCTCAGCCCCGGCATCGGCTTCGGCTTCGCCCTCGGACTGCGCCTCGGCGCCTGCCGTGCGCTCCCCGTCGGTCGCGGCCTTCGCGTCGGTCGCGGCCTCCGGCTCGACTCCCGCCTTGGCCGCGGCTTCCGCGGGCTCGGTCGATGGGGTCCCGATCATTGCGGACTCCGGTTTCGCGGCCTCGGTCGCCCTGGGCTCGTTCGCCGCGGGGCCGGTTTCGGCCTTGGCGCCTGCCTGGGGGGCGGCTCCACGCTCGTCGAAGGCCGGACGGGCGTGGTGCCAAGGGGCATCCGAGCCGCGCGGCACCGCGGCCGGCTCGGGCGGCGGCTCAGCGGCCGTGTCCTGGGTGGGCTTGGCCGCACCAGCACCCGCGTCGGCACGCCGGGAGGCGGACCCCTCCGAGGCGCTGCGCGCACGGCGCGGACCGGCCGCGGGAGCGGCAGGCGCAGCCGCCGGACCCGCGTCCTCCGCGCGCTGTGAGGCCGACCCCCCGGACGCGCTGCGTGCACGGCGCGGGCCGGCCGGGGCCTCGGGCGCACCGCCGGGCTCCACGGCTCGCTGCGAGGCCGAGCCCTGCGAGACGCTGCGCGCGCGACGGGGCGCCGGGCGCGCCTCCGCGGTCTCGCCCGCGGCGGGGCTCTGGGTCGCCGAGCCCTCAGCCGCCGTACGGGCGCGGCGCACCGGGCGCTCCCCCGCCGCTCGGGCCGGACGGGCGGGAGCGGGGGGAAGCTGTCCCTTGAGGGGGCCCCACTCGTTCGGGTCGGGTACGCCCGGGGGCAGCATCTGGCGGCGCTTGGGGCCGCCGTGGTCGGACTCGCCGGGCTCCTTCGCGCCGGGCCACGCCTTGGCGACCCGGGCCGCCAGGACGAAGTCCTTGCGCAGGGGGTGGCCTTCGAAGCCGTCGGGCAGGAGCAGGTGGTCCAGCGACGGGTGGCCTTCGAAGGCGACCCCGAACATTTCGTGGGTCTCGCGCTCGTGCCAGGCGGCGCCCGCGTAGACGCCCACCGCCGAGGGGAGGACGGGGGTCTCGTGCGGGACCGTCGTGCGCAGGAGGAGACGGCGCAGCGGGGACAGGGCCACCACATGGGCCGAGACGCGCAGGCCCGTGCCCGGTTCGTCCACCGCGCTCAGCCAGTCGAAATACGTGCAGCCCAGTTCGTCACGGGCGGTGCGCAGCGCCGTGGTCCAGTGCGCCGGGGGCACGTCGACCGTCAGGACGTCGTACGACTCCTCGGCCGTGGCCTCCGCGCCAAAGAGGTCCTCCGCGGGGGCGGGCAGCCAGCCGACCGCGGTCATCGCGTCACCCCCGGGTCCGGGTCCGTCTCCGGACCCTGGACCGCAGGCAGGTCCGGGGTGGAGGGCACGGACGGCGGCCTGACCAGGCCGCTCTGCAGGGCGGTTGTGGACGGCCGGGACGCGCCGTACCGCTCGCCGAGCGATTCGCGCGCGATCTTCTCCTGGAGCTTGAGGATGCCCTGGAGCAGCGCCTCGGGGCGGGGCGGGCAGCCGGGGACGTACACGTCCACCGGGATGATCTGGTCGACACCCTTGGTGACGGAGTACGAGTCCCAGTAAGGGCCGCCGCAGTTCGAGCAGGCGCCGAAGGAGATGACGTACTTCGGCTCGGGCATCTGCTCGTACAGGCGCTTGACGGCCGGGGCCATCTTGTCCGTGACCGTGCCGGACACGACCATCAGGTCGGCCTGGCGCGGACCGGGCGCGAACGGGATCACCCCGAGACGGATGAAGTCGTGGCGGGCCATCGACGCTGCGATGAACTCGATCGCGCAGCAGGCGAGACCGAAGTTGAAGACCCACAGTGAGTAGCGGCGGCCCCAGTTCAGGACCACCTTCATCGGCTCGGGGGCGAGGCGGGAGAGTACACCGAGCCTCCCCCTGCCTTCGGCGGGGGGACCCTCAGGATCCGGCAGCGGCACCGGCTCTCGGTCCGGGGCAGCCGAGGAGGCCGCGGGATCCGGGGGAACCGAGGAGGTCAAGGGATTCACGTCCATGTCAGGACGCCCTTCTTGTACGCGTACAGCAGCCCCACGGCCAGGAAGCCGAGGAACACGAACATCTCGACGAGGGTGGTCGCCCCGAAGCGGGGGTCGGCGAAGACCGTCGCCCACGGGAAGAGGAAGATCGAATCGATCGCGAAGATCACGTACAGGAACGCGTAGACGTAATAGCGGACCTGTGTGTGGGCCCAGCCCTCACCGACCGGGTCGACGCCGCACTCGTACGTCAGGAGTTTCTCGGGTGTGGGCACAACAGGGCGCAGCAGGCGGCTCGCGCCGAAGGCGACGGCGACGAAGAGCACGCCGACGGCCGCGAGCAGCCCGACGACGGAGTAGGAGTGGAAGTAGCCCGCCGCGACGATGTCTCCGGTGCCTCCGCTGCTTCCGGAGGTGGTCCCGGCGCTCCTCACGCTCCCGGTCTCCGCCATGACGATGACGGCGGTCGGATCCGGCACGTCAGCCCCTCGCTCCCTGACCTCGTGACCCTGGTGAACCTGGTGTTCGACGTTCTGTACGCACGGGAGTCTAGGCCCTGCTAAAGAAAGGGTAAGCAGCCCATCACGCCTCGAGACACCCCGGTGCTCCCGGTGCGGCTCCGGCCGCCCGCCCCTGGCCGGCCTTCACTCACGCCCCTGGGGTCCCTCGGGGTGGGGTTTCCCCCCGTGGACCTCGGCGGTCCTCCTCATGGCGGCACGGCCCACCGCACGGGCAGGCTGGCCTACATGACCGAACGAGGCCGGAAGCCATGACAGAACACATCGCACGACCTGACAGATCCGACGCCCCGGACGACGACCGCCCGCCTCCCGTGCGTCTCGCCCTGGACGGCCACACCTGGCGGGAGATCGCATACCTGCTCTCGAATCTGCCGACGGCGCTGGTGGGCTTTGTCTACGTGATGACGGTGCTGCTCACGGGGGCGTGCATGACGGTGACCGTGATCGGGTTCCCGCTGCTGGCGGTCGGGCTGCTGGGCGCACGGCGGTTGGGGAGGCTGGAGCGGGCGCGGGCCAGGGCGTTGCTCGGAGTGCGGGTGGAGGAGCCGACTCCGCTGCCGTTGCGCAGAGGCGGCGGACCGCTCCCACGGCTGTGGATGGCGCTGAAGGATCCGGTGGGCTGGCGGACGGCGCTGTACGGCTTCATCCGCTTGCCATGGGGCATCGCCACGTTCGTGGTGATGTCCGTGTCGCTCTTCGTCCTGTGGCCCGTCCTGCCGTTCATCGCGCGCGTGCTGACGAACGCGGACCGGGTGATGGTGCGCGGTCTGCTCTCCCCCTCCGACGAACTGGAACGGCGCATCGCGGAGCTGGAGTCCGGCCGGGGGGTGGTCGTGGACACGGCGGCGGCGGACCTGCGGCGCATCGAGCGCGATCTGCACGACGGGGCACAGGCGCGGCTGGTGAACCTGGCGATGGGGCTCGGCCTGGCCAAGGAGAAGCTGCTCGAGGATCCGGACGCGGCGGCGGCGATGGTCGCGGAGGCACACGGTGAGGTGAAACTGGCGCTGCAGGAGCTGCGGGATCTCGCACGCGGCATCCATCCGGCGGTTCTGACCGACCGCGGCCTGGATGCGGCACTGTCGGCGGTCGCCACGCGCTGCACCGTGCCCGTGAGCGTGACCGTGGCCCTGGAGACGAGACCTGCCGCGGCGATCGAGGGCATCGCCTACTTCACGGTCTCCGAGCTGCTGCAGAACATCAGCAAGCACAGCGGTGCCCGCTCGGCCTCCGTCGACGTCTGGCGCACGGACGCGCGGCTGTTCATACAGGTGTGGGACGACGGCTGCGGCGGCGCCCGCCTCGACGGCGGCAGCGGGATGGCGGGGCTCGCGGAGCGGCTGAGCGCGGTGGACGGCGTGTTCCTGGTCGATTCTCCGGTGGGCGGCCCGACGACGATCACGGCGGAGCTGCCCTGGCGGGACCGGGAGGACGAGTCCCGGCGGAAGTGACGTGCGGCCCGGGGCGCATACGCGAACCAGACGGGGCGAGGCGTGTCAGAGCCTGGGGAGGGTGCGCGCCGGGGGTGCGGGGTGGGGAAAACCCCCGGTCCAAGACGCCGACCCGCTCCATGGCCGGGCGGGCGCCGGGACAGCAGGGTGGAGGCAGGAAGCGGCGCACCGCCCGAAGAGGCGGACCGGGCCGAGGCTGACCACGAGTGGAACGGACGACGCCGATGACCGTGCAGTACGGGCAGGGCTACGGAGAGTGGGGCGACCCTGGGCCCCAGGGTGCCGGGGTGCGGCGGCACCGGCTTCCGGCCGCGCTGCGCGCGCCGGTCGAGAGGCGCAGCTGGGGTGAGTTGTGCTACCTGCTGCTGAACCTGCCGATCGGGATCATGACGTTCACCTACAGCGTCACCATGCTGTCGGTCGGTGCCGGCCTGCTGGTGACGTTTCTCGGCATCCCGGTGCTTGCGGCTGCGCTCGCGGGCTGCCGGGGGTTCGGGGTTCTGGAGCGCGCGCGGGCTCGCGGGCTGCTGGGACTCGAGGTGGCCGGTCCGGAGCCGCTGAGGATGAAGCGGCCGGGGCCGCTGGCCTGGATCGGGGCGGTTCTCAAGAGCGGGACGTCATGGCGGCACATGCTGTACGCGGTGGTGCACTTCCCGTGGGCGGTGTTCTCGTTCAGCGTGGGGATCAGCTTCTGGGTGTCCGGCTGGACGCTGTTCACGTATCCGCTGTGGTTCTGGGTGTTCCCGATGTACGCCGGTCAGGACGGGCTTCAGCTGTACGGCGGCCAGGGACACCAGATCTATCTCGACAACCCGTTCGAGATCACGGTGACCGCGCTGGTGGGGCTACTGATCACGCTGGCCACTCCGTGGATCGTCCGGGGGCTCACGACCGTGGACCGACTGCTGGTGCACGGGCTGCTCGGTCCGTCGCGGCTGGCGACGCGGGTGGTGGAGCTGGAGTCGGACCGCGGGACGGTGGTCGACACGGCGGCGGCGGACCTGCGGCGTATAGAGCGCGATCTGCACGACACCGCGCAGGCCCGGCTGGTGAACCTGGCCATGGATCTGGGGCTGGCGAAGGAAAAACTGGCCGAGGACCCGGAGGTGGCCGCACGGATGGTGAACGAGGCGCACGGGGAGGTGAAGACGGCGCTGAAGGAGCTCCGGGACCTCGCGCGCGGTATCCATCCGGCGGTGCTCACGGACCGCGGACTGGACGCGGCCCTGTCGGCCGTGGCCTCGCGGTGCACCGTTCCGGTGCAGGTGGAGGTCGATCTGCCCGCACGGCCGGCACCGGCGATCGAGGGCATCGCCTACTTCACGGTCTCCGAGTTGCTGCAGAACATCAGCAAGCACGCCCGGGCGTCGCGGGCGACGGTGGACGTGTGGCGGGTGGAGGACCGGCTGCTGCTACAGGTGGCCGACGACGGGGCGGGGGGTGCGGATGCCTCCGCCGGATCCGGGCTGGCGGGGCTCGCGGAGCGCCTCGACGCGGTGGACGGGGTTCTCGCCGTGGATTCCCCGATCGGGGGGCCGACCCGGATCACCGCCGAACTGCCGTGGCGGCCGGCTTGATCAACCGGCCTCCCCGCGCCTCCCCGCACCGCCCGTCGCGTCTCTCCCCTGTGCCTCCCCCCTGTGCCTCTCCGTGCCTTCCCCTTGTGCCTCTCCGCGGTTCGATCGGCGCTCGGGCAGGACACGACCGGCCGGTGTTGTCCACAGGCCCAGTGAGAAACCGCGGACAGCGCGATACTGAGGTGCCGAAGGGCGGCTGGACGAGAGGCCGCCCAGGACACCGCCGGACGCCCACCATGCGCGTCCGGACACGGGGAGCTGCGGGGGCCGAGGATCGTGGAGAACAGGGTGCGGGTCGTCATCGCCGAAGACTCAGTGCTGCTCAGGGAGGGGCTGACCCGGCTGCTGACCGACCGCGGACATGAGGTCGTCGCCGGTGTCGGGGACGGGGAAGCACTGATCAAGACCATCACCGAACTGGCGGATCGCGGCGAGTTGCCCGATGCGGTCGTCGCCGACGTACGGATGCCACCCACCCATACGGACGAGGGTGTCAGGGCCGCGGTCCAGCTCCGCAAGGCGTATCCCGGCCTCGGAGTACTGGTGCTGTCCCAATACGTCGAGGAGCAGTACGCCACCGAACTGCTGGCCGATTCCAGTCGTGGCGTCGGTTATCTGCTCAAGGACCGGGTTGCCGAAGTGCGCGAGTTCGTGGACGCCGTGGTACGGGTGGCTCAGGGCGGCACCGCCCTCGATCCGGAGGTGGTCGCGCAGTTGCTCGGGCGCAGCCGGAAGCAGAGCGTCCTTGCCGCGCTCACCCCGCGGGAGCGCGAGGTCCTGGGACTGATGGCCGAGGGGCGCACCAACGCGGCGATCGCCCGGCAGCTCGTGGTGAGCGACGGAGCCGTCGAGAAGCACGTCAGCAACATCTTCCTGAAGCTCGGCCTGTCACAGAGCGACGGGGACCACCGGCGTGTTCTGGCGGTCCTCACCTACCTCAAGTCCTGATCCACTGACACTGTTTCAGACAGCGGGATCGTGGCGCGCGGGCCGAGTGCGCGGCCGGGCCCGCGCCGGACGTCGCATGCGGCGTCGGCACCGCCGCACACGTCCGGAACGCGAGAACCGAAGGATGAGCAGAGAGCGTCTTCAAAACCAGCGTCGGGGGGCGAGTAAATCATGACAAGTCAGGGCGCCAGACCGTCTCACCATGTTGTCCATCATGCGAAAGACCCAGGGAAGGCGACCCTTACCGACGTAGGGTTGATCCTGGGAAGGCCGGCGGGACGGCCGCTCCCGGTCAGCCGCCTCGAGGGAGGTCCAGTTCAGTGACCAGCCAGGTCAGCAGTCCAGCGGAGCAGGCAGACGAAGCCGTCGTGGGAGAACAGCGCAAACCGGCGGGCGCGAAGGACGTGCGCAAGCTCGACCGGGTGATCATCCGTTTCGCGGGAGACTCCGGTGACGGTATGCAGCTCACCGGTGACCGCTTCACCGCGGAGACGGCGTCCTTCGGCAACGACCTGTCGACGCTGCCGAACTTCCCCGCCGAGATCCGCGCCCCCGCGGGCACCCTGCCGGGCGTCTCCTCCTTCCAGCTGCACTTCGCCGACCATGACATCCTCACCCCGGGGGACGCGCCGAACGTGCTGGTGGCGATGAACCCGGCCGCTCTGAAGGCCAACGTCGGCGACCTGCCGCGCGGCGCGGAGATCATCGTCAACACGGACGAGTTCACCAGACGCGCCATGCAGAAGGTGGGCTACGACGCCAGTCCGCTGGACGACGGGTCACTCGACGGCTACAGCGTGCACCCCGTCCCGCTGACCACTCTCACCGTCGAGGCGCTGAAGGAATTCGACCTCACCCGCAAGGAGGCCGAGCGCAGCAAGAACATGTTCGCCCTCGGCCTGCTGAGCTGGATGTACCACCGGCCCACCGAGGGCACCGAGAAATTCCTGAAGTCGAAGTTCGCGAAGAAGCCGGACATCGCGGCCGCCAATATCGCCGCTTTCCGCGCCGGCTGGAACTTCGGCGAGACGACCGAGGACTTCGCGGTCTCGTACGAGGTCGCCCCGGCGGCCAAGGCGTTCCCGGTGGGCACGTACCGGAACATCTCCGGGAACCTCGCCCTGTCGTACGGCCTGATCGCCGCCTCCCGCCAGGCGGATCTGCCGCTCTTCCTGGGCTCCTACCCGATCACTCCGGCCTCGGACATCCTGCATGAGCTGTCCAAGCACAAGAACTTCGGCGTGCGGACCTTTCAGGCCGAGGACGAGATCGCCGGTATCGGCGCGGCCCTGGGCGCGGCCTTCGGCGGCTCACTCGCCGTGACCACGACATCCGGCCCGGGAGTGGCCCTCAAGAGCGAGACCATCGGCCTCGCGGTCTCCCTTGAGCTGCCGCTGCTGGTCGTCGACATCCAGCGCGGCGGCCCGTCCACCGGTCTGCCGACCAAGACCGAGCAAGCCGATCTGCTCCAGGCGATGTTCGGCCGCAACGGCGAGGCGCCGGTCCCGGTGGTGGCCCCCCGCACCCCGGCCGACTGTTTCGACGCGGCGATGGACGCGGCCCGGATCGCGCTCACCTACCGCACGCCCGTCTTCCTTCTCTCCGACGGCTATCTGGCCAATGGCTCCGAGCCCTGGCGGATCCCCGAGCTGGACGAGCTGCCGGACCTGAGCGTGCAGTTCGCACAGGGCCCGAACCATACGCAGGACGACGGCACCGAGGTGTTCTGGCCGTACAAGCGCGACCCGGCGACCCTCGCCCGGCCGTGGGCGATCCCCGGTACTCCGGGCCTGGAGCACCGCATCGGCGGAATCGAGAAGCAGGACGGCACGGGCAACATCTCCTACGACCCCGCCAACCACGAGTTCATGGTGCGTACGCGCCAGGCGAAGATCAACGGGATCGCGGTGCCCGAAATCGAGGTGGACGACCCGCACGGCGCGAGGACCCTGGTCCTCGGCTGGGGCTCCACATACGGCCCGATCACCGCCGCGGTGCGGCGGCTGCGCACGGCCGGGGAGTCGATCGCGCAGGCCCATCTACGCCATCTCAACCCCTTCCCGCGGAATCTCGGCTCGGTCCTGAAGCGTTATGACAAGGTGGTGATCCCCGAGATGAACCTCGGTCAGCTCGCCACGCTCATCCGGGCGAAGTACCTGGTCGACGCCCATTCGTACAACCAGGTCAACGGCATGCCGTTCAAGGCCGAACAGCTCGCCGCGGCTCTCAAGGAGGCCATCGATGGCTGAGACGTCCACGGAAGGCACGGGCACGATCGAGGCGCTCTCCCTCGTCCCCAAGGCCGTGGCCAGGCAGTCCATGAAGGACTTCAAGTCCGACCAGGAAGTGCGCTGGTGCCCCGGCTGCGGTGACTACGCGATCCTCGCCGCCGTTCAGGGCTTCCTGCCGGAGCTGGGGCTGGCCAGGGAGAACATCGTCTTCGTCTCGGGCATCGGCTGCTCGTCCCGTTTCCCGTACTACATGAACACGTACGGCATGCACTCCATCCACGGCCGGGCACCCGCGATCGCGACCGGGCTCGCCGCCTCCCGCCGCGATCTGTCCGTGTGGGTGATCACCGGCGACGGCGACGCGCTGTCCATCGGCGGCAACCACCTCATCCACGCCCTGCGCCGCAACGTCAACCTCAAGATCCTGCTGTTCAACAACCGGATCTACGGTCTGACCAAGGGCCAGTACAGCCCCACCTCCGAGGTCGGCAAGATCACCAAGTCGACGCCGATGGGTTCCCTGGACGCGCCGTTCAACCCGGTGTCGCTGGCGATCGGCGCCGAGGCGTCCTTCGTGGCACGGACCGTCGACTCCGACCGCAAACACCTGACCGAGGTGCTGCGCCAGGCCGCCGCCCACCGGGGCACGGCCCTGGTGGAGATCTACCAGAACTGCAACATCTTCAACGACGGCGCGTTCGACGCCCTCAAGGACCGGGGGACCGCCGAGGAAGCGGTGATCCGCCTGGAGCACGGGCAGCCGATCCGGTTCGGCCCGGAAGGCTCGCGCGGCGTCGTGCGGGATGTGCGGACCGGTGACCTGAAGGTCGTCAGCGTCACCCCGGAGAACGAGGCGGACATCCTCGTCCATGACGCGGGCGCGGCCTCCCCCACCACCGCGTTCGCCCTCTCGCGACTGGCCGACCCGGACACCCTGCACCACACCCCGATCGGCGTCTTCCGCTCGGTCGAACGGCCCGTTTACGACACCCAGATGGCCGACCAGCTCGACACCGCGATCGAGCAGAACGGCAAGGGCGACCTGGCCGCGCTGCTGGCCGGCGGAGACACCTGGACGGTCGTCGGCTAGGGTTTTTCGTTTGGACCAGGCCGGATCAGGGAGCGGGGTCTGATCCAAACGAGAGGCCCTGGGCCACGGGGAAGACCGCGCGGTTCACGAGGAGGCCCGGGACTTCTGCGCCCGGGCCTCGTCGTATGCCCGGCGGGCCGTTTCGACTTCACCCATGCGTCCCTGCGTCCACTCCGCCAGCGCCCGCACCTGTACGGCTGCCTCGCGGCCCAGTCCGGTCAGGGAGTAGTCGACCCTCGGCGGGATCACCGGCTTGGCGTCCCGGTGGACCAGGCCGTCGCGTTCCAGGGTCTGGAGGGTCTGGGTGAGCATCTTCTCGCTGACGTGGGCGATCCGCCCGACCGCCCGCCGGAGCTCGCCGAAGCGGCGCGGCCGGTCGAGGAGCTCGATCAGGATGAGGACGCCCCAGCGGCTGGTGACGTGTTCCAGGACGAGGCGATCGGGGCACATCGCCGCGTCGGACTCGCTTCTCCGGCTGCCCGCCCGGTCGCCGCTCCGCGCGGCATTGCTGCTTACTGCCATACCAGTACCTTACTTGAAAGTGGGTACTGTGCTTCAGAAAGCGCCCCTCCTAAGGTGAGTGCCAGACGCACCCCTAAAGGAGACCACCGCCATGAGCATCGTCGTCACCGGAGCCACCGGACACCTCGGCCGCCACGTCGTGGAGCAGCTACTGGAGAAGGTTCCGGCCCACCGGATCACCGCGGTCGTCCGCACTCCCGGGAAGGCCGCCGACTTCGCGGAGCGAGGTGTACGGATCGCGGTCGCCGACTACAACGACCCGGAGACCTTCGAGGGCCTGTTCTCCGCCGGAGACAAGGTGCTGCTGATCTCCGGCAACGAGTTCGACAAAGGCCGGCCCGGTCAGCACCAGGTCGTCCTCGACGCGGCCAAGGCGGCCGGTGTCGCACTGTTCGCCTACACCAGCGCCCCCGGGAGCCTGACGGCCTCCCTGGCCGACGACCACCGGCGCACCGAGGGGGCGATCCTGGCCTCGGGTGTGCCGTACGCGCTGCTGCGCAACAGCTGGTACCACGAGAACTACACCGAGACCCTCGCCCCCGTGCTGGAACACGGCGCCGTCGTCCAGGCCGCCGGCCAGGGCCGGGTCGCCTCGGCCGCGCGTGCCGACTACGCGGCCGCCGCCGTCGCGGTACTGACCGGCGAGGGACACGAGAACAAGACCTACGAGCTGAGCGGCGACACCGCCTGGGGCTTCGCCGAGTACGCCGCCGAACTGAGCCGGCAGACCGGCAGGGAGATCGCGAACAACACGGTGCCCGCCGAGACCCTCACCGGCATCCTCACCGGAGTGGGCCTCCCCGGGCCCGTCGCCGAGATGCTGGCCGAGGTGGACACGTCGATCGAGAAGGGCGAACTGGCCGTCACCAGCGGCGACCTCTCCCGCCTCATCGGCCGTCCGACCACACCCATCAGCGAGTCGATCACGGCCGCCCTGCGGAGCTGATCACCCATGGTGCCCCTCGGCCACCACCACCCTCACATGTCATGACCGTATTGCGATACGGGCATGACATGCGAGGGTGTCCGGCGCTATCTTCTTGAAAGTCGTACGAGAAGGAGGTGGCCCGTGGCCAAGAAGTCGAAGAGTGAACGGCGGACAGGTCTGCTGAACGGCTTCGCGGCATACGGGATGTGGGGACTCGTCCCTCTCTTCTGGCCTCTGCTGAAGCCCGCCGGAGCGATCGAGATCCTCGCCCACCGGATGGTCTGGTCCCTGGTCGTGGTCGGGGTCGCCCTGCTGGTGATGCGGCGCTGGGCCTGGGCGGGCCAGCTGCTGCGGCAGCCGCGCAAGCTCGGGCTGATCACGGTCGCCGCGGCGGTCATCACCGTCAACTGGGGTGTCTACATCTGGGCCGTGAACAGCGGCCACGTCGTGGAGGCCTCGCTCGGCTACTTCATCAACCCGCTCGTCACCATCGCCATGGGCGTCCTGTTGCTCAAGGAGCGGCTGCGGCCCGTCCAGTGGGCGGCGGTCGCGGTCGGCCTCGCCGCCGTCGTCGTCCTGACCATCGGCTACGGCCGCCCGCCGTGGATCTCGCTGTGCCTCGCCTTCTCCTTCGCCACCTACGGACTGGTGAAAAAGAAGGTCAACCTCGGCGGCCTCGAGTCGCTGGCCGCGGAGACCGCCGTGCAGTTCGTCCCCGCCCTGGCCTACCTGCTGTGGCTCACAGCCCACGGCGACTCGACCTTCACAGCCCATGGACCGGGGCACGGGGCGCTGCTCGCCGCGACCGGCGTCGTCACCGCACTCCCCCTCGTCTGCTTCGGCGCCGCCGCGATCCGCGTACCGCTGTCGACGCTAGGCCTGCTCCAGTACCTGGCACCGGTGTTCCAGTTCCTGCTGGGCATCTTCTACTTCCACGAGGCGATGCCGCCTGAGCGCTGGGCGGGCTTCGCACTGGTGTGGCTCGCGCTGACGCTGCTCACCAGCGACGCATGGCGCTTCATGAGGCGGTCGAGGATGCCTGTCGGCATCCCTGCACCGTCCCCGGCGAGCTCCGCCCCGGTGGACGCATAGCGGAGTCCCGCGCACGCCCCCGCCCCGTCACCGCTCACCGGGTCCCCGTGGCCGTACGGGCCCGTCCGGCGAGGCGGCCCATGCGGTTGCGGGCCTTCTCCAGCTGGTCCAGGTCGGCGGCGGCGGGGCCCTCGCCGGCGGCGAGTTCGGTCCATACGGTGATGAGGTCGCGGCCCAGGTGCAGTCCCTGGGCGGGGTCACGGACGGCACGCCAGGCGGCTGCCGCGCTCTGCACATTGCCGTACGCGCCGCGCGGGTCGCACAGGCGGTGGCGGATCCGGGCGAGGTCCAGTGACAGATGGAAGGAGCGCAGCGGGTCTCCGGCCAGGTAGGCGATGTACGCGGTGAGTTCGCGCAGGCGCAGCACGTCGGAGTGGTCGGCGCCGAGGGATGCGGAGGCTTCGGCGACCGCACGTTCGGCCAGACCCGCCGCCTCCTCGAGGCGGCCCTGCTTCACGGCGGCACTGATGCGGGCCATGGGCTCCGCGACCGGCCCACCCGCACCGCCGGGCTGCACCGCCCCGGACTCGGGCGCGAGCACCGCCTCGGCCACGGAGTCGAACTCCCGCACGGGCGGTTCCTTGGCCTCTTCCTCTGCCGCACCCACCGGAGCGGCCCGCGGGGCGGGGGCCGGCGGCCACTCAGGGGCGGCGTACGCGGCGGGCTCGGCGCCGGGTTCCGGCGCGTCGTCGGGCTCGGCATCGGAGTCGAAATCGGGCTCAAGCGTCATAGGCTCCGCAGGGCCGGACGCGGGGGCCGCCCAGACGGGCTTCTGCACCGGGGCCGCGGACGCGATGGCCATCACCGGCGGAGGACCGAACACCCCTGTCGGGGCGGAGACCGTGCCAGGGACCGGGGAGACGGTCCGCGACAAGCCCTGCTCCGGCCCGGACGCCGTCGCATCGGTCAACGGCGTCTGCCCTGCATCAGCACCCGGCACGAAGGTGGCGGCGGTGCCGCCGGGGTGTGCGGGTGTGCCGTCCTCGGGAGCAGGCGCTACGAAGGACGTCGAGGGTTGCCGCGCCGCCGGGTCGTGCTGGGCGACGGCGGGGCGCGGTGCCGGCAAGGGCGCGGGCCGCTCGGCGTGGGTCGCCGCCTCCTCCGGCTCCGGTACGGCTCGCGGAGGGAAAGCCGGAGTCGGGGTACCGGCCGCCGGCTCCCGCTCCTGTGCCGTCCTCAGGGCCTGCGTCGGCCTGTCCCAGTCCGGGCGCGCAGGCTCCCGGCTCGGCCCGGCCTCCGACTGCGAGTACCCGGGGCGGGCCACCGGCGCGGCGAAGGGCGGCTCCTGGGGAAGGGCCACCCGCGCGGGCTCCCCCGCGAGTGCGCTGGACCCGTCCGCCGACACCTGGATCGGCACCACGAACCCGATCCGCTCGTCCCGGACCGTGGCCCGGACGACGTGCCCCGCGGCGAGGGCGATGCGGTGGAGGTGACTCAGAACGGCGTCCTGGATCTCCTCGCCGTCCGCCGCGACGATCGGTACTCCGCCGATCCAGGCACTGCCCGCCCCCGCACCGGCGGCGGGCACCCGGACGTCGATCGGCGCCGCCGCCGGGGCCGCCGCGGACGCCTGGCGCTTCTGATCCCGCTTCTCACGGTTGGGTCGAAGCATCTGTTTCCTCACTCCGATGTGCCGGGTACCGGTCACACACTTGCTGCCAAGTGTGTCCACTCGCTCACGGTCTCACGTCACCATGCCGTCACAGGGTCGTTCCAGAAGCCGCGCCCACGTCGGGACGGGGGATCACGGCGGCCCGTTCGCCGGTTGCAAGGAACACCCAGCAGGGGAACACACCCCCAGGCTTGGCCACATGTGCCCCAGCCGCCCAGGCCGCAAGGCCCGTCGCACCAAGGAGATCACGATGCGCTGGAAGGTCCACGGCGAACGCGCCCTTTACGACACCCCTTGGGTGCGCCTGCGCTCCCTGGACGTCCAACAGCCCGACGGCGCACGGGTCGACTACACCGTGGTCCGGCTGCGGGACGTCGCCGTGGCGGCCGCTGTCGACGGTGAGCGGCAGGTGCTGATGATGTGGCGTCACCGCTTCGTCACCGACACCTGGGCCTGGGAGCTCCCCATGGGCCTCGTCGAGGACGGCGAGGAGCCCGCGCGGGCGGCCTCACGAGAGCTGGAGGAGGAGACGGGCTGGCGTCCTGGCTCACTGAGGGAACTCGTGTACGCGGAGCCCGCGGCCGGCATCACCGACGCCCGCCACTTCGTGTTCCGCACGGACGACGCCCGGCGGATCGGCGCACCGACCGAACGCAACGAGTCGGACCGCCTGGAATGGATCCCGCTCTCCCGGCTCGCCGGCATGATCACCCGGCGCGAGATCGTCAGCAGCGCCACGCTCGTCGGCGTCATGTCCCTGCTGCTGGACATCAGCGCTGCGGGGGGCTGACATGCGGAGCCCCTGACCGGCCCCCTGGCCTTTACGCCGTGATGTCCTTGGTGGTGAACCGCGCCCAGGCCGCCGTGCCGAAGACCGCCGCGTAGAGGGCCTGGAGGCCCAGGTCGCGGGTCAGGTCGTGCCAGTAGACCGGGTCGCGCATGAGGTCCGCGAAGGACAGCCAGTAGTGCGAGAAGAAGTACGGCTGGAGCGCGTGCAGCTGGGGGATCTGGTCGAGGATCTGGACCGTGATCAGCAGGCCGACCGTGGTCGCCATCGCCGCGATGCCGCTGCCCGTGAGCGTCGAGATGAACAGTCCCAGCGCCGCCACGCCGATCAGGGACGCGGCGACGACCAGCGCGATCAGCAGGGCCCGGGCCAGGCCGTCGGCGAAGCTGATGCGGGTGCCGGAGATCGTGGTCAGGTCGCCCAGCGGGAAGAGCAGGGCCCCGACCGCGAGCGCCGTGACCGCGACGACGAGGGTGGCGACGAGGCAGAAGGCCATGACGGTCGCGTACTTGGTGAGCAGCAGGCGGGTACGGCCGGCGGGGGCGACCAGGAGGTAGCGCAGCGTCCCGGAGTTCGCCTCGCCCGCGATGGCGTCGCCCGCGATGACACCGATCGCCATCGGCAGGAAGAACGGGAGTGTGGCGGCGAGCGCGGTGAAGACCAGGAACAGGCCGTTGTTGGTTACCTGTGTGATGAACGCGGGTCCGCCGTCACCGCCCCGCCCGGCGCCGGAGCCGTTGCCCGTCTGGACCTTGACGGCGATCCCCACCAGGACCGGCACACCGGCCAGCACGGCGAGCAGCGCGAGCGTGCGCCAGCGCCGGAAGGTGGTCACCAGTTCGTTGCGCAGCAGGCCGAGCGTCCACAGGGGGCGCGTCCTGCGGCGTTCGGGGAGCAGGGCCGCTCCGGCCGGTTCAGCCCGCGACATCGAAGCCCTCCCCTGTGAGCGCGACGAACGCGTCCTCCAGGGAGGCACGTTCGACACCGAAGCCGCGGACGCGCACTCCGGCGCCGACCAACGCGGCGTTCAGGTCGGCCGGTTCGCGGTCAGGCGGCTCGCCCGTCACCCGTTCCTCCTCCACCACCACGTCGGCCACGCCCTGTTCCTTCAGGATGCGGGCCGCGTCGGTCACGTCCGGGGTTGTGACCACGAGACGTCCGCGCGCCCCGGCCGCCAGGTCCGCCACCGGGCCCTGGGTGATGAGCCGGCCGCGCGCCATCACCGCGGCATGCGTGCAGACCTGTTCGATCTCGTCGAGCAGATGGGAGGAGAGGAAGACGGTCGTGCCGTCGGACGCCAGTTCCCGTACCAGTGAGCGGATCTCGCGCATGCCCTGTGGGTCGAGGCCGTTGGTCGGCTCGTCCAGGACCAGGAGCCTGCGGGGCTGGAGCAGCGCCGCCGCGAGCCCGAGGCGCTGCTTCATGCCGAGGGAGTAAGCCTTCGCCTTCTTGCCAGCCGCGGCGGCGAGGCCGACCCGGTCCAGGGCGGCCTCGACGCGGGTGCGCCGGGTGCGCGGGTCGGCGGTGGGGTCGGCGGCGTCGTAGCGCAGGAGGTTGTCGCGGCCGGACAGGAAGCCGTACAGGGCCGGGCCCTCGATGAGGGCGCCGACGTGCGGGAGCACGGCGCGCGAGGCGCGGGGCATCGGCTGCCCCAGGACGCGTGCCGTGCCGGAGGTGGGCTCTATCAGGCCCATCAGCATGCGGATGGTGGTGGTCTTGCCGGAGCCGTTCGGCCCCAGGAAGCCGAAGACGCTGCCCGCCGGGACGGACAGGTCGATTCCGTCCACGGCGAGCTGACCGCCGCGGTAGCGCTTGGTGAGGGCGCGGGTGGTGATGACCGGGGCATCCGGGGCGTCTCGCGCGTCCGGGCCGTGCTGCTCGCCCGCCGGCGCGTCCGGCCCCGTCCCTGGCCCTGGCTCGCCCACCGCTTGCGTCCCGGCCATCGCCACCGCTGCCGTCTCCGCGTTCGCGGCGGACAGCTCCTCCATGGCTCTCCTGCCCGTCCCGTCCGTGCGGGGCTACTTCCCCGCGTTCGCCGCCTTCAGCAGCGCGTCCTTGGTGACCGCGCCCACGTACACCTTGCCGTCGTCCGTCATCAGGGCGTTGACCAGACGGGTCGAGAAGACCGTGCCCTTGCCGAACTTGCCGGAGACGTGGTCGCCCAGGGAGTTGAGGAAGCCGGCCGCCGCGCCGCCGCCGGACGCCGAGCCGAAGGGCATGGCGCCCTTGGCACCGCTGTCGAGGACGGCGATCGAGTTCCAGCCCTGGCCGATGACCTTCGGCCCGGCTCCCTCGGCCCCGCCGAACATGCCGGCGCCCTTGCCTGGCTTGCCGAGGCCCTTCCCGGGCTTGCCGAGGCCCTTCGGCTCCGCGTCCCGCCCGGCTTCCTTCTTCATGTCGTCGCCCTGGGTGACCTTCGTGCCCTTGGGCGGGGTGAAGTCGAAGGTAGAGGCGGCAGGCTTGGCGAACGAGACATCGGTGAAGCCCGCGTCCAGGACGGCCGCGCCACCCGTCGCCGGCGTCAGCGTGAACTTCAGCGGCATCCAGGTCTTCGCGTCCACCGCGATGCTGATCGCGCCCACCGTCGTAGCCGACTGCTTCGGCCTGATCAGCAGCTTGTACGCGTCACGGCCCGCGACCTGCGCCGTGCCGTCGACCGTCACGGACGTCGTCTTGTCGGCGGCCTTCAGGGCCTGCTCGGCGAAGTCCTTGGGCGTCGTCGGCATGTCCTCGGGCGCCGTCCTCCCGCCCTTGCGCGCACCGGCACCGGTCGAGTGGTGTGCCTGGTTCGAGGCGCTGTCGTACGCCCATACGTTGTCGCCGTTGCGGATGACGCTGAACTCGGCTGCCTGCTCCATGAGCGACAGCTTCTGCTTGTCCGGGCCGTCGGCGGCGACGCGCAGGGTGTGCGTACCGGAGGCCAGTTCGAGCAGTTTGGAGCTGGGGTCGGCGGCCGAGCCGTCCTTCCCGCCCGCGCCCTGGGGCAGCGCGCCCGAGGTGAGGCTGTTCTGCAGACCGCCGAGATCCGGCAGGCCCAGGTCCGTGCTGATCTTCACCGTGCCGGACATCTGCTGGACGTCCGACTTGGCGATCTTCTCGATGAGCTGCTGAGCGCTGATCTTGGGCAGATCCGGGTCGCCGGATCCCGCGAAGGCCGGGACGAGCCCGATCGTCGCCGCGGCCACCCCCAACACTGCCACCGGGACGGCGTACCGCGCGGCCTTGCGCCGCCCGTCGCGTACGTCCTCGGCCTCCCCGGCGGGCTTGCTCTCGTCGGACTCGTACGGTGCCATGTGTGCCTTACCTCCGTCGTCGGCGGCGGCCTTTCGTCCGTGCACTCTCGCCCGAGCTCTCGACTTCACTCGAGCAGAGAGGTGCCCCCCACCCCTCGCGCCGCCATTGTCACCCGAACTCCTGTGAGGTGGTGTCTCCCATCTGACCAAACCGGGCGCCGGGAATCGTCAGACCGCGGGCCCAACTCGGCGTAATCCTGCGGTATGACACGGCGGGGCAGAACTTCCCCGGGACCCGTAGGGGTCGCGGAGGTCCACCCGCACTCGGGGGGTCGCGAAGGCCGGCCCGCACCCGCAGGAGCGACGGGCGTCAGCCCGCCCGGTGCACCACCGCGTCGCACAGTTCCATCAGGGCGTCCTTCGCACCGCACTCGCGCAGCGGTGCCAGGGCCGCGCGGGCGTCCTCCGCATAGCGGATGGTGTCGCGGCGTGCCTGCTCCAGGGCCGGGTGGGCGCGGAGCCGCACAAGGGCCTCCGCGTGGCGGGCGTCGTCCGTGAGATCGGAACCCAGGAGCTCGCACAGGGCGATGTCCTCCGGCAGCCCCAGGCGTTCCGCGCGCTCCCGCAGGCGCAGGACCGGGAGGGTGGGGATGCCCTCGCGCAGGTCGGTCCCGGGCGTCTTCCCGGACTCGTGCGAGTCCGACGCGATGTCCAGGACGTCGTCGGCCAGTTGGAAGGCCACGCCGAGCCGCTCGCCGTACTGCGTCAGCACGTCCACGACCGTCTCGTCGGCACCCGACATCATCGCCCCGAAGCGGCAGGCCACCGCCACCAGCGAGCCCGTCTTGCCGGCGAGGACGTCGAGGTAGTGGTCCACCGGGTCGCGGTCGTCCCGGGGGCCGGCCGTCTCCAGGATCTGACCGGTCACCAGCCGCTCGAACGCCTCGGCCTGGATGCGTACCGCCTCCGGGCCGAGGTCGGCCAGGATGTGCGACGCCCTGGCGAACAGGAAGTCGCCGGTGAGGACCGCGACCGAGTTGCCCCAGCGGGTGTTCGCGCTGTCCACGCCGCGCCGCACGTCGGCCTCGTCCATCACGTCGTCGTGGTACAGCGTGGCGAGGTGAGTGAGCTCCACGACCACGGCCGAGGGCGCGATCCCGGGCGCGTACGGGTCGCCGAACTGCGCCGCCAGCATCACCAGCAGCGGCCGGAACCGCTTCCCGCCCGCACGGACGAGATGCTGGGCAGCCTCCGTGATGAAGGGGACCTCGCTCTTGGTGGCGTCGAGCAACCCCTCCTCGACAGCGGCCAATCCGGCCTGGACATCGGCTTCCAGAGCCTGGTCCCGCCCGCTCAGCCCGAACGGCCCGACGACGGTCACGTGGGGTCTCCTGTCTGCTGACGTCTGCTGACGATCACACGGTCGGTCTCAAGGACGGTCTCTTGGTCGATGGCCTCGCCTGCCGACGTGAGTCGTCGAGTTGTCGATCTGTCGTTGCCATCACTCAAGTCAGCGTATCCGGTCAGGTTTCGATCAACGCGAGCGCCCACAGTTCCAGGCCGGGCGGTATCGGATCACGAACGGTATGTTCTTGATCAGGTGATACGAACACATATTCATCTACATAGCCGATAAGCATCACCCCCTGGCGGTCGACGCAGGGCACTCACGTCGACCGATACTCAGCCACTCGGCCGGACGCATCCCAGAGCTCGGCGATACGCATCCACGGATGCATCAGTCCCTATGTATTGGCAAATGCCCGAATTAAGAACCGGGAACCGGTCGTCCCTCCCCCTCCAAGGCGCGCCACCCCTCGGCCTAAATGTCTGAATTGTGCACTTGCGCACCCATCCTGCCCGCCAAGCCGAGGGCGCGGAGACCGGGTGAAATGGGTCACATTCACCCAAGTAGCCGCACTCCGGGCGGGCCATCAACACGCCCTTTGCGAATGCCAAGTTGAGGCGTCTCAGCGAAATGGATCAACCCTCATATTCCCATACGCGAGGGTCAATTCGGTCGTAGTGCACATTCGACTCTTGTTCCTGACATGTGCTCTCGCATACCTTCCATGGACCCGAGCGGAACGCCGAATCCTGCCGCCGCTCGAGAACCCATCGACCCACCACGGCAGGAGCGGGGGACCCAGGTAAGTCGCCGGTCCGGACACAGTGCCGGAACGGCTCGGGGTGAAGCCGCGGCCTCGGCTCTGAGGAATCCGAGCAGTCCGAGGAAGCGGCCGGGCACCTCCCGCCCGAACCCGACAGCTCACCTCGCAGGCGACGGAGAGGAATGCAACGTGTCCGCTTTCCCCCTGCCCGCACGCCGTCGGGACCACGGCTCCAAGGCCGCCCGCATCACCCGCGCCCTCGCTGTCGCGGGAGCCGGAGCCGCCGTCATGGCCCTCCCGGTCATGGGTGCCACGGGCGCCTCCGCCGCCACCCCGGCGTCCTCCACGACCACCAAGGCCGCCGGTGCCACCTACCGGGCCGGGACCCTCGACAGCTGGATACGCCAGTCGCTCGCGATCATGGCGCAGCACGGGATCCCCGGCTCGTACAACGGCATCTATCGCAATGTGATGCGCGAGTCCTCGGGCAACCCCAACGCCATCAACCTCTGGGACTCGAACGCCAAGAAGGGCATCCCGTCCAAGGGACTCCTCCAGATCATCGACCCGACCTTCCGCGCGTACCACGTGCCGGGTACGGCCTTCGACCCCTACGACCCGATCGCCAACATCACCGCGGCCTGCAACTACGCCGCCCACCGGTACGGCTCGATCGACAACGTCAACAGCGCCTACTGAGGCTTGCCGACGCAATTCTCCGCAAACAGTCGTTCGAGGACGACGGCGATGCCGTCGTCCTCGTTCGATGTGGTGATCTCATCGGCGACCGCTTTGAGTTCGGGGTGCGCGTTCGCCATGGCGACACCGCGTGCCGCCCAGTGGAACATGGGGATGTCGTTGGGCATGTCCCCGAAGGCGATGGTCCGCGACCGGCTCAGGCCCAGGAACTCGGCGGCCAGCGCGAGCCCCGTCGCCTTGGTGATACCGCAGGGCTGGAGTTCGACGGTGCCGGGCCCCGACATCGTGACCGTCGCGAGCGACCCGACCGCTCCCCGGGCCGCCGTCGCCAACTCGTCGTCGGTCAGGGTGTGGTGGCGCAGCAGCACCTTGCTGATGGGCTCGCACCACAGGTCGTCGCGCCGCTCCACCCGTACCGCGGGCAGAAAGGGGTGCGGCATCAGGTAACCGGGCTCGATGAGCGTGAGCCCGTCCACCCCGTCCTGGTCGACGGCCGCGTACACCTGCCCCACCTCGGCCTCGATCTTGCCGAGGGCGGTCTCGGCCAGCTCCCGGTCCAGGGTGACGGAGAACAGCAGCCGGTCCGCGCCCGAGTCATACACCTGCGCGCCCTGTCCGCACACCGCGAGGCCTCTGCCGCCGAGTTCGTCGAGCAGCGGCCGGACCCTCGGCGCCGGGCGGCCCGTCACCACGAGATGGTGTGCGCCCGCCGAGACCACCCGCGCCAGAGCGGCCCTCGACCGGTCGGAGAATGTGTCGTCGCCACGCAGCAGCGTCCCGTCCAGGTCCGTGGCGATGAGTTCGTATACGAGGGGTGCGGCCATCATGATCAGAGAATACGGATGGAAAGGCACCGGCGTTCCGGCCCGGACCGAAAGCCTCCGGCCCGGACCGGTCTGCTTCCGGCCCGGACCGAATCCGCTTCCTCCGAAGGCCGTTGAGTGATCCTGTGTGGCCCCGGCTGCCCACTCCCCGGCCGGAGTTCAGCCGTGGGCCGCCGCCAGATGCCCGGCCAGCCGCGGGGACGCGAACTCCGTACCGCACACGAAGCGCATCACCGGACCGTACGACGACGCCGCCGGGAGGCCCGTGAAGTACAGGCCCGGAACGGACGACACATACCCGGCGCCGAGCTTCGGCGCACCCCGGCTCACCGCCAGCCGGGTCCGCAGCCCATGGCCGAGGAAGTCCATCGCGGCGATGTCCACTCGGTAGCCCGTCGCCGCGATGATGTGGTCCGCGGTCATCTCCTCCGTGCGGCCGGAGTGGGTCCGGACCCTCAGGGCCGGGCTGCCGTCCGGCGCCGAGGCACTCACGACGCGGGCGACCTCACTCACCTCCACCTTGGCCTCGAACCGGTCCTTCAGCCACCACGCGCCGAGCGGGCCGAGCACCCGCCGGACCAGATAGTGGCGGGTCCGGGCGGGCAAAAAGCGGTACGGATGCGGGTAGTAGCTCAGCGCCCACAGCGACCAGGCACGGCCGAAGGGCGACTCGGGGCACAGCTTCGGCTGCTCCCACGGGGGCGCGCCGAAGGCGACCCGGCCGCGCCCGCGCGAGACCACCCGCACGCGCGCACCCGCCTCGGCCGCGAGGGCCGCCGTCTCCAGCGCGGACTGGCCCGCGCCGATCACGAGCAGTTCCTTGCCCGAGAACCGGGTCAGGTCGTGGTGCTGGGAGCTGTGGGAGACCGGGCCGGCCGGAGCGGGACCGTCCGCCGCCGCTGTGGCGAGCTCGGGCGGGAGGTGGGCGAGCCCGGCCAGGCCGGTCGCCACCACGACCGCCCGCGCCGCGAACTGCTCCCCGGAGTCCAGCTTCAGGTCGAAACCGCCGCCCTGGCGGCGGTCCACGGACACGACCCGGACCCGCTCCAGTTCGGGCACCAGCTTCTGCTGGAACCACTCGCCGTAGGCGACGAACGTGGCGGCCGGGATGATGTCCTCGTCGGTCACCAGCCGGGGGATGCCGGCCGCGTCGCAGTAGTCGGCCAGGGTGTGGCCGCGCTGGGGGGCGTCGAGGTTCGACGCGACGGGGGTCGACTTCAGGAGCATGCCCTCGGGCATGTGGTCCCGCCAGCTCACCATGGGCTCGCCGAAGACGCGTACCGGGATACCGCGTGCCCGCAGATGGGCGGCGGTGGACAGGCCGAACGGCCCGGCGCCGATGACTGCTACCGGTTGAATCACGAAGTCCCTCCCCAGGACGCGTACTGCCTACTTCGTGGTGTACCTGGCCGGCCGAGCCGACCCGAACAGTGCCCCGGCATTCGACGTTCGCCCGTCAAGGAGCGGCGTCCGGTGCCGCGAGTGGGGGCGCCCCCTGCAAGAAGAGCTTTGGGGAACGTGCCGGGCGTCGAGACGGTGGCGAACGTTGCCTGTCGAGGCGCTATCCGCCCGAACTCGTCGTGCTGCCGCGGCGGTTGGTGCGCCACAGCTGATAGAGGTGCTTCGCGCCGGGCCGCACGAAGCGCGCGAGCATGGTGAAGAAGGGCCTGAGATCGTCCCCGGCGAGCCAGGCCAGTTCCGTTCCGCTCGCACGGGACGGGGCGTGCGGCGTCGTGTACCCGCTGCGGCGGTAGGCGAGCAGGGCGGGCAGGTCGATGTTCTCCACGACGTAGCGGTGACCGGCGCGCTGTTCCCCCTCCGGAACGGTGCGGCCCGTCAGGTCGAGGTGCATGGCCCGGACGACGTCCACCCCCGACTCGTTCTCGAAGAGCCGGAACTGTGCGCCCATGCGCGGGTTGAAGTCGAGCAGTTTGTACCGGCCGTCGCGGCGGTCGAAGCGGAGGTCGAGATCGACGATGCCGGTGAAGCCGATCTGTTTGATGAAACGGGCGGCGAGGTCCGCGAGGTCCGGGTTGTCGACCACGTACGCGTTGGCCGTCATGCCCGCGTGCGGCGGCCATGAGCGGACCTTGACCCCGGTGAACATCGCGAGCGGGGTCGAGTCCCGGCCGAAGTACGCGTGCACGATCCAGTCCTCCGCCTGCTCCCTCGGCAGATACTCCTGGAGGATCACCCCGGGCGGCTCGCCCCAGTCGCGGGCGAGCGTGAGCAGGCCCTCGCGGGTGGAGATCTTCGTCGTGCCGTTCACGGCGGGGCGTTCACGGCGTACGAACGCCTCCCGGTTCTTGGCCACGATCGGGAAGCGTGCCTCCTTCGCGAAGCGCACGATGTCGTCGTAAGACTGCGGGAAGACGGCCTGTGGGCTCGGGATGTCGTGCTCCACGCACAGTTCGTGCAGTCCCTGCTTGCTGGCGAGGCGGCGCGGAAGCCCGGCGTCCACCTCCGGGAACAGAAAGGGACCGCCCAGGACGTCCTGGTGCTCCGCGATCAGGACCGCGGCCTCCTCGTCGGTGGGGACGAGGACCGTCGGCCGTCCTATGCGGCGGCCGATTCGCAGCAGGCCCTCCACGAGCCGCTCCGGTTCCTCCGTCCCGGTGGTCGGCCACACGAAGGCGCGCCGCAGATAGCGGGAGGCCGCGGCCGGCGTGTAGCGGTCTTCGGTGATCGCGTACATCGGTATGCCGAGCCGGCCGAGGCTGCGGATGGCGCCCACTCCGCCGTGGTGCAGCGGATAGTCTCCGAACTTCACGATGAGAGCCGGTACTTCACGGTCCGCGTCGAACGGCACGCTGCCGACACTCCTGGCCACGGGTCCCCCCACGTGTCCCCCTTATGGACCGGACCCACCCCGTCCGTGTCCCCAAAGGACGCTAAGCCGGAATGATGCGCTCCGACAAGGCCCAATCGGACATTGCGAACTCTTTAGACCTTGCCCAAGACCGGTGGCCCACACGTAACGTGTGCGGCGACCACATGGCACGCACCCCATGCACGGCCCATCTGAAGTGCACGAAAGCGAGGCAGTAACCATGCCCCCCTTCGATCTCCCCGAGGGCGACCCCTTCGGCCCGCACAACCTTCCCTACGGCGTGTTCTCGCCCGCGGGCTCCGGCGAGCGGAGAGTCGGCGTCCGTCTGGGCGACCACGTGCTCGACGCGGGCGCGGCGGCGCGGGTCCTGGGCTCCCCCTACGCCTCCCTGCTGGCACAGCCGTCCCTCGGCCCGCTGCTGGCGGCCGGCCGCACCGCGTGGTCGGACGTGCGCCGGGCACTGACCGCGTGGGTGACGGTGCCCGCGCACCGGGAGGCCATCGAGCCCCTCCTGTACCCGCTCCGTGAGGTCGGCCTGCATCTGCCCTTCGAGGTCGCGGACTACGTCGACTTCTACGCCTCCGAGAACCACGCCCGCAATGTCGGGCAGATCTTCCGGCCGGACGCGGAAGACTCCCTGACCCCCAACTGGAAGCACCTGCCGATCGGTTACCACGGCCGGTCGGGGACGGTGGTCGTGTCGGGCACGGACATCGTGCGACCGCGGGGCCAGCGCAAGGCCCCCTCGGACCCGGCTCCGGTCTTCGGGCCGTCCGTCCGCCTGGACATCGAGGCGGAGGTGGGCTTCGTGGTGGGCGCCCCGTCCGCGATGGGCCGTCCGGTGCCGCTCGCGGCCTTCAGGGACCATGTGTTCGGGCTGTGCCTGCTCAACGACTGGTCGGCGCGGGACATCCAGGCCTGGGAGTACGTGCCGCTGGGGCCCTTCCTCGGCAAGTCGTTCGCCACGTCGGTGTCGGCGTGGATCACGCCTCTGGACGCGCTGGAGGAGGCGCGGGTGGCGCCGCCCGAGCGCACTCATCCGCTGCTGCCGTACCTCGACGACGCCGAGGAGGAGCCCGCGGGATACGACCTGCGCATCTCCGTCGCGGTCAACGGCCATGTGGTCTCCGAGCCGCCGTTCTCGACCATGTACTGGACGGCGGCGCAGCAGCTGGCACACATGACGGTGAACGGGGCGTCGCTGCGCACGGGCGATCTGTACGGCTCGGGCACGGTGAGCGGCCCGACGGAGGGTGAGCGCGGCTCGCTCCTCGAGCTGACCTGGAACGGCCGGGAACCACTCGAACTCCCGGACGGCAAGCGGGCGTTCCTGGAGGACGGGGACGTGGTGACGCTCACGGCGTGGGCGCCGGGGCCGGACGGGACCCGGGTCGGGCTCGGGGAGGTGACCGGCCGGGTGGTGCCGGACACGGGCGACACGGGCGTTGTATCAAACGATTGACACAAGCCTTCGTGAGGCGCATCTTGTACTCACCACTTGACACAAGTGGGGAGTACAAGCGCGCACGGACACGGGGGTCACTCATGCCCGACGCCGGTACCGTCCCACGCCCCTCGGCCGCCGGCCGCTACGCACGGTGGACAGGCCTGCTGACGGGCCTCGTCGGGGCCCGTCAGATCGAGGCGCACGACGACCTCGGCGTGGGCATCCTGAACGCCATCTCGGTGTTCGGGCTCTGCGCGGTCGCCGGTGTGCTGGTGGGCGACGCACTGGCTCCGCGGCCACGGGGCACCGTCCGGCGAGCCGGCCACACCCCGCGCCGGGTGCGGGACTACCTGCCCCGGCGCATGACCCTTGTGCTCCTCGTCCAGGCCGGTGCTCTCGTCGTGCTGCTGGCGGTGGCCGCCTGGGTCGCCTCGCCCGACGGACTGGGCCGTGCCGGGCGCGCACTGACCATGCGCTGCCCGGACGGAAGCGTGACGAGGACGGGCCCCTGGCCCGGCTCCCACTACGACCTGCCCATTCTCGCCGCCCTCGCCGTCTCCACGGGCGCCTGCGTGTGGTTCCTGACGCGGATCGCCCGTCACCCCGGTGAGGAGCAGGCCCGCCACGACCGCGCACTGGTCATCGTCGCCGCATGGGGACTCCTGGTCTCCGCGCACCTCCTCGGCACCGCCACCACCGCGTGCGACGCGCTGATGGACATGGACTGCGGCGGCGCGGCGGGAAACCTCGCGAACTGGGTCCTGTGGCCGACGGCGATCGTCGCCCTGGGCACCGTGGCGTGGTGCGGCTTCACCGTGGTCTCGCACAAGGCCAGGGTGCCCCGGTGAGCGGCCCCGTCGTCCGCGTCGACGGCGCGAGTCCCGTCCCGCCGTACGAGCAGATACGCACCCAGCTGGCGGGTCTCATCAGCACCGGACGCCTGCCGGAGGGCGAGCGCCTGCCGACGGTGCGCCGGCTGGCGGCCGACCTGGGCGTGGCCGCGGGCACGGTGGCCCGGGCCTACCGCGAACTGGAGGCGGCATCCTTGATCCGCGCCCGGCGCGGAGCGGGAACCCGTGTGGCCCCGCTTCCCGCACCGGCCTCGGCGCCGGATCCGGCCCGGCTGGCGCATCTGGCCCGCCGCTTCGTCCTGGAGGCCCGGGGTCTGGGAGCCGACGAAGAGACCGCGCTGAAGGCGGTACGGGACGCGCTGCGCGGTCAGGGGCCCTGGTCCCAGTCCTCCGGCTCCTCCTCCGGCCACTCCGGGTCCGGCCCGTCCTCCGGCCACTCCTGACCCGGCCCCTGCCCCGGCGCCGACGGGCCGTCCTCCGGTGCAGCAGGCCCTTCCTCCGGAGCCGGGGGCCCGTCCAGGGAAGCCAGAACCCCTAGGACCCCCTCCCCGTACGTCGCGAGTTTCTTCTCCCCCACTCCGCCGATACCGGCGAGTTCCGTGACCGTCCTCGGGCGGAGGGCCGCGATCTCGCGGAGTGTCGCGTCGTGGAAGATCACATATGCGGGCACGCCCTGCTCCTTCGCCCGGGCCGCGCGCCAGGAGCGCAGTGCCTCGAAGACGGGCAGCAGCTCCGGCGGAAGCTCGGCCGCGGCCTTCGGCACGCGCTCACCCTTCGGGGCCGAGGAACGGGCGGCCGTGGGCTTGGGGGCCTCCTTGCGCAGCGGCACCTCGCGCTCTCGCCGCAGCACCTCTCCGCTGGCCTCGGTCAGCACCAGCGTGCCGTACTCGCCCTCGACCGCGAGCAGGCCCTGCGCCAGCAACTGTCTGATGGCGCCGCGCCATTCGCCCTCGGTCAGCTCCTCGCCGATGCCGAACACGGACAGCTGGTCGTGGTCGAACTGTATGACCTTGGCCGTGCGCCGCCCCAGCAGGATGTCGACGATCTGCAGCGCGCCGAACTTCTGCCGCCGCTCCCGGTCCAGCCGCCACACGGTGGAGAGCACCTTCTGAGCCGCGACGGTCCCGTCCCAGGTGTCGGGCGGCACCAGGCAGGTGTCGCAGTTGCCGCAACCGCCCTGCCCGGGCTCCTGGCCGAAGTAGGTGAGCAACTCGCCGCGGCGGCACCGGACCGTCTCGCACAGCGCCAGCATCGCGTCCAGATGCGCCTGGGCGCGGCGGCGGAAGGCCTCGTCGCCCTCCCCGGACTGGATGAGCTTGCGCTGCTGGACCACGTCGCCCAGTCCGTACGCCATCCAGGCCGTGGACGGCAATCCGTCGCGGCCCGCCCGGCCCGTCTCCTGGTAGTAGCCCTCCACCGATTTCGGCAGGTCCAGATGTGCGACGAAGCGCACGTCGGGCTTGTCGATGCCCATGCCGAAGGCGATGGTCGCGACGACGACGAGCCCGTCGTCCCGCAGGAAACGGGACTGGTGCGCCGCGCGCGTGCCCGCGTCCAGGCCCGCGTGGTACGGCACCGCCTCGACCCCGTTGCGGGTCAGGAACTCCGCCGTCTTCTCCACCGAGTTCCGCGACAGGCAGTAGACGATGCCCGCGTCGCCCGCGTGCTCCTCGCGCAGAAAGGCCAGCAGCTGCTTCTTGGGGTCGGCCTTGGGGACGATCCGGTACTGGATGTTGGGCCGGTCGAAGCTGGCCACGAAATGGCGGGCGCCCGGCATGCCGAGCCGCTGGGTGATCTCCTCGTGCGTCGCGTGCGTCGCCGTCGCCGTGAGCGCGATCCGGGGGACGTCCGGCCAGCGCTCGCCGAGCAGGGACAGCGAGAGGTAGTCGGGCCGGAAGTCATGGCCCCACTGGGACACGCAGTGCGCCTCGTCGATCGCGAACACCGAGATCTTGCCGCGCGAGAGCAGATCGAGGGTCGAGTCCAGGCGCAGGCGCTCCGGGGCCAGATAGAGCAGATCCAGCTCGCCGGCGAGGAACTCCGCCTCCACCATGCGCCGCTCGTCGAAGTCCTGTGTGGAGTTGACGAACCCGGCGCGCACACCGAGCGCGCGAAGCGCGTCCACCTGGTCCTGCATCAGCGCGATCAGAGGGGAGACGACCACACCCGTGCCCGGTCTGACCAGGGCCGGGATCTGGTAGCAGAGCGATTTGCCGCCGCCGGTCGGCATGAGGACGACGGCGTCGCCGCCGGTCACCACATGCTCGATGATCGCTTCCTGCTCGCCGCGGAAGGCCTCGTACCCGAAGACCCGGTGCAGCGTGGCCAGCGCCTCGCTCCCGTCGTCCGGCACCGGCCTCACGCCCGCCTCGGTCATCCCGTCCGTCCCGTCCATCGCTCGTTCCCCGCCCGTCGTCCCTCGACCACGGCATCCACGATAGGGGGCGGCGCTGACAGGGTCGGAGTTATCCACAGGCTTGGCGGTGGACCTCGGTCAACGAGCAGTGGACCTCGGTCAACGACACGACAGTCGTTCACACGTACGCGGGCGACGTGCCCGTTTCCGGCCGATAGTCTGAATGGACCGGCGAGACTCCGTCCCATGGGAGCACTGATGAGCGTCGCACCGAAGGCGTCCGGGTCCACCTGGCCGATCCCGCCGGAGGGCGGCTGGACCGCCGACGACCTTGACCGGCTTCCGAATCTGCCTCCGCACACGGAACTGATCGACGGAAGCCTGGTCTTCGTGAGTCCGCAAACCATGTTTCACTCACGCGCGGTCGACTTCTTCAATTGGCAGCTCCAGTCTCTGGCGCCGGCGGAATTCGAGGTCATCCGCGAGTTCACCATCGACATCGACCGGCAGAACCGGCCCGAGCCGGATGTGGTCGTCGTGCGCGGGGACGTGGTGGAGGAGGAGCCGGAGCAGACCCGCTTCCCGGCGGACGCCGTGGTGCTGGCCGTCGAGGTCGTCTCCGCGGAATCCGTCTCCCGGGACCGGGAGACAAAACCCCTGAAGTACGCCCGCGCCAAGATCCCGCACTACTGGCGCGTCGAGAACGAAAAGGGCCTGGCCGTGGTCCACGCCTTCGAGCTGGAACCCACCACAGGCGCTTACACCAGCGTGGGCATCTTCCGAGAGCGGATGAAGGTGGCCGCTCCCTTCCCCGTGGACCTGGACCTCACCCGGATCAAGGCCCGCCGCACAGCGCAGCAGTAGCAGCGGCCCGCACGACGGCCCGGCACCCCCCGAGCGGGCACCGGGCCGTCGTGTGCGGTGGAGGCTTGTCTAGCGCACGAAGACACCCGCCTGACTCGCCAGGTTCAGGAAGTACTGCGGTGCCACGCCCAGGACCAGCGTGACCGCGAGGCCCGCCCCGATCGCCGTCATCGTCAGCGGTGAGGGCACCGCCACGGTGGGGCCCTCGGCACGCGGCTCGCTGAAGAACATCAGCACGATCACCCGGATGTAGAAGAACGCGGCGATCGCCGAGGAGATCACACCGATCACGACCAGCGGCACGGCCCCGCCCTCCGCCGCCGCCTTGAACACGGCGAACTTCCCGGCGAAACCGGAGGTCAGCGGGATGCCGGCGAAGGCCAGCAGGAACACGGCGAACACCGCCGCCACCAGGGGCGACCTGCGTCCGAGTCCGGCCCACTTCGACAGGTGCGTCGCCTCGCCGCCCGCGTCACGGACGAGCGTCACGACGGCGAAGGCGCCGATCGTCACGAACGAGTACGCGGCCAGATAGAACAGCACCGCGGACACGCCGTCCCGGGTCGTCGCGATCACACCGGCGAGAATGAAGCCCGCGTGCGCGATCGAGGAGTAGGCCAGCAGGCGCTTGATGTCGGTCTGGGTGATCGCGACGATCGCACCGCCCAGCATGGTGACGATCGCGACCGCCCACATCACAGGCCGCCAGTCCCAGCGCATGCCCGGCAGGACGACGTACAGCAGCCGCAGCAGGGCGCCGAACGCCGCCACCTTGGTCGCCGCCGCCATGAAGCCGGTCACCGGGGTCGGGGCGCCCTGGTACACGTCCGGCGTCCACATGTGGAACGGGATCGCGGCCACCTTGAACAGCAGGCCCATCACGATCATCGCCGCGCCGATCAGCAGCAGCGCGTCATTGCCCATGGTGGAAGCGAGCGCCGGGTCGACGTTCGTGGCCGTGCCGTCGACGACCTGGGCGATCGCCGCGTACGACACAGAGCCCGCGTAGCCGTACAGGAGGGCGATGCCGAACAGCGTGAACGCGGAGGCGAACGCGCCGAGCAGGAAGTACTTGACCGCGGCCTCCTGCGACAGGAGCCGCTTGCGGCGGGCCAGGGCGCACAGCAGGTACAGCGGGAGGGAGAAGACCTCGAGGGCGACGAACAGGGTCAGCAGGTCGTTCGCCGAGGGGAAGACGAGCATGCCGCTGACCGCGAACAGCAGCAGCGGGAACGCCTCGGTCGTGGTGAAGCCCGCCTTCACGGCGGCCTGCTCGCTCTCGCTGCCCGGCACGGACGCCGCCTGGGCGGCGAACGAGTCGACCCGGTTTCCGTGCGCCGCCGGGTCCAGACGCCGCTCGGCGAAGGTGAAAACACCGAGCAGGCCGGCCAGCAGGATCGTGCCCTGCAGGAACAGGGACGGCCCGTCGACCGCGATCGCCCCCATGGCCGCGACATGGGCCTTCGTGGTGCCGTATCCGCCGCCCGCGAGCGCCACGACCGCGGCGAACGCGGCGGCCAGCGCAACGACCGACACAAACACCTGTGCGTAGTACCGGGACTTGCGCGGAACGAACGCCTCGACCAGCACTCCGACGAGTGCCGCACCGATGACGATCAAGGTCGGCGACAATTGTGCGTATTCGATCTTCGGCGCCGGGATCCTCGCGATCGGCCCGGCCGCCGTTGTCCACAGGCTGTGGACGGCTGCTGCGCTCACTTGGCCGCCTCCACCTTGGGCTGGGGGTCTGTCTGGTGTACGTCGGACATGGTCTGCTTCACCGCCGGATTGACGATGTCGGTGAGCGGCTTGGGGTAGACGCCCAGGAAGATCAGCAGTGCGATCAGCGGGGCTACCACCAGCAGCTCGCGCACCCGCAGATCCGGCATCTCGGCGACCTCCGCCTTCACCGGGCCCGTCATCGTCCGCTGGTACAGGACGAGGGTGTACAGCGCGGCGAGCACGATGCCGAAGGTGGCGATGATGCCGATCGCCGGGTGCCGGACGAACGTGCCGACCAGGACCAGGAACTCACTGACGAACGGCGCGAGACCCGGCAAGGACAGCGTCGCCAGGCCGCCGATCAGGAAAGTGCCGGCGAGCACGGGAGCGACCTTCTGCACGCCGCCGTAGTCCGCGATCAGACGAGAACCTCGGCGGGAGATGAGGAAGCCCGCCACCAGCATCAGGGCGGCGGTCGAGATCCCGTGGTTGACCATGTAGAGCGTCGCACCCGACTGCCCCTGGCTGGTCATCGCGAAGATGCCCAGGATGATGAAGCCGAAGTGCGAGATCGACGCGTACGCGACCAGCCGTTTGATGTCCCGCTGGCCGACCGCCAACAGCGCCCCGTAGATGATGCTGATCAGCGCCAGGACCAGGATCACGGGCGTCGCCCACTTGCTGGCCCCGGGGAACAGCTGAAGGCAGAAGCGCAGCATCGCGAACGTGCCCACCTTGTCCACGACCGCCGTGATCAGCACGGCGACGGGGGCGGTGGCCTCCCCCATCGCGTTGGGCAGCCAGGTGTGCAGCGGCCACAGCGGCGCCTTCACCGCGAAGGCGAAGAAGAAGCCGAGGAACAGCCAGCGTTCGGTGCTGGTCGCGATGTGGAGCGAACCGTTCGCCCGCGCCTGAACGATCTCGGTCAGCGAGAACGTCTCGGTCTGCGTGTACAGGCCGATCACCGCGGCCAGCATGATCAGACCGCCGACGAGGTTGTAGAGGAGGAACTTCACGGCGGCGTACGACCGCTGCGTGGACGCCGCCTGCTCGCCGTGCTCATGGGCGCGGTCGCCGAAGCCGCCGATGAGGAAGTACATCGGGATGAGCATGGCTTCGAAGAAGATGTAGAAGACGAAGACGTCCGTGGCCTCGAAGGAGATGATCACCATCGCCTCGACGGCCAGGATCAGGGCGAAGAAGCCCTGCGTCGGCCGCCAGCGGCGGCTTCCGGTCTCCAGCGGGTCGGCGTCGTGCCAGCCCGCCATGATCACGAACGGGATGAGCAGCGCGGTCAGCGCGACGAGCGCCACCGCGATGCCGTCCACGCCCAGCTCGTACCGCACGCCGAAGTCCTTGATCCAGGCATGCGATTCGGTGAACTGGTACCGGGCACCGCCCGGCTGGAAGCGGACCGCGATGACCGCGGCCAGCACGAGAGTGCCCAGAGAGACGATGAGCGCCAGCCACTTGGCGGCGGTGCGTTGCGCGGCCGGGACCGCGGCCGTGGCGATCGCTCCCACGGCCGGGAGCACCGCCGTCGCTGTCAGCAGGGGAAAGGACATCGCTATCAGACCGCCCTCATCAGCAGGGTCAGGGCGACGAGCACCGCCGCACCGCCGAACATCGAGACCGCGTACGACCGCGCGTAGCCGTTCTGCAGTCGGCGGAGCCGGCCGGACAGGCCGCCGACCGAGGCCGCCGTACCGTTGACGACTCCGTCGACCAGGGTGTGGTCCACGTACACCAGGGACCGCGTGAGGTGCTCCCCGCCGCGGACGAGCACCACATGGTTGAAGTCGTCCTGGAGCAGATCTCGCCGGGCGACCCGGGTGAGCAGCGATCCGCGCGGGGCGACGACCGGCACCGGCCGGCGGCCGTACTGCGCATAGGCGATACCGACGCCGACGACGAGCAGCACCATGGTGGCGATCGTGACCGTCAGGGCGCTGACCGGAGAGTTGCCCTCGGAGTGCCCGGTGACCGGCTCCAGCCAGTGCACGAAGCGGTCCCCGATGGAGAAGAACCCGCCCGCGAACACGGACCCGAAGGCCAGCACGATCATGGGGATCGTCATCACGCCCGGCGACTCGTGGGGATGCGGTTCGTGGCCGTCCGCGTCCGGCTGCCAGCGTTTCTCACCGAAGAACGTCATCAGCATCACGCGCGTCATGTAGTACGCGGTGATGGCCGCGCCCAGCAGAGCCGCGCCGCCCAGGATCCAGCCCTCGGTGCCGCCCTTGGCGAAGGCCGCCTCGATGATCTTGTCCTTGGAGAAGAAGCCGGACAGACCCGGGAAGCCGATGATGGCGAGGTAGCCGAGGCCGAAGGTGACGAAGGTGACCGGCATGTACTTCCGCAGACCGCCGTACCTGCGCATGTCGACCTCGTCGTTCATGCCGTGCATGACCGAGCCGGCGCCGAGGAACAGTCCGGCCTTGAAGAAGCCGTGCGTCACCAGGTGCATGATCGCGAAGACATAGCCGATGGGGCCCAGGCCCGCGGCGAGCACCATGTAGCCGATCTGCGACATGGTCGATCCGGCGAGTGCCTTCTTGATGTCGTCCTTCGCGCAACCGACGATCGCACCGAACAGGAGCGTGACCGCGCCGACCACGGTGACGACCAGCTGCGCGTCCGGTGCGGCGTTGAAGATCGCGCCGGAGCGGACGATCAGATACACGCCCGCGGTCACCATGGTGGCGGCGTGGATGAGGGCCGAGACCGGGGTCGGGCCCTCCATCGCGTCACCGAGCCAGGACTGCAGTGGCACCTGTGCCGACTTGCCGCAGGCGGCGAGCAGAAGCATCAGGGCGATGGCGGTGACCCTTGCCCCGCTCCCCTTGTCCGCCTCGGCGAGGACCGGCCCGAAGGCGAAGGTCCCGAACGTCGTGAACATCAGCATGATCGCGATGGACAGGCCCATGTCGCCGACGCGGTTGACGAGGAACGCCTTCTTCGCCGCGGTCGCCGCGCTCGGCTTGTGCTGCCAGAAGCCGATCAGCAGGTACGACGCGAGACCCACGCCCTCCCAGCCGACGTACAGCAGCAGGTAGTTGTCCGCGAGGACGAGCAACAGCATCGCCGCGAGGAACAGGTTCAGATAGCCGAAGAAGCGGCGCCGCCGCTCGTCGTGCTCCATGTACCCGATCGAGTACACATGGATGAGCGAGCCGACGCCGGTGATCAGCAGGACGAACGTCATCGACAACTGGTCGAGCCGGAAGGTGACATCGGCCTGGAAGCCGGACACCGGGATCCAGCTGAACAGGTGCTGCGTCATGGTCCGGTGGCCGGCGGCCTTCCCCAGCATGTCGCTGAAGAGGACGGCGCCGAACACGAACGAGACGACGGCGAGCACCGAGCCGATCCAGTGGCCGGCCGCGTCCAGCCTTCTGCCGCCGCACAGCAGGACGGCCGCTCCGAGCAGGGGCGCCGCGATCAGCAGCGCAATCAGGTTCTCCACGATTCTTCCGACCCCTTACAGCTTCATCAGGCTGGCGTCGTCGACCGAGGCCGAGTGCCGGGTACGGAACAGCGACACGATGATCGCGAGCCCGACCACGACCTCCGCGGCTGCGACGACCATCGTGAAGAAGGCGATGATCTGGCCGTCCAGGTTGCCGTGCATCCGGGAGAAGGTGACGAAGGCGAGGTTGCAGGCGTTGAGCATCAGCTCGATGCACATGAACACCACGATCGCGTTCCGCCTGATCAGCACCCCGGTGGCGCCGATCGTGAACAGCAGAGCGGCGAGGTACAGGTAGTTGACCGGGTTCAATTCGACGCCTCCTCGGTCCTCTTGAGCGCGGGACGCTCGTCCTCGGTCCGCTCCAGGCGCTCGGCGGCGCGCTGTTCCAGCGCGCGCAGATCGGTGATCGCCTGGTCGGACACATCGCGGATCTGACCGCGGTCGCGCAGGGTCTTGCTGACGGTCAGCTCGGACGGGGTGCCGTCGGGAAGGAGACCGGCGATGTCCACCGCGTTGTGCCGGGCGTAGACGCCGGGGGCGGGCAGCGGGGGAACGTGCTTGCCCTCGCGCACCCGCTGCTCGGACAGCTCGCGCTGGGTCTTGGCCCGCTCGGCGCGCTCGCGGTGGGTGAGCACCATGGCGCCGACCGCGGCCGTGATGAGGAGGGCGCCGGTGATTTCGAAGGCGAACACGTACTTGGTGAAGATGAGGGCGGCGAGGCCCTCCACATTGCCGTTCGCGTTCGCCTTGCCCACGCCGTCGAAGTCCTTGAGGGAGGCGTTGGCGATGCCCGCGAACAGCAGGACGCCGAAGCCGAGCCCGCACATGAGGGCAAGCCAGCGCTGGCCCTTGATGGTCTCCTTCAGGGAGTCCGCCGCGGTGACACCGACGAGCATCACCACGAACAGGAACAGCATCATGATCGCGCCGGTGTAGACGACGATCTGCACGATGCCCAGGAAGTAGGCGCCGTTGGCGAGGTAGAAGATCGCCAGCACGATCATGGTGCCTGCCAGGCAGAGCGCGCTGTGGACGGCTTTCTTCATGAAGACGGTGCACAGGGCGCCGATCACCGCGACGGTGCCCAGAACCCAGAACTGGAACGCCTCTCCGGTGGAGGTGGAGTAGGCGGCGAGTTGCGCACTCATGCGTCGGCCCCCTGCTCTTCGGGCTTCTCTCCCTCGGAGACGGCCACCTGCCGCTCCGTGCCCGGCGCGGCGCCGGTCACCAGGCCCTGGTAGTAGTCCTGCTCGTCCGTGCCCGGGTAGATGGCGTGGGGTGTGTCGACCATGCCCTCCTCGAGTCCGGCGAGCAGCTGCTCCTTGGTGTAGATGAGATTGGCGCGGCTGGAGTCCGCCAGTTCGAACTCGTTCGTCATCGTCAGCGCGCGCGTGGGGCACGCCTCGATGCACAGGCCGCACAGGATGCAGCGGGCGTAGTTGATCTGGTAGACCCGCCCGTACCGCTCGCCCGGCGAGTAGCGCTCCTCGTCCGTGTTGTCCGCGCCCTCCACGTAGATCGCGTCGGCGGGGCAGGCCCAGGCGCACAGCTCGCAGCCGACGCACTTCTCCAGGCCGTCCGGATGGCGGTTGAGCTGGTGCCGTCCGTGGAACCGCGGGGCCGTGGTCTTCTTCTGCTCCGGGTACTGCTCGGTCAGCCGCTTCTTGAACATGGCCTTGAAGGTCACGCCGAAGCCGGCCACGGGGTTCTGGAAACCGGGCTTGGTCTCCTTGGGCTCCTCAGTCATCGGACGCCTCCTTTCCATCCGAAGTTCCGTCACTGACAGTGTCCGGCCCGCCACTGACAATCAGCTCCCGCTCTTTGCGCGAGCGGCGCCGCGGCACGGGCGGCAGGGTCTGTCCCGGCAGCGGCGGTACGGGGAATCCGCCCGCCATCGGGTCGAAGGCGGCGGGCTCCTCGGCGGGCCGTCCGTCCTCCTTGGCCTTCTCGCGGAACATGTCGACGACGAACGACAGCAGCAGGAGCGTGAGGACGCCGCCCGCGACGTACAGGGCGATGTCGCCGAAGGCGTAGTTCTCGTCGCGCAGCGCCCGTACGGTCGCGACGAGCATCAGCCAGACCACGGAGACCGGGATGAGGACCTTCCAGCCGAGCTTCATCAGCTGGTCGTAACGGACCCGGGGCAGCGTGCCGCGCAGCCAGATGAAGAAGAACAGCAGCAGCTGGACCTTCACGACGAACCAGAGCAGCGGCCACCAGCCGTGGTTGGCGTCCGCCCAGAAGGAACTGATCGGCCACGGTGCCCGCCAGCCGCCCAGGAAGAGCGTGGTCGACACGGCCGAGACCGTCACCATGTTCACGTACTCGGCGAGCATGAACATCGCGAACTTGATCGAGGAGTACTCGGTGTTGAAGCCGCCGACCAGGTCGCCCTCGGACTCCGGCATGTCGAAGGGGGCGCGGTTGGTCTCGCCCACCATCGTGACGATGTAGATGACGAACGACACCGGCAGCAGCAGGATGTACCAGCGGTCGTGCTGCTGCTGGACGATCGTGGAGGTCGACATCGAGCCGGAGTAGAGGAACACGGAGGCGAACGCGGCGCCCATCGCGATCTCGTACGAGATCATCTGGGCACAGGAGCGCAGTCCGCCGAGGAGCGGGTAGGTGGATCCGGAGCTCCAGCCCGCGAGGACGATGCCGTAGATGCCGACCGAGGCGACCGCGAGGATGTAGAGCATCGCGATCGGCAGGTCCGTCAGCTGCATCGTGGTGCGGTGGCCGAAGATCGAGATCTCGTTGTCGGCGGGGCCGAAGGGGATCACCGCGATCGCCATGAAGGCCGGGATGGCCGCCACGATCGGTGCGAGGACGTAGACCACCTTGTCCGCGCGCTTGACGATGATGTCTTCCTTGAGCATCAGCTTCACGCCGTCGGCCAGCGACTGGAGCATGCCCCAGGGGCCGTGCCGGTTGGGTCCGATGCGCAGCTGCATCCAGGCGACGACCTTGCGCTCCCACACGATGGAGAACAGCACGGTCACCATCAGGAACGCGAAGCAGAAGACCGCCTTGACGACGACCAGCCACCACGGGTCGCGGCCGAACATGGAGAGGTCCTGGGCGGCGAGGTACGGGCTCATGCCTCCACCTCCTTGGGGGCGTCGGCGGTGGACACCGCCGGGCCGATGCGGACGAGGGTGCCGGGCAGCGCCCCGGTGTCGGAGGCGACGCCGCCCCCCGTGGAGTTCAGCGGGAGCCAGACGACGCGGTCGGGCATCTCGGTGATCTGCAGGGGTAGTTCGACGGTTCCCGCGGGGCCGGTCACGGCCAGGGCGTCGCCGTCCTTGACGCCCGCCTCGGCGGCGGTTGCGGGCGACACACGCGCGCATGCCGCATGCCGCGTGCCGGAGAGCGCGTCGTCGCCCTCCTGGAGGCGGCCCTGGTCGAGCAGCAGCCGGTGGCCCGCGAGCACGGCCTCTCCGGCTGCGGGGCGCGGAAGTTGCGCGCCGATCTCCAGGGGGTTGCTCGCCCGGGGTCCCTCCCAGGCGCCGAGCCGGTCGAGCTCCGCGCGCGCGGTGCGCAGATCGGGCAGCCCCAGATGGATGTCCATGGCGTCGGCGAGCATGTGCAGGACGCGCAGGTCGGTGGGTGCCAGGGAGCGCGTCATCTGCTCCGGCTTGAGCGCGGCCTCGAAGAGCCGTGCGCGTCCTTCCCAGTTGAGGAAGGTCCCGGCCTTCTCGGGCACCGCGGCGACGGGCAGCACCACGTCCGCGCGCTCGGTGACCTCGCTCGGCCGCAGTTCGAGCGAGACCAGGAAGTCCACCGCCGACAGCGCCTCACGCGCGCGTGCCGGGTCGGGGAGATCGGCGACTTCGACGCCGGCTACCACCAGGGCCCGCAGTTCACCGCTGATCGCGGCCTCGAGGATCTGGCCCGTGTCCCGGCCGTAGCGGAGCGGGAGTTCGGGCAGGTGCCAGGCGGTGGCGACCTCGTCCCGGGCGCGGGGGTCGGTGGCGGGGCGTCCGCCCGGCAGCAGCGTGGGCAGCGCGCCCACCTCGATCGCGCCGCGCTCCCCGGCCCGGCGCGGGATCCAGACCAGCTCGGCGCCGGTCGCGGCCGCGGTGCGGACGGCGGCCGTCAGTCCTCCCGCGACGGCGGCGAGACGTTCACCGACGATGATCACGGAGCCGCCGGTGCGCAGGGCCTCGGCGGCCCGCATCCCGTCCTCGTCCAGGCCGACCTTGCCGGCCAGCGCGTCCAGCCACTCGGTCTCCGTGCCGGGTGCGGCGGGGAGCAGCGTGCCCCCGGCCTTCTCCAGGCCCCGGGTGGCGTGGGTGGCGAGCGAGAAGACCTGCTGTCCGTGTCCCCTCCACGCCTTGCGCAGCCGCAGGAAGACCCCGGGCGCCTCTTCCTCGGACTCGAACCCGACGAGGAGGACGGCGGGCGCCTTCTCCAGGGAGGTGTAGGTGACGCCGGTGCCGTCGAGGTCCCGGCCGCGGCCCCCGATCCGGGCGGCCAGGAAGTCGGCCTCCTCGCCGCTGTGCACGCGTGCGCGGAAGTCGATGTCGTTCGTCTCGAGGGCCACCCGGGCGAACTTGCTGTACGCGTACGCGTCCTCGACGGTGAGCCGGCCGCCGGTCAGCACACCGGCCCGGCTCCGCGCGTCGAGCAGTGCCCGGGCGGCGGCCTCCAGGGCCTGGGGCCAGGAGGCCGGCTCCAGCTCACCGGATTCGCCCCTTACCAGCGGGGTTTCGAACCGGTCCCTCAGCTGTGCGTAGCGGAACGCGAACCGCCCCTTGTCGCAGATCCACTCCTCGTTGACCTCGGGGTCGTTCGCCGCGAGACGCCGCATGACCTTGCCGCGCCGGTGGTCCGTGCGGGTCGCGCAGCCTCCGGAGCAGTGCTCGCACACGGACGGCGAGGAGACGAGGTCGAAGGGGCGGGAGCGGAAGCGGTAGGCCGCCGAGGTGAGGGCGCCCACCGGGCAGATCTGGATGGTGTTCCCGGAGAAGTACGACTCGAAGGGGTCGCCCTCTCCGGTGCCGACCTGCTGGAGCGCGCCCCGCTCCAGCAGCTCGATCATCGGGTCGCCCGCGATCTGGTTGGAGAACCGGGTGCAGCGGGCGCACAGCACGCACCGCTCGCGGTCGAGCAGCACCTGGGTGGAGATGGCTACGGGCTTCTCGTAGGTCCGCTTCTTTCCCTCGAAGCGGGACTCTGCGTTGCCGTGCGACATGGCCTGGTTCTGCAGCGGGCACTCGCCGCCCTTGTCGCAGACCGGGCAGTCCAGCGGGTGGTTGATGAGCAGCAGCTCCATCACACCCTTCTGGGCCTTCTCGGCCACGGGCGAGGTGAGATGAGTCTTCACCACCATCCCGTCCGTACAGGTGATCGTGCAGGAAGCCATGGGCTTGCGCTGGCCCTCGACCTCGACGATGCACTGGCGGCAGGCGCCGGCCGGGTCGAGCAGGGGGTGGTCGCAGAAGCGGGGGATCTCGATGCCGAGCTGCTCGGCGGCGCGGATGACCAGGGTGCCCTTGGGCACGCTGATCTCGACGCCGTCGATCGTCACGGTGACGAGGTCCTCCGGCGGGACGGCCGCCTCTCCCCCTCCCGCGGGAGCGCTGGTGGTCACAGTCATGCGGTCACCTCCGCGGGCTTGTCCGCCCAGGCCGTGGACTTGGCCGGGTCGAAGGGGCAGCCCCGGCCCGTGATGTGGTCCTCGTACTCCTCGCGGAAGTACTTGAGGGAGGAGAAGATCGGCGAGGCGGCGCCGTCACCGAGGGCGCAGAAGGACTTGCCGTTGATGTTGTCGGCGATGTCGGCGAGCTTGTCGAGGTCGGACATCGCGCCCTTGCCCGCCTCGATGTCGCGCAGCAACTGGACGAGCCAGTACGTACCTTCGCGGCAGGGCGTGCACTTGCCGCAGGACTCGTGGGCGTAGAACTCGGTCCAGCGGGTGACGGCGCGGACCACGCAGGTCGTCTCGTCGAAGCACTGCAGGGCCTTGGTGCCGAGCATGGAACCGGCGGCGCCCACGCCCTCGTAGTCGAGCGGGACGTCGAGGTGCTCATCGGTGAACATCGGCGTGGAGGAGCCGCCCGGCGTCCAGAACTTGAGGTGGTGGCCGGACCGCATGCCGCCGCTCATGTCGAGCAGTTGGCGCAGGGTGATGCCGAGCGGCGCCTCGTACTGGCCGGGGTTCGCCACATGGCCGCTGAGCGAGTAGAGCGTGAAGCCCGGGGACTTCTCGCTGCCCATCGACCGGAACCATTCCTTGCCCCGGTTCAGGATCGCGGGAACCGACGCGATCGACTCGACGTTGTTCACAACAGTCGGGCACGCGTAGAGGCCCGCGACCGCGGGGAAGGGAGGACGCAGCCGCGGCTGGCCACGGCGGCCCTCGAGCGAGTCGAGCAGCGCGGTCTCCTCACCGCAGATGTACGCGCCGGCGCCCGCGTGCACGGTGAGTTCGAGGTCGAGTCCGCTGCCCAGGATGTCCTTGCCGAGGAAGCCCGCCTCGTGTGCCTCGCGTACGGCCGAGTGCAGCCGCCGCAGCACGGGGACGACTTCACCCCTCAGATAGATGAAGGCATGCGACGACCTGATGGCATAACACGCGATGACGATGCCCTCGATGAGGCTGTGCGGGTTCGCGAAGAGGAGCGGAATGTCCTTGCAGGTTCCGGGCTCCGATTCGTCGGCGTTGACAACCAGATAGTGAGGCTTGCCGTCGCCCTGCGGAATGAACTGCCACTTCATTCCCGTCGGGAATCCCGCGCCGCCGCGCCCGCGCAGCCCGGAGTCCTTGACGTAGGCGATCACGTCGTCGGGTGACATGGCGAGCGCCTTGCGGAGCCCCTCATATCCGTCGTGCCTTCGGTAGACGTCCAGCGTCCAGGACTTCTCCTCGTCCCAGAAGGCCGACAGCACGGGTACCAGCAGCTTCTCGGCGCTGCTCTCCCCCGCGCCCTCGAACCTGCTGGAGCGGGAGGTGCCCCCGTCCTCAGTGGTCACTGTCATCACTCCCCCTCCTCTGCGGCGGGGCCTGCCGGGTGAGCCGGGTCGGAGGCCGATGTGTCCTGCGGGGCGTCGTGCGAGCTGGGGTGCTCGGCCGGCGAGGGCGCGTGCGGCCCGCCGTCCTGCGGCTCGTCGTGCGGTCCGCCGTCCCGCGGGTGCACCACGCGCACGGCGGTGGTCTCGCCCTTCGCCAGCCGCAGCCCTACCAGCGAGGCGGGGCCCGCGCCGCCGGTCGCCTCGGTGGCGCCGTCCCGTTCGTCGGGGAAGCCGGCCAGGATCCGGGCGGTTTCCTTGAAGGTGCACAGCGGGGCACCCCGGGTGGGTTCGACGGGACGTCCGGCCCGCAGGTCGTCCACCAGCCTCTTGGCGCTGCCGGGGGTCTGGTTGTCGAAGAACTCCCAGTTCACCATCACGACCGGCGCGAAGTCGCAGGCCGCGTTGCACTCGATGTGCTCCAGGGTGATCTTGCCGTCCTCGGTGGTCCCGCCGTTGCCGACGCCGAGGTGCTCCTGGAGGGCGGTGAAGATCGCGTCGCCGCCCATCACGGCGCACAGGGTGTTGGTGCAGACGCCCACCTGGTAGTCGCCGGACGGTCCCCGCCGGTACATGGTGTAGAAGGTGGCGACCGCGGTGACCTCGGCCGTGGTCAGGTCCAGCATGTCCGCGCAGAACTTCATCCCGGTGCGCGTGACGTGCCCCTCCTCCGACTGCACGAGGTGCAGCAGCGGCAGCAGGGCGGACCGGGAGTCGGGGTAGCGCGCGATGAGCTCGCGGGCGTCCGCCTCCAGCCGGGCGCGGACGTCGTCCGGGTAGTCGGGCGCGGGCAGTTCGGGCATGCCCAGGCTGACGCCCCGCTCCGAAGAACTGGTGGTCACCGGTCGACGCCTCCCATCACGGGGTCGATGGACGCCACCGCGACGATGACGTCGGCGACCTGGCCGCCCTCGCACATCGCCGCCATGGCCTGCAGGTTGGTGAAGGACGGGTCCCGGAAGTGGACCCGGTAGGGGCGGGTGCCGCCGTCGGACACGGCGTGCACTCCGAGTTCGCCCTTGGGTGACTCGACCGTCGCGTACGTCTGTCCCGGCGGGACGCGGAAGCCCTCGGTCACCAGCTTGAAGTGGTGGATCAGGGCCTCCATGGAGGTGCCCATGATCTTCTTGATGTGGTCGAGGGAGTTGCCGAGCCCGTCCGGTCCCAGGGCGAGCTGGGCGGGCCAGGCGATCTTCTTGTCGGCGACCATGACCGGTCCGGGCTGGAGCCGGTCGAGGCACTGCTCGACGATCCTGAGCGACTGGCGCATCTCCTCCAGGCGGACGAGGAAGCGGCCGTAGGCGTCGCAGGTGTCGGCGGTCGGGACGTCGAAGTCGTAGGTCTCGTAGCCGCAGTAGGGCTGGGCCTTGCGCAGGTCGTGCGGCAGGCCCGCGGAGCGCAGGATCGGGCCGGTGACGCCGAGGGCCATGCATCCGGCCAGGTCGAGGTAGCCGATGTCCTGCATACGCGCCTTGAAGATGGGGTTCCCGGTGGCGAGCTTGTCGTACTCCGGGAGGTTCTTCTTCATCTTCTTGACGAACTCGCGGATCTGGTCCACCGCGCCGGGCGGCAGGTCCTGGGCGAGCCCGCCGGGGCGGACGTAGGCGTGATTCATCCGCAGACCGGTGATCAGCTCGAAGATGTCGAGGATCATCTCCCGGTCGCGGAAGCCGTAGATCATGATGGTGGTCGCGCCGAGTTCCATGCCTCCGGTGGCGATGCACACCAGGTGGGAGGACATCCGGTTCAGCTCCATGAGGAGCACCCGGAGGATCGTGGCGCGGTCCGGGACCTGGTCCTCGATGCCGAGGAGTTTCTCGACCGCGAGGCAGTACGCCGTCTCGTTGAAGAACGGAGTCAGGTAGTCCATGCGCGTCACGAACGTGGTGCCCTGGGTCCACGTGCGGTACTCGAGGTTCTTCTCGATACCGGTGTGGAGGTAGCCGATGCCGCAGCGGGCCTCGGTGACGGTCTCGCCGTCGATCTCCAGGATGAGCCTGAGCACGCCGTGCGTGGACGGGTGCTGCGGGCCCATGTTGACGATGAGGCGTTCGTCGTCGGTGCGCGCCGCGGACTGGACGACCTCGTCCCAGTCGCCACCGGTGACCGTGTAGACGGTGCCCTCGGTCGTCTCGCGCGAGGAGGCGGAGGACGGAGTCTGCGTGCTCATGAGTAGGACCTCCGCTGGTCCGGAGCCGGGATCTGGGCGCCCTTGTACTCGACGGGGATGCCGCCGAGGGGATAGTCCTTGCGCTGCGGGAAGCCCTGCCAGTCGTCGGGCATCATGATCCGCGTCAGCGCGGAGTGCCCGTCGAAGACCAGGCCGAAGAAGTCGTACGTCTCGCGCTCGTGCCAGTCGTTGGTGGGATAGACCGAGACGAGCGACGGGATGTGCGGGTCCGCGTCCGGGGCGCTGACCTCCAGGCGGATCAGCCGGTTGTGGGTGATCGAGCGCAGGTGGTAGACGGCGTGCAGCTCGCGGCCCTTGTCACCGGGGTAGTGCGCTCCGCTCACGCCCGTGCACAGTTCGAAGCGCAGCGCCGGGTCGTCGCGAAGGGTCTGGGCGACGGTGACGAGGTACTCGCGTTCGATGTGGAAGGTCAGCTCGCCGCGGTCGACGACCGTCTTGTCGATCGCGTTCCCGGCGACGAGGCCCTGCTCCTCGAGGGCACCCTCCAGTTCGTCGGCGACCTCGTCGAACCAGCCGCCGTAGGGGCGGGTGGCCGCGCCCGGCAGCCGGATCGAGCGGACGAGGCCGCCGTAGCCGGAGGTGTCGCCGCCGTTGCCGGCGCCGAACATGCCGCGCTGGACACGGATCTCCTCGCCGCCGGCGCCGCGCATGCCGGGGAGGTTCGCTGCGCCGAGGTCCTTTTCGGGGTTGACCCCGTTGCCGTTCGCCGCGGCACCGCCTGCGCCGCTACCCGGCGTCTTCGCGCCGTCGCCCGGCGTGTTCGCACCGTTGCTCTTCGCGTCGCTCATCGCAGCAGCCCCTTCATCTCGATCGTCGGGAGGGCCTTGAGCGCCGCCTCCTCCGCCTCGCGGGCCGCTTCCCGGGCGTTGACGCCGAGCTTGGAGGTCTGGATCTTCTGGTGGAGCTTGAGGATCGCGTCCATCAGCATCTCGGGTCGCGGCGGACAGCCGGGCAGATAGATGTCCACGGGGACGATGTGATCGACGCCCTGGACGATCGCGTAGTTGTTGAACATGCCGCCCGAGGACGCACAGACCCCCATGGAGATCACCCACTTGGGGTTCGGCATCTGGTCGTAGACCTGCCTGAGGACCGGCGCCATCTTCTGGCTGACCCGGCCCGCCACGATCATGAGGTCCGCCTGGCGGGGCGAGCCGCGGAAGACCTCCATGCCGAAGCGCGCCAGGTCGTAGCGGCCCGCTCCGGTGGTCATCATCTCGATGGCACAGCAGGCGAGGCCGAAGGTGGCGGGGAAGACCGACGCCTTGCGCACCCAGCCCGCGGCCTGCTCGACGGTGGTCAGAAGGAATCCGCTCGGCAGCTTTTCTTCGAGTCCCATGACTAAAGGCCCCTCAGTCCCATTCCAGGCCGCCGCGTCGCCATACGTACGCGTAGGCGACGAAGACGGTGAGCACGAAGAGCAGCATCTCCACGAGCCCGAAAATCCCGAGGGCGTCGAAGGTGACGGCCCACGGGTAGAGGAAGACGATCTCGATGTCGAAGACGATGAAGAGCATCGCCGTCAGGTAGTACTTGATCGGGAAGCGCCCGCCGCCGGCCGGCGTGGGGGTGGGTTCGATACCGCACTCGTAGGCTTCGAGCTTGGCGCGGTTGTACCGCTTCGGACCGATCAGCGTGGCCATGACCACGGAGAAGATCGCAAAGCCTGCCCCGAGGGCTCCCAGTACGAGGATGGGCGCATACGCGTTCACCGCTCCTCGCTCCTCTCAGTCGGCACTGACTGGCGGTTTGCACTGGACTCACAGCCGCCCCACCTGTCCCACGAGCCCCGCTCGCCCCAGCGAAGATCGCGTACATGTGAAGCAGGTCACAAGCCCAACTGCCCCGCATCTTATGCCCGCCGCCATGTGATCTGCGACACGGGGGTCCCCACGTACTTTGTGATCTCCACCACCCGGCGAAGGATCATGAAGTCGGATGAGCGGTGATCTACATACGCGAAGCAGTCAAGCGATCACCAAGAGGTGACATTTTCGTTCATCGCTGCTGGTCGGAGCCTCGTTGCAATATCAAACAGATGCCCGTCGAGGCAAATTGGTGCCGGGCCCGATCCCTTGATAGAGGAGCCCGTTCACACGCCAGAGGGAGGGGCGGGGACGAATGTGGACGCGTGCATGGATTCACGAGCGAGGGGCATGCGACCACCGATGCGAGTGCGCGCATTCACGAGCGCCGATGGACTCCGTCCACGCGCGAGACGCCGCCGCAGAGACGACCGTTCCGTGACCTGCGTCACATACCCATGGGGGTCCGATAAAGCGGGCTTGGCCACGCGGCCCGACCGGTGGTAGGCGCGGAGCAAATACGGACCAACCGACGAAACCCCATGATCACACGCTTGATCACTGCTGTCCGTAATGCCCGTTACGGCGTCAATAAAGAGTCGCCCACCCGGGTTTCAAGGTCTCGATTGAACAACTGTGGCGCAGCACACGTTTCTTGAAGGTATGGAGGAGCCCCTGATACCGCTTGTACCCATGTCCCACACCGCTCACATACGCAGCCACCGGAAGCCCCGGAACCGCAACGCGTCGACGATCGCGATGCGGGCCGGAGTCGCGGGTGGCGTTCTCAGCCTGGCCGCAGCCGGCGCCTCGGCTTCGGCCAGCGCCGCAGAGCCGGTTACGCAGACTCTTGAGCTGCCCACGTTCACCGCCGATCTGTCCGCTCAGGTCGCGCAGTCCGCGGAGGCCACCCAGCAGGCCGCGGACAACTACCAGTTGCAGGCCGAGCGCGACGCGGCCGCCTCGAAGGCCGCGAAGCAGGCCGAGGCGGACCTCGCCGTGGCCAAGAAGAAGGCCGCGGAGGCCGAGCGCAAGGCCGAGGCCGCGCGCAAGACGGCCGCTGCCGCCTCGCGCAGCTCGGAGCGCACCGTCCTCGCCGCCACCTCGGGCAGCACCTCGACGGGCGCGTCCACGGCCACCGGTTCGGCCGCCTCGGTCGTCGCCTTCGTCAAGGCGCAGATCGGTGACACCTACATCTCGGGCGGCACCGGACCGAACGTGTGGGACTGCTCGGGCCTGGTGCAGGCCGCGTTCAAGCAGGCCGGCGTCAGCCTGCCGCGCGTCTCGCAGGACCAGTCGACCCAGGGCACCCAGGTCTCGCTGAGCAACCTTCAGCCGGGCGACATCCTGTACTGGGGCAGCGCGGGCAGCGCGTACCACGTGGCGGTGTACGTCGGCGGCGGCAACTTCGTCGGCGCGCAGAACCCGTCCGAGGGCGTCGTGGAGAGGCCGCTGTCGTACGACCCGCCGACCGGCGCGATCCGCGTGCTCTGAGCGCACACACGCAGCAAGGGTGAAGGGCTGTCACCACGGGGCACCGTGGTGACAGCCCTTCGCTCGTGTCGGTGGGGACGGCCTTTCGCTCGTGTCGGTAGGGACGGCCCTTCGCTCGTGACACCGGCGACGGCCCGCACGCGCATCGCTCGTACGGGCCGGGGCTCGGCCTCCTGAGGCCGCCTACGCCTTGGGGGCCACCTTCGACAGACCGTTGATGACCCGGTCCATCGCGTCGCCGCCCGTCGGGTCCGTAAGGTTGGCCAGCAGCTTCAGCGTGAACTTCATCAGCAGCGGGTGCGTCAGGCCCCGCTGCGTCGCGATCTTCATCACCTTCGGGTTGCCGATCAGCTTCACGAAGGCGCGGCCCAGCGTGTAGTAACCGCCGTAGGTGTCCTTGAGGATCTTCGGGTAGTTGTGCAGGGCCAGTTCGCGCTGGGCGGGCGTGGCCCGGGCCAGGGCCTGGACGATGACGTCCGCCGCGAGCTGCCCCGACTCCATGGCGTACGCGATGCCTTCGCCGTTGAAGGGGTTCACCAGGCCGCCCGCGTCGCCGACGAGGAGGAGCCCCTTGGTGTAGTGGGGCTGGCGGTTGAAGGCCATGGGGAGGGCGGCGCCGCGGATCGGGCCGGTCATGTTCTCGGGGGTGTAACCCCAGTCCTCAGGCATCGACGCGCACCAGGCCTTCAGCACCTCGCGCCAGTCCAGCTCCTTGAAGGATGCCGAGGTGTTCAGGACGCCGAGGCCGACGTTCGACGTTCCGTCGCCCATGCCGAAGATCCAGCCGTAGCCCGGCAGCAGCCGCTCCTGGCCCCCGCGCCGGTCCCACAGCTCCAGCCAGGACTCCAGGTAGTCGTCCTCATGGCGCGGAGAGGTGAAGTACGTACGCACCGCGACGCCCATCGGGCGGTCCTCGCGGCGGTGCAGGCCCATCGCCAGTGACAGCCGGGAGGAGTTGCCGTCCGCGGCCACCACCAGGGGCGCGTGGAAGGTGACCTCACGCTTCTCCTCGCCGAGCTTGACGTGCACGCCGGTGATACGGCCGGTGCGGCCGTCGATGACCGGGGCGCCCACATTGCAGCGCTCGTACAGGCGCGCGCCCGCCTTCTGCGCGTTCCGGGCCAGCTGCTCGTCGAAGTCGTCGCGCTTGCGGACGAGGCCGTAGTCCGGGTACGAGGCGAGATCGGGCCAGTCCAGCTGGAGCCGTGCCCCACCGCCGATGATGCGCAGACCCTTGTTGCGCAGCCAGCCGGCCTCCTCGGAGATGTCGATGCCCATCGAGACGAGCTGCTTGGTGGCGCGGGGCGTGAGGCCGTCACCGCACACCTTCTCGCGCGGGAAGGCGGTCTTCTCCAGCAGCAGGACGTCGAGGCCCGCCTTCGCCAGGTAGTAGGCGGTGGTGGAACCGGCTGGTCCGGCCCCGACGACGATCACATCGGCGGTGTGTTCGGTAAGGGGCTGGGGCTCGGTCACGGCGGGTTCTCCCCAAGACTCGGAGGCGACGACGGCGCCGGCAGCGGCGGTGCCGAAATCCTCGGCGAAATGCGCGTGCTGACGGGCACTGGACATGGGCAGTCTATTCAGCGGTACCGATCCCCCGGCTGAAGGGCTGCCCCCGTGAACCGAGCTCTCCCCGCCGTACGGCTGCGCGTTCCCACCGACGAGGACGCCGTCGTATGGCACAGGGTCTTCAACGACCCCGAGGTCATGGAGTTCTACGGCGGGCGGTCCGCCGAACTCTTCGTCTACGAGGAGCTCACCGCCCGCCAGCGCAGGCACGACGCGGAGCGTGGCTACTGCCTGTGGACCGTGCTCGGCGAAGGGGACGAGGTGCTCGGCTTCACGGGGGCGCAGCCCTGGCCCGGCGAGTGGGGTCCGAAGGGCGAGATCGAGATCGGCTGGCGGCTCGGGCGGGAGCACTGGGGCAAGGGGTACGTCACCGCGGCGGCGCTCACCACGCTGGAGCGGCTGCGGGCGGCGGGCGTACCGAGGGTCGTGGCGATGGTGATGGCGGAGAACAGGCGGTCGATAGCCGTGACCCGGCGCCTCGGCATGGAACTGGCCGAAGTCTTCACGCACCCGAGGCTCGGGGAACCCGCGCACTGCTACCGGCTCGACCTGTGACGCCGCGGCGCCGCGGTGCGGCAGCGCAGCGACATCTCGAGCCGTGACGGCGCGTAACCAACTGTTACAGAACGACACATGACGCTTCCGGGTGGCACCCTCGGCCGGTTACCCTTCCAGTACCGCTGGGGGTGACATCTGTGCCCATAACACCCAAAACACCCGAAGTCCGTGTGCCACGGCTGGTCGGCCTGATGGCGATGGACGCGCGCGAGGCCGCCGCGAAGCAGGACGTGCTGCTCGCGGCACCGGACCGGCCGGACTTCCACCGCACCGTCGTCGACTACGTCGTACGCCAATACCCCTTGCCCGGCACCGAGGTGCCGCGCGGGGCCGTCATCACCGTGTGGTTCGACCTCGGGGAGGGCGAGGGTGGTGGAGGCGCGGGAGTGCGCGAACCGCGGCTGCCTCTGCCGCCGCCCGGCGGACTGCGGCGTGAACTCGACGAGCCGGGGGACGCCTTCGAGCTCCTCAGGTGAGGGCCGTGGGGGCGGTGCTCAGTCCGCCTTGAAACCGCGGTGCAGTGCCACGACCCCGCCGGTCAGGTTCCGCCAGGCCACCTTCGACCAGCCCGCCGTGCGCAGCCGCTCGGCGAGGGCGGGCTGGTCGGGCCAGGCGCGGATGGACTCGGCGAGGTAGACGTACGCGTCGGGGCTGGACGACACCGCACGGGCCACCGGCGGCAGCGCGCGCATCAGGTACTCGATGTAGATCGTCCTGAACGGCGTCCAGGTCGGATGCGAGAACTCGCAGATCACGACCCGTCCGCCGGGCCTGGTCACCCGGTACAGCTCGCGCAGGGCCGCGTCCGTGTCCTGCACGTTGCGCAGTCCGAAGGAGATCGTCACGGCGTCGAAGGTGTCGTCCCTGAAGGGCAGCCTGGTCGCGTCGCCCGCCGTGAACGGCAGCCATGGATGCCGCTTCTTGCCGACCTGGAGCATCCCCAGCGAGAAGTCGCAGGGGACCACGTACGCGCCCGTGCGCGTGAAGGGGAGCGACGAGGTCGCCGTGCCCGCCGCCAGGTCCAGGATCTTCTGAGCGGGCCGCGCGTCGACGGCCTTCGCGACCTCCTTGCGCCACACCCGGTCCTGCCCGAGCGACAGCACGTCGTTGGTGAGGTCGTACCGTTCCGCCACGTCGTCGAACATCGAGGCGACTTCGTGCGGCTGCTTGTCCAGGGATGCGCGGGTCACGGTCCCCATTGTGGCAGTACGGGCCCGGCGCGGATCAGGCACCCGGGCCGCGTGCCGCCGCTCGCCCCGGCCGGCGCCGCAACGGCGCGCCGGTGAGCACAGCGGGCGGTTCAGCGGCGCCGGTACACCAGCCGCCCCGCGACGACCGTAGCCACACAGGTGCCGGCGCCGCGTGCGGCGAGCGCGGTCTCGTCCGGAACGTCGAACACGGCGAAGGTCGCGTCCCGGCCCGGCATCCCGCGCGGCGGAAGCGGCGACGGCGCCATCGCCTCCTCCAGGGGCCGCCCGGCCAGGGGATCGAGGGACGGCGGGGACACCGGACGCCCGAAGCGCTCCTCGAGGGACACCCCCGCCCGGCGCACCGCGTCCACCACGGCGGGACGCCGCAGCTCCCCGGCCACGGCGACGGTCCCGTGCGCCAGCATCCGCTGCACACCGCGCCGCGCACTGGCGCCCCGGCGCGCGTCGCTCATGGCCAGCGCGGCGAGGGCGTCGCCCGTGAGCGGCTCGGTTCCGAGCTCGTCGGCTTCGCGGGGATCGGGATGGTAGGCGTGCTCCAGCAGTTCGGGCCCGTACGGGTTCAGCAGCCCCGGTGTGAGGAGTCCCGGCCAGCGCCGGACCCGGGCGGCGGGATGGGCCGCCATGAGCTCCTCGCAGGGGCCGACGTCCGCGCACTCACGGCCGTCGACCAGCACGGCGCCGCCGGGCAGGGCGGGCCGCTGGTCCCCCGTGACCAGGAGATCGGCGGCGTGGATCGTCAGCACCGGCGCGTCAGTTGGACGTGAGCAGCTTCAGCTCGGGGTGGGCCGTGCCGCCCGCGATGGCCGTGGACGAGATGTGGGACGCGACGCGCTCGTCCACCGGGTCGTTCGCCGGGTCGTCGTGGACGACGAGGTGCTCGTACGTCGTGGCGCGCTGGGCGGGGACACGGCCCGCCTTGCGGATCAGGTCGATGATCTCCAGCCGGTTGGAGCGGTGCTTCGCCCCGGCCGACGAGACCACGTTCTCCTCCAGCATGATCGAGCCGAGGTCGTCCGCGCCGTAGTGCAGGGACAACTGGCCGACCTCCTTGCCGGTGGTCAGCCACGAGCCCTGGATGTGCCGCACGTTGTCCAGGAAGAGGCGGGCGATCGCGATCATCCGCAGGTACTCGAAGAGGGTCGCCTGGGTGCGGCCCTTCAGGTGGTTGTTCTCGGGCTGGTAGGTGTACGGGATGAAGGCCCGGAAGCCGCCCGTGCGGTCCTGGACGTCACGGATCATCCGCAGGTGCTCGATGCGCTCCGCGTTGGTCTCGCCGGTGCCCATCAGCATGGTGGACGTCGACTCGACACCCAGGTTGTGCGCGGCCTCCATGATCTCCAGCCAGCGCTCGCCGCTCTCCTTCAGCGGGGCGATGGCCTTGCGCGGGCGCTCGGGCAGGAGTTCGGCACCGGCGCCGGCGAAGGAGTCGAGACCGGCCTCGTGGATGCGCGTGATGGCCTCTTCCACCGAGACGCCGGAGATCCGCGCCATGTGCTCGACCTCGGACGCCCCCAGGCTGTGGATGACCAGCTGCGGAAAGGCGTCCTTGATGGCGCGGAAGTGCTTCTCGTAGTACTCGACGCCGTAGTCCGGGTGGTGGCCGCCCTGGAACATGATCTGGGTGCCGCCGAGTTCCACGGTCTCCGCGCAGCGGCGCAGGATGTCGTCGAGGTCGCGGGTCCAGCCCTTGTCCGTGTCCTTCGGAGCCGCGTAGAAGGCACAGAACCTGCACGCCGTGACGCACACGTTCGTGTAGTTGATGTTCCGCTCGATGATGTACGTCGCGATGTGCTCGATACCGGCGTACTTGCGGCGGCGTACGGCGTCGGCAGCGGCGCCCAGCGCGTGCAGCGGGGCGTCCCTGTAGAGGACGAGCGCCTCTTCGGGGGTGATCCGTCCGCCTGCGGCGGCACGGTCGAGGACGGCTGTGACATCAATGGGCGTGAGGTCGGCCTTCTCGGTCACCGGGCGTCCCCTTCGTATGGATTGCGGACGGACGTAAGGGTCATGGACGGACCGGGCCAGCCTACGCCAGCGGCTTCACGGCACCGACGTCAGGCGGCGCAGGTCCCGAGACAGGCCTCAGGCGGCGTGCGCCCCGACCAGGAGCCCGGCGAAGGCCCCGGCGATGAGGAACGGCCCGAACGGGATCGAGGTCCGCCGCCCGGCACGCCGCAGTGCGACCAGCCCGAGCCCGTACAGCCCTCCGAAGAGGAATCCGGCGAAGGTCCCGAGCACCACGGTGGGCCAGCCGTACCAGCCGAGCACCGCCCCGAGGCCCAGCGCCAGCTTGACGTCGCCGAAGCCCATGCCGCTCGGGTTGACGAGGCGGAGCAGGAAGTAGGTGCCGGCGAGGACGAGGGTTCCCAGCAGCGCCGTGAGCCAGTCGCCCGCGTGCCGGGGCAGGACGGCCGCGGCGCCGAGCAGGGCCAGGGCGAGGGCGGCCAGCGGCAGGGTGAGCACGTCCGGCAGCCGCTGCACCCTGAAGTCCACGAGTGCCAGCAGGACGCCTGCCGGGGCAAGCAGCAGCCAGACCAGGAGTTCCGGGCGGGTTCCGGTGGCGAGGGCGAGGGCCGCGCAGACCAGTGCGGTGACGGCGCACACGAACACGCTCCCGGGGCCGTACGCCCGCCCGTCCGCACACCGGGCCCGGCCCACCCACCCGCCGATGGGATGCCCGCCCGGACACCGGTCCCGCCAGGGCTGCCCGGGCTCGACACAGAGCCGGTAGGCCGCGCGGGGCACCAGTGTCCCGGTCGCCGCGCCCCACACCGCGGCGGCGACGGCGGGCCAGAGATCGAGATCCACGGGCCCACCCTACGCACGCCCCGGCCGGGCGGACCACGTCCTTCGCGGCGGGACGCCGGAAGTGGACGACCCGCCGGACACCGGCGCCCTGCCGCGGCACTAGGCTGACGGCCGATGTGATCGAACGGGGGCGTCGCAGGCAGTGGTTGCCCAATGGATACCGCCTCAGGGGATGCACACGGGCCCCTTCCCGACCGGGCCTGCCAGGGCCCTGCTCGGGGCCGGTGGAGTGGTCGTCCTCACCGCCGCGGTCTCCGCCGCGCTGACCCGGCGGACAGGCGATGCCGGACCTCTGATCAGATGGCTGTTCGGACTCGGCCTGACTCTGTGCCTTCTGGGCGGAGCCGGGCTGCTGGTCCACTCCATCGAGGTGCGGCGGACGAGCGACGGGCTGCACGGGGCCGGCCGTCGGATCATCGATGACGCACTGGGAGTTGCCCGGGACTGCGACCCCGCCTCCCCCCGGCCCACCTTCTTCTACCCGGGCGGACAGACGCCCGGCGGCACCGCCACATACGTTCCGTCGCCGTGCAGCACCTCGCCGCGCGACGCACTGGGCAACTCGCCGACAGCGTTCACCCCAGCCGGGTACACGGCTGAGGAAGGGGACTCCTTCTCCTTGAACGGGCATGTGACGGTGACCGAACCGGACAGCGGAAAGCAGGTCTGCGCCACCGTTCCTGACACGGTGGCCGGCACCGGATCCGTTGTCGACGGGCCGTGCAAGGGCTGAAGGACCGTGGGGACCGGGACGTCTGGCCAAGTCGCCCCATCGCCCCGGCGGTTGGACCCTGCCCTCGGGCTCGGCCGGGATGGAACTGCCTCACCGCCAGGGGCCCGAGTCGCACAGTTCGGACTCCACCGGGAACAGCCCACGCTCCGCCGCTACTTGATCCGTGTCAGCTGGGCCACCGGGCTTCCCGCCGCCGCGTCGTCCATCTCCAGCTTGAGGTCCGTGCCGAGGGGAGTCAGGCGCGCGAGATGTCCGCCCTTCGTGCACACCGCCCGGTTGCCCGCCTGGGGCACGGTCGTCGCGACGAGCTGTGTCTTCGTGGCCTTCTTCAGAATGAGCACGTCCTCGCAAACGCCGCCGATCTGGTCGGTCTGCCGTGCGGTGCCGATCTTCTCGCCCACGGCGGCCTGGTGGATGGTGACACGGAACGTTCCCGACGGCAGGGTGCCGCCCAGTGCCGTCGAGTCGCCCTCCCAGATGCCGAGGTAGCGGGCGGGCACGCCGGACTGCTCGGCGCCCGCCGGGTCCGTCGCCTGCGTCGCGGCCTGGGAGGGGGCGGGTCTCCGGGCCGCGCTGTCGCCGCCCGCACCGCCCTTGCCGAACATCCCCAGGACGAAGCCCGCCCCGACCGTCACCGCGGCCAGCGCCCCCGCGACGGCGAGCGCGACGGTACAGCTCACCCGTCGGCCACGTCCTGTGGCACCCGGGTCCGAGGTCGCCGCCAGACTCACGGAGAGCTTGCCGGGCGCGGGACGGTCCCCGGCCCCTTCCGGGTGGGCGGAGGGCGCGGGAGGCGCCTTCATGTCGGGCGGAGGGCCGAACGCTCCGGCGGGCGGCGCCGCCGACTGCGCCCCGGGGAACGGCGTTTCAGGCGCGGCCGCCTCCGAGGGCTGCCCCGTCGACACCCTGCTGAAGCCCACCGGCCCCGACTGCACCACCTCCCCCGCCTCCAGGTTCAGCAGCTGTACGGCGCTGCGGCTGACCTGTTCGACCAGAGGGCCCGGAAGCCAGCCCGCTGCCACCTGCCGGGCCGCGCCCTGCGGTGCGAGCCGCCCGGCGACCTCCTCGGGCGCGGGGCGCGCGGCCGGGTCCTTGGCCAGGCACTCGGCCACCAGCTCCCTCAGTTCGCCCTCCAGCCCGCCGAGTTCCGGCTCCTCGTGGACGACCTTGTACAGCAGTGTCGCGGACGAGTCGCCGGTGAAGGGGGGATTCCCGGTCGTCGCGTAGGCCAGTACCGCGCCCAGTGAGAAGACGTCCGCCGCGCCCGCGACGTCCTTGCCGAGGATCTGCTCGGGGGACATGTAGCCGGGCGAGCCGACCGAGACGCCCGTGGAGGTCAGCGATGCCGTGCTGTCCGTGGCGCGGGCGATGCCGAAGTCGATGAGGAGTGGTCCGTCCAGGGTCAGCAGGACGTTCGACGGCTTCACATCACGGTGCACCAGGCCGAGGCCGTGCACCGCCGTCAGGGCCTCCGCGAGTCCCGCTCCCAGCACCCGCACGGACGATGGCGGAAGCGGGCCGCCGTCCGCGACCGCCGCGGCCAGGGACGGGCCCGCCGCGTACCCGGTCGCGACCCACGGCACGGATGCCTCCGGATCGGCGTCGAGGACCGGCGCGGTCCAGGCGCCGCCGACTCTCCGCGCGGCGTCCACCTCGCGTCTGAAGCGCGCGCGGAACTCCTCGTCCAGAGCGAAGTGCGGGTGCACGACCTTGACGGCCACCGTGCGCCCGCCCGCGCTGCGTCCCAGGTAGACACGGCCCATCCCGCCGGATCCCAGTCTGCCGAGCAGCCGGTAGGGACCCACTACGGTGGGCTCACCGGCCTCCAGCGGCTGCATGGCGTCCACCCCTCCCCCGTACGACTCCCAGCAGGGTAGTCCCCGGCGGGGCGGCCGGTGCTGCCGGGCGCTCGCGGGCGGGCCCGGGGCAACTCCGCTACGGCTCCAGCAACTTCACCTTCACGTCCGCCGGGAAGCCCGTCGTCGGACCGACCCTCCGGGCGAACTCGGATACGGCCGCGAGCTGCGGTCCGCCGAACCGGAAGTCGAGCGTGGTGAAGTAGCGCTCCAGGACGCGCTCGTCGAAGGCCTCCCACCGGGCCGCCTGCTCCGCGACCTTGGTGACCTCCTCGAGGGACAGGTTCCGCGAGTCCAGGAACGCCTCGTGCACCTTGCGGGTGATGACCGGCTCGCGCTCCAGGTAGTCGCGGCGCGCCGCCCACACGGCGAAGACGAACGGCAGGCCCGTCCACTCCTTCCACAGCGTGCCGAGGTCGTGCACGTCCAGGCCGTAGCGCGGCCCGTCGAGGAGGTTGGCGCGCAGGGCGGCGTCGCCGATCAGTACCGCGGCGTCGGCCTCCTGCATCATCAGGCTGAGGTCGGGCGGGCACGTGTAGTAGTCGGGTGTCACCCCGTACCGCTCGGCGAGCAGCAGCTGGGCGAGGCGTACGGAGGTCCGTGAGGTGGAGCCCAGGGCGACCTTGGCGCCGTCCAGCCGCTCCAGGGGGACCTGGGAGACGATCACGCAGGACATCACCGGGCCGTCGCAGCCGACCGCGATGTCGGGGAAGGCCACCAGCTCGTCGGCGTGCCTGAGGAACTCGACCAGCGAGATCGGCGCGATGTCGAGCTCACCCCGCACCAGCTGCTCGTTGAGCTTCTCGGGGGTGTCCTTGGTCAGCTCGAAATCGAGGAGCGTGCCGGTTCTCGCGAGCCCCCAGTACAGGGGCAGGCAGTTCAGGAACTGGATGTGACCGACGCGGGGCCGGCTGCGAGAATTGTCCACATCGCGAGACTAGACCCAGTGAGATACCGTGCCGGCTCCAGGGTGCGCATGTGGTTTCCGGAAATCCCACGGACCACTGGTGTCCACCTGTGCGACTACGATGCGACGCACAGGGCCGTGTACGGCGCGGCGCACGGCGTCAATCCAGCTCACCGCCCACTCAAACATCCGGGTGAAGTGATCTTGACCTCTATTGCTTCCGGCTGCCCGCGTGCTAGGCTCGCCCGCAAGTTGCAGTTTGGTTTCCTTGCAGTACAGAGCCTGCGGAGCATGTGACCGCGGGCTCTCGTCGTTTTCAGAGACGTGCAGTTGTGCGGCGCTTTAGTTTTCACACTTGCAGGTTCTGGAGCAGGGCAACCCTTTGGGCCCAAGGAGGGCTTATGGCTACCGGAACCGTGAAGTGGTTCAACGCCGAAAAGGGCTTTGGCTTCATCGCCCAGGAGGGCGGCGGCCCCGACGTCTTCGTCCACTACTCCGCGATCAACGCGAACGGTTTCCGCTCGCTTGAGGAGAACCAGCAGGTGAGCTTCGACGTCACGCAGGGCCCGAAGGGCCCGCAGGCGGAGAACGTCACCGCCATCTGAGCCATCGGTCTCGGAGTTTCGGTCTCCGGTTCCTGGCTTTCGGCTCTCCGAGCCCGAATGCTGTGATCCGGAACGGACAGCAGTACCCAAGGAGCCCCACGCGCCGTCAGGCGCAGGGGGCTCCTGCTTTTTATGCCCATACGCCCTCCCTTTCCGCCCGTGCACCCTTCGCCTGCCCGAACGGCCTTCGCGTATGCGTCCTCCGGCCGGGCCCGTCCTACCAGGCGACGGGCAGTTCGTGCGGGAAGCGGCGGATCGTCTCCGTGTCCCAGCGCACCTCCTCGGGCGGCACCGCGAGCCGCAGCCACGGGAACCGCTCCAGCAGCCGCCCGATGGCCACCTCCAGCTCGGCCATGGCCAGCGGCACGGCGATGCACCGGTGTCCGCCCCAGCCGAACGTCATGTGCGGCGCGGGGGGCCGGGACGGGTCGATGACATGCGGGTCCGGATAGCGGCCGGCGTCACGGTTCGCGGTCAGGTACGACACATGGACGAAGTCACCCGCCCGGATCCGCACGCCCTCCATCTCCACGTCCTCCAGCGCCACCCGGGGAATGCCGACCCCCTTGCGGAAGGGGATGACGCGTAGCAGCTCGTTGATGACCTCCGTGAGGGTCTCCGGCCGGTTCCTGAGGTGCTCGATCAGTTCGGGGCGCGTCAGGAGGACGTAGGAGATGTTGCTGATCTGGCAGGTGGCCGTGTCCTGCCCGCTCAGCACCAGCGTCAGCGCCATGACCGCCAGCTCCTGGTCGTCGAGGGTGTCCTCGCCGTCCTTGGCGGCGGCCAGCGCGCTGATCAGGTCGTCCCCTGGGGTGTGCCGGCGCCGCTCGACGAGTCCGCCGAAGTACTCCCGCAGGTCGGCCTTGGCGTGTGCGGCCCTCTCGCGGCTGTCCGGGCCGGTGGTGAGCAGATCGTGCGCGCTGCGCTGCATCCGGGGCCAGTCCTCGCGGTCGATGCCGAGGACGTCGTAGATGGTCTGCTGGGGCAGCTGGTTCGACAGGTGGTGGACCAGGTCCGCTGGCGGACCCTGTTCGGCCATCTCCTCCAGCAGGGTGTCCGCGAGTACGGTGATCTTGCGCCGCATCAGCTCGACGTGCCGTTTGGTGAAGGCCTGGGAGGCCAGGCGGCGCAGGCGGCTGCTGTGCGGCGGGTCCATCACATTGATCGACTCCGGGGAGACGATCGGCTCCGGGGTCAGCCGCGGATAGTCGAACCCCATGATCCCGGCCCGGCTGAACCGCTGATCGGTGGTCACCCGGCGCACGGCCTCGAATCCGGTGACCAGCCAGGCGTCGGCGTCGCCGTACGGCAGCCGGATGCGCGTGATGGACTCGCGGGCCATCAGCGCCGCCAGAGCCGGGTCGAACTCCATGGCGTCACTAAAATCGAACGGGCAGGCGATTGCTTCGCTGTCTGAGGTCATCGCGCGGTTCTCCCTTCTCCGCCGTGTACAGGCATTCCATGGATATGCCGTTCACGCCCCGCGGAACCGCCGGGACACCGCCACGTGCGCTATTTGGCCCTGCGGGCCACCGGCACCGGACCCGGACGCCGGCGGTGACGCAGTCAGACCGTGGGGGGTGTGAAGGGCCTGACGTTCGTCGTGTGCACCGCCGGGCTGAAGCCCCGGGCCAGGGCGACCGCGTCGCCCACCGCCCAGAAGTGGACGAAGAACAGGCGGGGGTCGTCGCGCAGGCCGTGGTTGTGCAGTTCGACCAGCTGGGCCCCGCCCTTGCGCAGGGCGGCCAGGGCCGGGCGGACCTCTTGCGCGGTCATCGCGCAGTCGCCGCTGACCGCCGCACGGCCGCGGCCGAGGGGCTGGAAGTTCAGCGCGGTGGTCGAGCCCAGGCCGGGCGGCAGCACCATGTGGTCGTCGAGGATGGTCTCGCGGCGGATGAACGTGCTCTTGTAGATCTCCCCGTCGAAGCTGCCCTTGACGCCCAGCGCGGCGTCGATCCCGGCGGTGTCCAGGTCCGGTGACCTCGACGGAGGACCGGGCGATGCGGGCGGCGGTGTGCCCGTGCGGTCGAACGCGGCGCGCAGACCGCGGGCGATGGCGACCGGGTCGCCGCCGTGGGCGTGGACATGAATCCACCAGATGTCCGGGGTCTGCGAGAGCAGGTGTTTGTGGATCGCCGTCTGTTCGATGCCGTGCGCGTTCAGGGCGTCGAGGTACCCCTGGAGCTCGCCCTCGGTGACGGCCACGTCGCCCATCAGCAGCACGTTCCCGTCGGCGTACCGCACGAACGCCACGTGCGAGGCCAGGGCCAGAGCCGGTTTGACCACGACTCCGTGGGAGACCACCGTCAGGTCCCTGCGCGGGAACCCCGTGTGGTACATGAAGCCCTGCTTCATGTCACCCGTCCGGCCCAGCGCGTCGGACACCCCGGTCCAGTCGCCGAGCGTGGTGCGGACCGGCCTGACGGTCGCCGTGTCCCCCGCGGGCCCGCCGCGCCTGACCGCCTCCGTGGAATCGGCGCACGCCGCGAGCGCCCCGGCCGCGAGCGGGGGCAGGGCGAGCGCGGCCAGCATCCTGCGCCGCGACGCGCTCCCCGCGCCGCCCGCCGTTCCCGCGCCGTGTGAGCCTCCCGCACTCCCCTGCGGACGGATGGGCCCCTGCCGGTCCTCAGCCTTCATACGAGCCTCCTCAGGGGATGGAAGCACGCAGGACGGCGGGCACCCGCCATCCCGGCCCCGGCTGGACCCGGGTGGCCCAACCGGCCCCCGGCATCCGGGCGATTTTCGTCCGGACTCACCACCGGCCGGCCACTCGGCCGCTCCGTCCCCTACGGGGCGTACAGCTCCTCCACCTGGGTGGCGAAGTCCCGCATGATCGTTTCCCTGCGCAGCTTCATCGACGGGGTGAGATGGCCGGCCTCCTCCGTGAAGTCCACCGGCAGCACGGCGAAGCGGCGGATCGACTCGGGGCGGGAGACCAGCTTGTTGGCCTCGTCCACCGCGCGCTGGAGCACCTCGTACAGCTCCTGGTCCCCCGCGAGGATTTCCGGCGGTACCGGGTGCTTGCCGTTCATCTGGCGCCAGTGGACGATGCCGTCCGGGTCCAGGGTGATCAGGGCGCTCACATAGGGGCGGCCGTCGCCGAGGACCAGGCACTGCGAGATCAGGGGGTGGGAACGCAGCCAGTTCTCCAGGGGCGCGGGCGCCACGTTCTTGCCGCCCGCGGTGATCAGGATCTCCTTCTTCCGCCCTGTGATCGTCAGATACCCCTCGTCGTCCAGACGGCCGATGTCACCCGTGGGGAACCAGCCGTCGGGGGTCGCCGGAACCACTCCGCCCGCCTGCGGGTCCCAGTAGCCGCGGAACACCTGCGCGCCCGAGAGCAGCACCTCGCCGTCCGACGCGATACGGACCTTGGTGCCGGGCAGCGGCCAGCCCACGGTGCCCAGCCGGGGCCTGAGCGGGGGTGTGACGGTCGCCGCGCCGGTCGTCTCCGTCAGCCCGTAGCCCTCGAAGATCTGGATGCCCGTGCCCGCGTAGAACGCCGCCAGCCCCCGGCCCAGCGGGGAGCCGCCGCAGATTACATGGCGGAGCCGGCCGCCCAGGGCTCCCCGGATGCGGCGGTAGACCAGCGGGTCGTAGAAGGCGCGCGCCGTCTTCAGGGCACGGCTCGGGCCGTGACCGGATCCGTTCTGCTGGGCCTCCAGCGCCTCGCCGTAGCGGCGGGCCACGCCTGCCGCGCGGTCGAACAGGGCTGCCCGGCCGCCCCGTTCGGCCGCCGCACGCGCGTTGTTGTAGATCTTCTCCAGCATGTACGGGATGGCGAGCAGGAAGGTGGGCCTGAAGCTCGCCAGGTCGGCCAGCAGGTCCTCCGCCTGGAGGCTCGGGGCATGGCCGAGGCGTACCCGCGCGCGGATGCAGGCGATGGCCACCATGCGGCCGAAGACGTGCGACAGCGGCAGGAACAGCAGCGTGGACGGCTCGCTGCCCCCTCGCGCCCGGAACACCGGGTCCAGCAGTTCGGTCGCGTTGTCCACCTCCGCGAGGAAGTTGGCGTGGGTCAGCGCGCAGCCCTTCGGGCGGCCCGTGGTGCCCGAGGTGTAGATGAGGGTGGCCAGCGTGTCCGGGCCGAGGACACCCCGGCGTACGTCCACCTCCTGGTCCGGGACAGCGTGGCCCAGTTCGGCCAGGCGTTCGACATGCCCCTTCTCGATCACCCAGATATGACGCAGCTCGGGCAGGTGGCTGAGTTGGGGACCGAGGGCCGCCGCCTGGCCGGCCGTCTCCGTCACCAGGGCCACCGCCCCCGAGTCCTGGAGGATCCAACGCGTCTGGAAGAGCGAGGAGGTGGGGTATACGGGCACGGTCACCAGCCCCGCCGCCCAGGCGGCGAAGTCGAGCAGCGTCCACTCGTACGTCGTGCGGGCCATCACCGCGATCCGGTCGCCCGGCATCAGCCCCTCGGCGATCAGCCCCTTCGCGAGCGCGAGCACCTGACCGGCGAACTGGGCTGCCGTCACATCCGTCCAACGTCCGTCCGCGTCACGGCGGCTGAGGACCCGGTGGGCGGGCACCTCGCCCGCGTTCTCGAACGGCAGGTCGGCGAGCGAGCCATGGGTGACCGGCGGCACCAGCGGGGGCACATACGCCTCCCGCACCTCACCGTTGAGCCGCCGCGTCATCGGCTCCACGAGCACGGGTCCACCGTCCGGGTCGAGGTCGAGGTCGAGTTCGGCCGGTGCGGCGGGACGGGGCGCCGACGAGTACGAAATAGGCATGGGGCAGCTCCTGGGGGCGGCAGCTACGCACTGCTCTGCTGCATGAGGTACGGGCGGTGCGCACCGGTATGTTCACCGGCGGGAGGGCGCGGCTCGCTGTTACCGCCGGTCAGGACCGCGATCGTACGGCTCCCGCGTGGGGAGTCTGTGCGGGTTCCGGGAGGGTACGGAGCCAGGCCTGTGGAGCCTGTGCGGCTTGCTTCGGCGCGACCCCCGACAAGCCATTACCCCGGGTAACATCACTCAGGGCAACGCGCACACGCCCTCACGCCCAGCGATCCAGGAGCCCTTGTGCCGTCCCTCCTCCCCGTCCTCGCCCGTGGCGCCCTGCTCTCCCCCTTCAAACACCCCCGGCCCGACGCGGACTTTCCCCGTACGCGGCTGGAGTTGCCCGCCGCACGCGTCGGCCCCGGCCGGCTCGCCGCCTACGAGCGCGTGTGCGGGTTCCCCACCGGCGTCGACGCGCTGCCCGTCACCTACCCGCATGTCCTCGGATTTCCGCTCGCGATGCGGATCATGGCGGACCGGGAGTTCCCCCTTCCGCTCATCGGGCTGGTGCACACCTCCATCGAGATCACACAGCGCGCGGGGCTCGACCCGGCGGAGGATTACGCGGTCGGAGTGCGGGTGGCGGCACTGGCACCCCATCGGCGGGGCACGGAGGCGGTCGTCGTCACCGAGGCCCGGAGCGGGGACCGGATCGTGTGGGAGTCGACCAGTACCTACCTGGCCCGGCACCGCACCCCCGTCTCCGTCCGGACCGAGGCCCGGCCGCCCGGCCACGACCCCCTTCCCGTCCTGGCCGAGTGGCGGCTGGCCGACGACGTGGGCCGGCGCTACGCGGCCGTCTCCGGAGACCGCAACCCGATCCATCTGCACCCGCTGACCGCCCGCCTCCTCGGCTTCCCGCGAGCCATCGCGCACGGCATGTGGACCGTTGCCCGCTGCCTGGCCGAGCAGCCGGCCCCCGCAGCGGTGCGCATCCGCGCGGAGTTCAGGGCACCGGTCCTGCTGCCGGGCACCGTGACCTACGCGGCCGACGGCGGGCGCTTCGAACTGCGGGGCGGGGACAGACTCCACCTGCGCGGCGAGATCCGCCCGCTCACCGGCTGAGCCGCCCGCCACCGCCGGGCGGTCCAAATGGGGCTGACAGAACATCATCGGCGTGCCTAGGATGCGGGCGATGAAGAACACCTCCTCTCATGGATCGGGGGAATCGTCCGCGCAAGGTGAGTGCTGATGGCACATCACTTCGCGAACGGGATTCCGGCCCACCTGTCGATGTGGCAGCGCGTGCGCGAGTACGCCGTACCACCGTCAATGATCGAGACCGCTGCCGCACGACGTGCGGTCGGCGACTGGGCGGGGGCCTGCGCCGCCGCCCGGATCGACATCGATCTCGATCTGCGCGCCGTGCGCCACCGCCACGGCACCGAACTCGTCACCCGTCTCCGTACGGATCTGCGCCGGCTGGTGCCGGATCTGCTCCGCTGGCACATGCCCCGGATCGCCCCCGACGGGCGGCTACGGCCCGGCCTCACCGTCTGTCTCGCCCGCTACCCCGGTTCCGGCGGTACCACCGCGCCGCAGCTGGTGGTGCGGACGCCGCCGGCCTGGGCGGACGCCGGACAGCGGATGTCCCTGGCCCTGTGGGAGGAGCGCGGGAGCGGCACACCCGGACAGCACCCTCGGTACCCGCATCCGCACCCGCATCCCGACCGGCGTTTCCGCCTCGACCTGCACCGGCACCTCTGGGACGCCGAGCACAGCGGCGAACTCGCGCGGCGCTGCGGCGTGGGCGCGCTCCCGGGCGATTCCACATGGGCGACGGCGCGCTGGGCCGACGAAGCGGAACTGCTGTTGCGGGCCGAGGGACGGCCCCATGAGGCGTTCGCCGTGCGACTCGGTGCGCGCAGGCACGGCGTGTTCCACCTCGTCGCCCCGGACGACAGCCATGCCCCAATCTGCCTGCCGCTGCGCGAGACGCCGCCGCAGGAGGTCGCGGCGCTTCCGCTGCTGCCCGAGGCGGCGGCGCGGGTCCTGCCGGATCTGGAGCTGCTGCGGGCCGGGCTGATCACGGCCCAACGGCTGCATCCGCTCGTCGCCGCGGGACTGGCGGCATCCGGCCCGGCGCCGATGGCCGAACCCGCACCCGCACCCGCACCCGGCGATCCGCACAGGGTGGAGTGCCGGGGCGAGATCCACCGGATCGAACTGCGGGACGGGACGCTGACGGCGGTCGACCACGACCCCGCCCAACTGCGCAGGGAAGAACTGCTGGTGGCACTCGGCGGCCCCGCCCTGCCCTGTCTGCGGGCGATCGACGCGGTGCACCGGACCCCTGAGGCACTCCCCGCGGTCCGCGAGCGGCTCGGCCACGGTGATGTCACCGGGGCGCTGGCCGTGGTCGAGGGACTGCTCGGTCCTCGCGCGGTTCTGCGCGACGGGCCGCTGCGGGAGGCGCTGGAGTCGGCCGCGGTCCGCCGTCTCGACCACGGGCTCTTCCGCGCGGGACTGGTCGCCGGGCATCCCGCCGCCGGTGCGTCCGGGGTCGGGAACGACGACACGTACGCGTCGGGCACCGGGCGTACGAAGGCGGCGGGCCGTCGTCCACGGCTCGGCCGGCATACGCCCCACGCGATGCGCCTCAGGCTGAGCAGGCGGACCCGGCCCCGAATCGCCCTGCAGCGCTGACCGGCCCCCCGGCCGCCACCCTTCACCGCACATCAAGCACCGCACATCGAACATCGCACGCCAAGTCCGCGACGCATTCCGCGCGGCACACCTCCATGGCCTCCGGGACCTCGCGTCCCCTCATCGCTTCCCAGGTGATCCCATGACTTCTGGCACCCTTCTGCCCACACGGCTCCCGGCCCCCGACGCGCCCGGAACCGAAACGCAACTCGCCCTCGCCGACGACCTCCTGACCCTTCTGCGAACCACCACCACCGAGGCGCGCCCCGACGAGCAGCTCGAAGCGCTCACCCTGGCCGTCGCGGCCGATCTGCCCGTGCTGCTGTGGGGAGAGCCGGGCATCGGCAAGACCGCGGCCCTCACACAGCTGGCCGCCTCCCTGGACCTGCCGCTGACGACGGTGATCGCCAGTGTCCACGAGCCGTCCGACTTCTCCGGGCTGCCCATCGTGGGCGACGATCCGGCGGTGCAGGGCGTACCGATGGCGCCGCCGCAGTGGGCGGTGGAGCTCGTCCGGGCCGGGCGTGGGCTGCTCTTCCTGGACGAACTCTCCACCGCCACCCCCGCCGTGCAGGCCGCACTGCTCCGGGTCGTCCTGGAGCGGAGGGTCGGTGCGCTGCAACTGCCGCCGGGGGTACGGATCGTGGCCGCCGCCAACCCGCGCGCGTCGGCGGCGGACGGCTGGGAGCTGAGCGCGCCGCTGGCCAACCGGTTCGTGCATCTGTACTGGGTGCACGACCGGGAGGTGGTGGTGCGCGGGCTCGGCGGGGTCTGGCCCCGGGCTGAGCTGCCCCGGCTGGTGCCGGAGCAGCTGGCTGAGGCGGTGGCCTTCGCCCGGCGCGCGGTCCCTGGCTTCCTGGAAGTCCGCCCGACGCTGATCCACCGGCTGCCGAACAGCGAGACACGGCGCGGCGGTGCCTGGCCCTCGCCCAGGAGCTGGGAGGCCGCGCTGACCCTGCTGGCGTTCGGCACGGCGGCCTCCGTCTCCCGGGAGGTACTCGCGTTGCTGGTGCGGGGCGCCGTGGGGGACGGCCCGGGGCTGGAACTCCTCGCCCATCTGGACCGGATGGACCTGCCGGATCCGGAGTCGCTGCTGGCCGATCCGGCCTCCGCCGAGCTGCCGGAACGGGGCGATCTGCGCCAGGCGGCACTGGAGGCGGTGGTGGCGGCCGTCGGAGCACGGCCCGAGCGGGCGCGGTGGGAGGCCGGCTGGGCGGTGCTGATCAGGGCGCTGGAGACCGGCGCCCCGGACCTGCTCGTCGCCCCGGCGACGATGCTGGCCTCGCTGCGGCGCGACGACTGGGAGGTGCCGGACGCGGTCGAGCGGCTGACCGGGGTGATCGGTCTCGCACGACGGGCGGACCGGTCCGTGGAACGCGCCGTGGCCGTGGCCGGCGCCGGACGTACGGCGAGGGCACACCGATGACGGGGTCCGTGAAGCGCCCGGGACCGCGCCCGCTGCCCCGCCCCATGACCCGGCCCGCGCCACCCCGGCCGGTGGGTGCCACCGTGCCGAGGCCCCCGGCCGACGAGCCCGGACTCCCGCTGGACATGGAGAAGCTGCTGGCCGCCCGGCTGCACGCGGTGAAGGTCCGGCCCTACCTGGCCGACGCTCTCTTCGCGCTGCACGTGGTGGAGGACCGGTCGGTACCGACGATGGCCGTGGACGCGTACTGGCGCTGCTACGTCTCCCCCGGCTTCGTCGCGCGCCTTCCGCTGGAGGAGCTCGCGGGCGTCTGGGTGCACGAGGTCTCCCACCTGCTCCGGGACCACCACGGCCGGGGTGAGCGGTACGCACGGCAGGAGAAGGAGGACGGGCCGGGCGAGCGAAGCGAGACGGTGGTCCCCCGGGCCGAAGGCTGGGGGAGGCTGCGGCGGAACATCGCCGCCGACTTCGAGATCAACGACGACATCTACGGTGACGGTCTCCCTGTGCCCGCCGGGGCCGTGCTGCCCTCGCGGCTGCACCTGCCGAGCGGGCTGCTGATGGAGGAGTACCTGCGAACGGCGTCGTTGTCCGGGCTCGCCGCGGACCTGTCCTGGCTGGACTGCGGCAGTGGTGCCGACGGGCAGGACCGGCCGTGGGAGCTGGGACCCGACGGGGCACACGGGCTGAGCAGACAGCAGCGGGACGCGGTCCGCTTCCGGGTCGCGGAAGGCATCAAGGGCCGGCCGGGCCACGCGCCGGAGGGCTGGCGCCGGTGGGCCGACGAGGCGTTCCATCCGCCGCAGCCGTGGCGGCAGTTGCTGGGGGCGGCCGTCCGCTCGGCGGCGGGTGGGCCGGGCGTGGGCGAGAACCACAGCTACCGGCGTCCGTCCCGGCGCTCGGCCGCCGTCCCCGGGGTACTGCTGCCGAGTCTGCGCCGTACGCCGCCCCGGGTCTGCGTCGTGATCGACACCTCCGGGTCGGTGAGCGACGCCGAACTCGGCAGCGCGCTGCTGGAGGTGGCGGCTATCTCGCGGGCGGTGGGCGGGCGGCGCGACCTGGTCTCGGTGATCTCCTGCGACGCGGCGGCCGGAGTCGCCGTCCCGCTCTGCCGCGCCGAGAACATCCCACTGGTCGGCGGCGGGGGAACGGATCTGCGCTCCGGTTTCGCCCGGGCACTGCGCTCCCGGCCCCGCCCGGACGTGATCGTCGCCCTGACGGACGGCCAGACACCCTGGCCGTCCGCGCAGCCGCCCTGCCGTACCGTCGTCGGCCTGTTCCCCCGTGCCGGCGGCCTCGTCGACGAGAGGGACCCCGACTACGTCCCCGACACCCCTCCGCCCTGGGCGCGCGTCGTCACCATAGGCTGAGAAGGGCCGAAGGCTGCCCCGGCCGGGTGGGGACGAACCGCCGCGCGAGGCGGCCGTGAAGCGACTACGAGGCCTGGCTCCGCGCCTTCGCCGAGTCGTCCGCCGGGTCGTCCTCCTGGCTGCGGTTCGCCTCGAGGTTGGCCTTCATACGGTCCACGCGCGCGACGACGTTCACGGACGCCCGGTCGCGCTCCTTGCGCAGGACCACGAAACTGATCGGCGCCGAGATCACCAGGGCAAGCATCACGATCCAGAGACCGTTGGAGTCACCGAGGCCGCGCGGGACGAGGCCCGAGTAGACAAGGCCCCAGACGACCACGAAGCAGCCCACGAGGATACCGAGGCGCATCAGTGTGTAGCGGAGCATCTCAATCCACTCTTCCGTTCCATGGGCCCCGTGTTCGAGCGGAGGCGAGAACCCGGGGGTCCCAGAGGCTTCCGTCCAGTGAAGCACGCCTCGCACCCGATCTTGCACCCGGGTGCGAGGCCCAAGGCTCCCCTGTCTCCTCGGCTCCCCGGCCCTCCGGCCCCCCGGCTCAGGACAGCGGCAGCAGCATGGTGATGTCGTCGCGGTCGTCCCCGGGTGCCACCCGGATGGCGCCGGGCACCCGGCCGACCTCCTTGTAGCCGCAGGAGCCGTAGAACCGCTCGAGGCCGAGGCCGCCCCGGCAGGTGAGCCGTATCGCCTCTATGCCCTCCAGGCCGCGCGCCGCGTCGGCCGTCGCGTCCATGAGGTCGCGGCCGTACCCCTTGCCCTGGTGACGCGGGTGCACCATCACGGTGTAGAGCCACACCCAGTGCCGCATGAGCCGGTGTGTGTTGGAGGTGAGGAAGACGCTCGCCGCCACCCGCCCCTCCTCGTCCCGCCCGACCAGCAGCCGTGTGCGCCCCTCGCTCATCGCGGCGAGGTGCTTCACGAGCTCCGGACGTATCGCCTCGCGCGTGACCGGCGCCACGAAACCCACGGCACCACCGGCGTTGGACACGTCCGTCCACAACTCCAGGATGCCGTCGCGGAGGTCGGGGGTGACGGCCGGATCGAGCTCAAACGTAAGGGGCATGGCGGGAGGTTATCTATTACCCCGACGGAGGCTCAAGGCCTTTCCGAGAGGCCCTCGCCACATGCCCGCCACGTGCTCCCCGCAGAGCCGCACACTCGCCGCACAGGGGACAAGCCCCGGCGGGAGCGGGGCTTGTCGGGGGCCTTGCGATGACCGGGAGGGACCCGGGGGCGAAGGGATCAGACCCGCATCGGCTGCGGCTCGTCGCGGCGGGACGGGTCCGGACCCTCGTACTCGCGGATGATCTCGTAGCGCGTGTTCCGCTCCACCGGCCGGAAGCCCGCGTCGCGGATGAGGTCGAGGAGGTCCTCGCGGGTCAGCTTGTTCGGCGTACCGAAGTTGTCCGCGTCGTGGGTGATCTTGTACTCGACCACCGAGCCGTCCATGTCGTCCGCGCCGTGCTGCAGCGCCAGCTGGGCGGTCTGCACGCCGTGCATGACCCAGAAGACCTTCACATGCGGGACGTTGTCGAACAGCAGGCGGGAGACCGCGAAGGTCTTCAGGGCCTCGGCGCCCGTCGCCATCTGCGTGCGCTCCTGGAGGCGGTTGCGGACCTTGCCGTCCTTCATGTCCACGAAGTCGTGCTGGTAGCGCAGCGGGATGAAGACCTGGAAGCCGCCGGTCTCGTCCTGGAGCTCACGCAGCCGCAGCACATGGTCCACCCGGTGGCGCGGCTCCTCGATGTGTCCGTACAGCATGGTGCACGGGGTCTTCAGACCCTTCTCGTGCGCCAGACGGTGGATGCGCGACCAGTCCTCCCAGTGGGTGCGGTGGTCGACGATGTGCTGCCGGACCTCCCAGTCGAAGATCTCCGCGCCGCCGCCGGTCAGCGACTCCAGACCGGCGTCGATCAGCTCGTCCAGGATCTCGGACGCGGACAGCCCGGAGATGGTCTCGAAGTGGTGGATCTCGGTCGCCGTGAACGCCTTCAGCGAGACGTTCGGCAGGGCGGCCTTCAGCTCCCTCAGCGAGCGCGGGTAGTAGCGCCACGGCAGGTTCGGGTGCAGGCCGTTGACGATGTGCAGTTCGGTGAGGTTCTCCGACTCCATCGTCCTGGCCAGCCGGACGGCCTCCTCGATCCGCATCGTGTAGGCGTCCTTCTCGCCCGGCTTGCGCTGGAACGAGCAGTAGGCGCAGGACGCCGTGCACACGTTCGTCATGTTCAGGTGGCGGTTGACGTTGAAGTGGACCACGTCACCGTTCTTGCGGGTCCGCACCTCGTGCGCGAGGCCGCCGAGCCATGCGAGGTCGTCCGACTCGTACAGCGCGATGCCGTCCTCGCGGGTCAGCCTCTCACCCGCCCGGACCTTGTCCTCCAGCTCGCGCTTGAGCCCGACATCCATGCTTCTGCCTCTCCCTCGGACGAACCAACCCAACCGTACCCCCCGCCCTCCGGCCGGGCGGCGCCCCCTTTCGGCACCCCTCGAGCGTCAGTGCGGCTCCGGGAGCTCACCCACCCGGTTCTCCCACTTCGTGGACAGCACGATCGTGGTGCGCGTACGGGAGACTCCCTTGGTGCCGGACAGCCGACGGATGATCTTCTCCAGTCCGTCCACGTCGTTCGCGCGCACCTTGAGCATGTACGAGTCGTCGCCGGCGATGAACCAGCAGTCCTCGATCTCCTGAAGGTCCCTCAGCCGGCGGGCCACGTCCTCATGGTCGGCGGCGTCGGACAGCGAGATGCCGATCAGGGCGGTGACCCCGAGGCCGAGGGACGCGGCGTCGACGGTGGCGCGGTAGCCGGTGATGACCCCGGCCGCCTCGAGGCGGTTGATCCGGTCGGTGACACTGGGCCCGGAGAGGCCCACGAGCCGCCCCAGCTCGGCGTAGGAGGCCCTGCCGTTCTCGCGCAGGGCCTGGATGAGCTGCCTGTCAACGGCATCCATAGATCCGAAGCCTTTCATTATTCGGCGTTCCCGCAAGTTTATCTAGAGAAATCAAGGTACGCAGGGCGCGAACCCTGTGAATCTTTAATACGATCAGTGGTTCGGTGAGGGGTGCTGAGCGGCTGCATCCGCATCTGACCGTCTGCGCCCGACCGGTCCCGGCGCCGCACCGGGTCACCGGGAGACAGAAGAAGACGGGAGACATCGCCCCCCACCCCGGGGCGCTTACTCGTCCGACCTGGAACCGCCCCCGAGCTCGCCCTCCCAACGGCGGTACAGACGATGCGGCACCCCTGCCGCGTCCAGAACACGCCCCGCGACAAAGTCCACCAGGTCCTGGATGTGCGTCGCCCCCGCGTAGAACGCCGGAGACGCGGGCAGTACGACCGCGCCCGCCTCGTCCAGCGCCACCAGCTGCTTCAGGGTCTGCCCGCCGAGCGGGGTCTCCCGCACGGCGACCACCAGCGGCCGCCGCTCCTTGAGCGTCACGCTCGCGGCCCTCTGGAGCAGATCCTTGGACAGTCCGAGCGCCACCCCCGCCACACCGGCCGTGGACGCGGGCACGATCAGCATCCCCTTCGCCGGGTACGAACCCGAGGACGGTCCGGCGGCCAGGTCACCGGCGCTCCAGTACCGCACACGGTCGCCTTCGACATCGACCACGAACGTCCCGGGTTTGCCATCGGCGCCCCGTTCCAGCCACTCCCTCAGATCCTCCCGCCAGTGCGCGTCGCGGAAGGCGATCCCCGTCTCATCGAGCAGCGTCAGCCGCGAGGCACGCGAGACGACCAGATCGACGCTCTCCCCCGCGGCGAGCAGCGCCCGCAGGACGGCGGCGGCATACGGTGTGCCGGAGGCACCGGACACCCCTACGATCCACGGTGTACGCGACGTCTCTCCTGGCTTGGCTGGATTCACGACACCGAGCCTATCCGGCGTCGCGGGACGAGATTCGGCCAAGGGGGGCCGGTCCGATCCAGGGACGGGCCGAGCGGTGGGGGTGCTGCCATGACAGGCATGACAGGTACGGGTGCGGGCTCTGGCGCGGGTACCGCACCGGAGTGGTCGGGCGCCGACCGCGCGAAGGCGGCGGCCAAGCTGATGGCGGGCTGGGTAGCGCTGCTGTGGCTGCTGGAAGCGGTCGACGTGCTCAGCGGTCATGCCCTGGACGGCTTCGGCATCATGCCGCGCAGCGCTTCCGAGCTGGCCGACATCGTTCCCGCCGCCTTCATCCACTTCGGCTTCGCCCATGTCGCGGCCAACAGCGTGCCGCTGCTCGTGCTCGGTTTCCTCGCGGCCCTCGGCGGGCTGCGCCGGTTCGCCGCGGTCTGTCTGCTGGTCATCGTCGTGGACGGCCTGGGCGTCTGGCTCGTGGCCCCGTCGGGCAGCAACACGGCGGGCGCCTCCGGTCTGATCTTCGGGCTCTTCGGCTTCCTGCTGATCAGCGGCTTCATCGAGCGCCGCCCGCTGGGCGTGCTCGTAGGTGTGCTGGTGGGCGCGGTCTGGGGCGGCTCGATCCTGATGGGGCTGGACCCCACGCAGACCCACGTCAGCTGGCAGGGCCATCTGTTCGGGCTGGTGTCGGGGATGGCGGCGGCGTTCCTGTTCCGGCGACGGGCGGGGGCGGGCTGACGTCAGGGCCGCCGGGGCGGCCACGCCTGATGTCGCGGCCTCCGCCCGGTGCGGTCGACGCCTACCAGTCCTGTTCGGCGGTGGTCTTCGCCGGGCCGAGGACATCCACATGGCCGTGATCGCCGTATTCGGAGCGCCGCCACTGGGCGAATGCCTTGGCGGTGCGATCCGCGTCTTCCTGTTCCATCACCCCGTAGTCGGCCCGGACCACGGACACGCCCCGGGCGCTGCCCGCGGGCGTGCGGGTGTAGACACTCGTCACATGGGCGGCGATGGAGGCATTCCGCGCCCCACGGCCGGAACGGACCGTGCTCAGAAGCTCAGACCCCGGACCAGGAGATCGATCAGCGCGCACACGAAGAGGCTGATCCCGATGAACCCGTTGACGCTGAAGAACGCCCGGTTCAGGCGGCTCAGGTCGTGGGGGCGGACGATGGTGTGCTCGTAGACGAAGGCGCCCGCCACGATCAGCAGGCCCAGCCAGAAGAACGCACCCGCGCCGGTGGCTGCCCCGTACCAGACGAGCAGGGCAGTCGTGATGGCGTGGCAGACCCGCGCGCCCCAGATGGCCGCCGGGATACCGAAGCGGGCCGGTACCGACCTGACCCCGATCTCGCGGTCCGTCTCCACGTCCTGGCAGGCGTAGATCAGGTCGAAGCCGCCGATCCAGATCCCGACGGCGAGTCCGAGGACGACCGCGTTCCAGGACCACTCACCGCTGATCGCCAGCCAGCCGCCGACCGGTCCCATCGCCTGGGCGAGGCCGAGGATGGCCTGCGGGAAGTTCGTGAACCGCTTGCCGTAGGGGTAGACCACCATCGGGATCACGGCGACGGGTGCGAGGGCGAGGCAGAGCGGGTTCAGCAGGGCCGCCGAACCGAGGAAGACCGCCACGGCGATCAGGGCGCCCGTCCAGGCGTGCCTCACCGACATCGCGCCGGTCACCAGCTCGCGGTGGGCGGTCCTCGGGTTCCGGGCGTCGATCTCGCGGTCGATGATCCGGTTGACCGCCATCGCGAACGTGCGCAGGCCGACCATGCACACGGTCACCAGGAGCAGCCGGCCCCAGTGGACGCTCTTGTCCCCCTGGTACATCGCGGTGAGTGAGGCGATGTACGCGAAGGGCAGGGCGAAGACGGAGTGCTCGATCATCACCAGGCGCAGGAACGCACGGGTGCGTCCCGGCTGCGGGATCGCGGCGGAGGCAGAACTCACAGTCCGTATTCCTTCCAGCGACGGTCCACCAGGGCCGCCGTATCCGGGTCCGAGAGGACCATGTCCGGCCAGCCGCCGTCCCTCGTGTAGCCCTCCTCGGGCCACTTCCTGGTCGCGTCGATGCCCGCCTTGCCTCCCCAGAACTGCTGGTACGAGGCATGGTCGAGATGGTCGACGGGGCCTTCCACGACCGTGAGGTCACGGGCGTAGTCGGTGTTGCCGAGGGCGCGCCAGGCGACCTCGTGCAGATCGTGCACGTCGCAGTCGGAGTCGACGACCACGATCAGCTTGGTCAGGGACATCATGTGTGCCCCCCAGATCGCGTGCATCACCTTCTGGGCGTGCTTGGGGTACTTCTTGTCGATCGACACGATCGCGCAGTTGTGGAAGCCGCCCGCCTCGGGGAGGTGGTAGTCCACGATGTCCGGCACGATGATCTTGAGGAGCGGCAGGAAGAAGCGCTCGGTGGCGCGGCCGAGGGGCCCGTCCTCCGTCGGGGGTCGGCCCACCACGATGGACTGGAGCAGGGGGCGCCGACGCATGGTGACGCAGTCGATCTTCAGCGCGGGGAACGGCTCCTGCGGAGTGTAGAAGCCCGTGTGGTCGCCGAACGGCCCCTCGGGGAGCATCTCGCCGGGCTCCAGCCAGCCCTCCAGGACGACCTCGGCGTGGGCCGGGACCTGGAGCGGGACGGTCTTGCAATCCACCATCTCGATCCGCTTGCCCGCGATGAACCCGGCGAAGAGGTACTCGTCGATGTCACCCGGCAGCGGCGCGGTCGAGGCGTAGGTCACGGCCGGCGGGCAGCCGAAGGCGATGGCGACGGGGAGCCGTTCACCGCGCCGTGCCGCCACCTGGTAGTGGTTGCGGCTGTCCTTGTGGATCTGCCAGTGCATGCCGATGGTGCGCTTGTCGTGGCGCTGCAGGCGGTACAGGCCGAGGTTGCGGATGCCCGTCCCCGGGTCCTTGGTGTGGGTGAGCCCCAGGTTGAAGAAGGAACCGCCGTCCTTCGGCCAGGTGAACAGGGCGGGCAGGGCGTCGAGGTCGACCTCGTCACCGTGCAGGACGACCTCCTGCACGGGCGCTCCGTCCCCCTTGACCTTCTTGGGCGGTACGTGCGCCATCGCGCCGAGCTTCCCGAACGCCTCGCGCATCCCGACGAACCCGTGCGGCAGTTCCGGCCTGAGCAGACCGCCGATCTTGTCGGAGATCTCGCCGTAAGACTTCAGGCCGAGCGCCTTGAGCAGCCGCCGGTCGGTCCCGAAGACGTTCATGGCGAGCGGCATGGACGATCCGCGCACGTTCTCGAAGAGCAGCGCGGGGCCACCGGCCTTCTGCACCCGGTCGACGATCTCCCCGACCTCCAGATACGGGTCGACCTCCACCTTGATGCGCTTGAGGTCTCCCTCGCGGTCCAGCGCACGGAGCAGGGACCGAAGATCGTCGTAAGCCATGCCCTCCAGTATCCGGCAAGGGCTACCCTTGCCCCGTCACCGGGGCCGTCGTTCCCATGCTCCGTCGCCGACTCGCCGTTCCGGGGGGATCGCACCACCATGTTCAGGTATCTGCCCTACCTGCTGGTCCTTGGGCTGTGGATATACGCCTTCATCGACTGCCTGAACACCCCCGAGGAGCGGGTGCGGGGGCTGCCGAAGGTGGTCTGGGTCATCATCATCCTGCTCTTCGGCGAGGTGCTGGTCGGTCCGGTCGCCTGGCTCATCGCAGGCAAGACGCGCTATGCCCCGGCGGGCGGCTCCACGCCCTCCGAGTGGCACCGCAATCACCGTATGGACTGGGTCGCGCCCGACGACAACCCCGAGTTCCTCAAGTCGCTGAAGGAAGAGGACAAGAAGGACGAGGCGCTCCTGAAGGAGTGGGAGGCCGATCTGCGCCGCCGCGAGGAGGACCTGCGGCGCCGGGAGCGCGGCGAGGACCCGACGGACTGAGCGCTCAGCCGCTCAGCCGACGGTGATCGAGTCCAGTTTCGCGCGCAGATACACATGGGAGTCGACCGGCTCGTACGCCACCCGTCCGACCGGCGCCGGGACCGACTCGACGAGCGTTCCCGGCGTGCACTCGCCGAAGTAGACGAGCGACATCAGTTCCTCGGCGGGCGCGTCGGCCGGGGGCGGCATTACGCGGTGGCGGCCCGAGCGCCAGCGGTCGCCCGTCCAACGGGCCATCAGGTCGCCGATGTTGATGGTGACCGCCGCGGGGTCGTAGGGCGCGTCCTGCCAGCCGCTCTCGTCGGTGAAGACCTGGAGTCCGCCCTTTCCCGCCTGCCGGTCGAGGATCGTGACGGTCCCGAAGTCGGTGTGCGGGCCGATGCGGAACTGGCCGGGCTCGGGAGCGCCGAGGACCTCCCTGCCCGGATACCAGTTGATGTTGAAGCCATAGGTGGGGTGGGTCATGTGGCGCGTGAAGAAGTCGGGTTCCAGGCCCAGGGCCGCACCGAGCAGCTCCAGCAGACGGTTCTCCAGTTCCGCCATCCGCGCCAGGTACCGCTCGCACAGCGCCCTCAGCTCCGGCACCTCCGCGGGCCAGACGTTCGGGGCGTACCACTCGGCGTTGACCGCCGGGTCGTCGAACGGCTCGTGCGTCGCGAAGGTCAGCGACTCCTTGAGGTCGGGCGGGGTCTGCGTACCCTCGGCATAGGCGTTGGCCTCGGCCCCGGGTCCGAGCCAGCCGCGTCCGCCGACCCGGGCGGCGTACTTCTCCTTGACCTCGGCCGGCAGCACGAAGAACGACCGCGCCGCCGCCCGGATGCGGGACCTCAGCGCCGGGTCCACACCGTGCCCCGTCACCAGGAGGAACCCGGCGGTCCGCAGCGCCCGGTCGACGGTGTCGGCGATGCGGGCGCGGGTGCCGGCATCTCCCTCCAGCCAGGGCCGCAGATCGACGGTGGGGAGGGCGGCGACGGTGGCAGGCGTGTCAGTCAATGCCGATGTCCTCGTTCCACAGAGCCGGGGCGTCCTCGATGAAGTCGCGCAGCATCGCCTTGCACTCGGGGTCGTCGAGGAGGACCACCTCCACGCCGTGTTCCGCGATCCAGTCGCGGCCGCCGGTGAACGTGCCGGCATCGCCGACGACCACCCGGGAGATGCCGAACTGGCGGACAAGACCGCTGCAGTACCAGCACGGCGACAGGGTGGTCACCATCGTCGTACCCCGGTAGGAGCGCTGTCTGCCCGCCGCGCGGAAGGCGGACGTCTCCGCGTGCATCGACGGGTCGCCGTCCTGGACCCGACGGTTGCGGCCACGGCCGAGGAGGGCGCCGTCGGCGCCATAGAGCGCGGCGCCGATGGGGATGCCGCCCTCGGCGCGGCCGGCGCGGGCCTCCGCGACGGCCGTGGCGAGCCACTCGTATGCCTGTGCCTGGTCCATGCACCCACTGTCCGACGGGCGGGACGCGGGGGCAACGTGGGACACCCGGATGATCAAAGATGGCGCGATTCCGCAAAGGAACGATCACCCATGGACCATCGAGGCGAATCCTTCGTAACCCAAATGGCCATCACGCACCCTAGTCCGAAGCAACTCCCCCTTTTTACACTGGCATTGGTAGACCTCACAGCAGCACATCGGATCGGACCGGACCGCGCCAGGGGGAGATGCGGTGCACAGAGGGCTGCACGGCCGGGGGCCGCTGTTCGACACCGAGCCACCCGGACTCGCCGCACGACTGATCGGTCTGCGACCGAACCAGATCCGCTCATCCACGTACGAACACGAAGGCGATCTGCCGTTCGTGGTGTTCACGGGAGGGCGCGGGCTCGGCAAGAGCGCCCTGCTCGCGCAGGTCCGCGACGCCTACCAGGGGCACACGCCGGTCGCGATGATCGACGGCGAGGAGAAGCAGTTCGCCGGGCCTGAGCCGGAGCGTCCGCGGGACGCCTGGTCGCCGGTGGCACAAGCGCTGACGACCGTCGCCGAACAGCTCGCCGGACCGGTGACGGGAGCCCGGCGGATCGGGTTCCCGCGGCTGGCCTCGGGGTTGCTGGCCGTCGCGGCGGGCGGCTGGAGCGACCGCGATGTGCCGCGCATCCGGCAGGAGGCGGAGCGGATCCTGCTGCTCAACGACGCCCGGTCCTTCCTGGACGGCTTCGCCGGGCGCTGGGCGGGCAAGGTGGTCTCCAAGCTCATCGCGTCCATGTCGCACACCGGGCCCGTGGTCGAGCCGATCATCGAGGCCACCCTGGAGGCGTTCAGCGAAGGGGTCTCCCCCACCCACCGACGGCTGCGCAGGGCCGCCACCTGGTACCGGGACTATCCGAACGCGGGCGGCAACCCCAAACTCGGCCTCATCCTGCTGTCCGGGCACTTCCGGGCCGGCGGCGACTCCCGCACCCACGCCGAGCGCCATCTCGTACGGGCCCTGCTGGCCGATCTGGAGGACGCGTACGCGGGCGTCATGCAGCGCTCGCACCGGCTGGGCCGCCCGGTCGTGCTGATCGACAACGTGCAGGCGCCCGCCGGACGCGGACTCATGGAGTGCGTGCTGCGCGACCGCGCGGACGGCATCCGCGACCAGGTCGTCTTCCTGTCCGCGCTGCGCGGGCACACCCACCCGGCGCTGCGCAACGCCACCCGCCGCGCCCTGGCCGAGGTCGCCCGCACCACCGGCTGGGAGCCGGGCCCCTCGCCGTCCTCCCGTGCCCTGCTCGTCGCGCTGCCGCCGCTGACGCCCGACGACACCCTGCACATCGTGGGCGCCTCATGCCAGGGCCTTCAGGTGCCGCCGCAGCTTCCGCACGCCACGCACCGGCTGACCGTCGGCAGCCCGCTCGGCATCACCCTGATCGCCGAGTCCGCGCGGCAGAACCTGCCCCGCGGGTCCGTGTCCCTCGGGGCCCTGCTCACCGGTGACATCGCCGTGCGGGACGACCAGGAGGGCCGCCCCGCCTACCAGGAGCTGCTCGACCGGCTCGTGCCCGGTGGCCGGCTCGACGAACTGACCGTGCTCGCCGCCGCCCACGACCAGAACTCGGCGCTGGCACTGGCCCGGGACCGGCTCCCGGACGACTTCGGCGCGGCCGGTGTGCTGGGGCTCCAGCAGCGGCTGACGGAGGAGGGGTGGCTCCCGGCGGCGGGGCAGTTCGTCGGCGACCCGTTCCTGCGCGCCCTGCTCCTGCTGCGGCTGCACCACCTCGACGCGGACCACGCGCAGTGGCGGGCCACCCACCGGGCGCTGGTCGACCACTACACCGGGAACCACTCCACGGACGGCGCGCGATACCGCGTGTATCACGAACTGTCCCTGGGAAAGGCCGACTTCGCCGTGGCGCAGCTGCGCGACGCCTTCACCGGACCGGACCCCTCGGACGGCACGGGCACGGACGGCGCTGACACCACTGACGGCACTGACGGCCCGGACATCCGCCGATGGCTGGCATCGCTCGTCTTCATCGCCTCCGCGCCGTACTACCACGCGCACGATCCGGAGGGTCACGACTCCACGGGCCACGACTCCACGAGGCGCGACCGCCGGATCGCGATCGCGCTCGGCCGTACGGACGCGGAGCACACGCCGCCGGAGGGCGTGGACGCCGCTTTGCACCTGCGGGTACGGCGACTGCTGCACGCGGTGTGGCAGCTCACCGACCCGCTGGTGCTGCCCGACCCGAAGGTGGCCGAGCGGCTGCGCTTCGAGCTGGAGCAGTTGTCGAATCTGCGCCCGGGCGGCACCGCGCTGCTGTGGCGGGCCTCGCAGGACTGGCCCGCGGACGCGCTGGCGGGGCGGCCCCTGCGCGTTCCCCGCGACGACGAGGACACGGACGAGGACACGAACGAGGGCCGGAACGGGAACGGCGGGGACGACCGGGACGGGAACGGGGACGGGGGACGCGCATGACGGGTCCGTACAACGACGGCGAGGGCGGGAGCCGGTGATGGCGGCACGGCTGTGGCGGTGGGTGCGCGAGGACATCTGGGAGATCCGTTTCCGCCGCTATGTGGCGCTGCTGCTCACTGCCGTGGTCGTGGCCGCGGCCGTGCTGGTGACGCTCCGGCTCACCCAGGAGGACCGTTCCTGCGCCGCGGGAGTGGCCCGCCCGGAGGGAAGCGACGACTGCGTGGGCGTGTCGACGACGGCGTACGACTTCGGCGTACCGCAGTTCGCCCCGGCCGCACAGGCGGTGGACCGGGAGAACGGCCGTCTCAAACCCGGCAGTTACATCACCGTCGCGCTCTTCGAGCCGTTCACCGAGACCGACCCGGACAGCGTCGACGACACCCTGCACGAGCTTCAGGGCGCCTATCTCGCGCAGTACCGTGCCAACCACGGCCCCACCGGAGAGACTCCCGCGATCCGGCTTGTGCTGGCCAACACCGGTCGCGACGGGGCGCATTGGCGGGACGTGGTGGACCGGCTGACGGACATGGCCAAGGGCCCGGACCGGCTGCGGGCGGTGACCGGCATAGGGCTCAGCACCGACAACAACCGGGCGGCCGTCAAGGAGTTGACCAGCCGCGGCATCCCGGTCGTCGGCTCCTCCATCACCGCCGACAGCCTCGCCAACGGTCAGGACGGCAAGGACCCGTACCCCGGGCTCGCCCGGGTCGCGCCCACCAACAGCGACTCGGCCCGCGCGCTCGCCTCCTTCGCCCGGGTCTCGGCGGGACGGGCACTGCTGGTGTACGACAAGCCGGGCGACCCCTACACACGCACCCTGCAGAGCGCCTTCGAGAAACTGACGGCCGGATCGCCGTACCAGCCGCAGCCGTTCACACCCCCGGCCGACCGGACCCAGGAGGGCACGACCGCGAACCAGTTCCGGCAGATCACCCAGCTCGTGTGCGACACCCCGAAGACGACCGACACGATTCTGTTCGCCGGGCGGCACACCCAACTGCGGCAGTTCATCAACGCGTTGGGTGCCCGCGGCTGCATGGACCACCGGCTGACGGTGCTGACGGGCGACGAGGGCTCGTACCTCATCGGCGACAAGAAGCTGGACTGGACGGCCCTGAACCACAGCCTCTCCGTGCGCTACACGGCTCTGGCACATCCGGACGCATGGAAGAAGGACACGGCGAAGACGGGCGGCAGCGCCGCGGACGCCGCGGCCCTGGACCAGCTCGTCGCTCAGGGCGCGAAGGCGCCGGTGGGGCCGATCGGGCCCGTGTCCCTGGACGACGGGCAGCTGATCACGGCGTACGACGCCACATGGCTGGCGGTGCAGGGCGTACGGGAGGCCACGCCGAGCGGCCGTACGGCGCCCGCGCTCACGGACGTGGTCAACGAGTGGCCGCTGATGAAGGGCTCGCAGCGGGTGAACGGGGCCAGCGGCTGGATCTGCCTCGACGTCCACGGGAATCCGTACGACAAGACCGTGCCGATCGTGGAACTGACACCGTCGGGGGGCTCGCAGTTCGTCAGGATCGCGTGGCCGGAGGGGAAGCCCCCGGCGAAGGAGTGCCTGCCGCCTGCATGAGCCCCCGGAACCCGCTCAGCCCTCGCCGTACTCGACATGGGCGATCAGGCGCTCGAAGCGCTCGCACCAGCCCGGGTCCCCTTCTCCTTCCGACTCCTGCGTGAAGCGGACCGTCGTACCCGCCGGGCGGTCCGGTTCCAGATGGAAGCGGATCCGTCCGCGGCCCTCCACCGTGTACTCGGCGACCCGTTCCACGTCCCACGCGGTGATACGGCCCCGGGCCGTGCCGCCCGGCAGCCGCAGTGCCACCGCGCCGCCGAGCCGTGGCTCGAACGGTTCGGCGGGCGCCAGCCAGGCCCGCAGGCCCGCCGAGGTGGCAAGGGCGGGCCAGACCTCCTCCACGGGCCGGGTCAGACGCAGCACGTAGTGCCTTACGTGGACGTCCCCCCGCAGCTCGTCGGTGCCCTCTTCGATGGGAACGGTCATGACACCAGCGTGACCCTCGTACGGGCATTCCGCACGTGCTTACGGCAGCACGCCGAGGGGGCGTGTGCACGCACACGCCCCCTCGGTCCGTACGTCGGCCGGGCTTACACGCCCGCGTACGAGTGCTTGCCGCCCACGAAGATGTTCACCCCGTAGTAGTTGAACAGCCAGCAGCCGAAGGCGATGACCGCGATATAGGCGGCCTTGCGGCCCTTCCAGCCCGCGGTGGAGCGGGCGTGCAGGTAGCAGGCGTAGGCGACCCAGGTGATGAAGGCCCAGGTCTCCTTGGGGTCCCAGCCCCAGTAGCGGCCCCAGGCGGACTCGGCCCAGATGGCGCCCGCGATGATCGTGAACGTCCACAGGGGGAAGACCGCGGCGTTCACCCGGTAGGCGAACTTGTCGAGGGACGCGGAGGAGGGCAGGCGCTCCAGGACGGAGGTGGCGAAGGTGCCGGGCTTGCCGCCGTCGGCCAGCTTGCTCTCGTACGAGTCCTTGAACAGGTAGAGCAGGGTGCCGACCGCGCCGACGTAGAAGACCGCGCCGCAGATGATGGCGGTGGAGACGTGGATGTACAGCCAGTACGAGTGCAGCGCGGGGACGAGCTGGTCGCTGGCCGCGTACAGGACGGTGACGGCGAGGCCCAGGTCGAGGAGGACCGAGGTGGTGAGGAAGAGGCCGAGCCACCGCACGTTCTTCTTCAGCGCGAGCAGCGCGAGGTACACGCCGACCGCGACCGTGGAGAAGGTGAGGTTGAACTCGTACATGTTGCCCCACGGCGCCCGCTGTACGGAGGCCGCGCGGGCGACGACGCCGGCGAGTTCGACGATGAAGGAGAGCACGGTGAGCGACACGGCGATCCGGCCGTACAGGTCGCCCTGCTCGTCACCGCCGTGCGCACCGGGGCCGTCCGGCACGTCACGGGCGCCGGCCGCGGCGCGGGTGACGACCACGGGCCGCTCCAGCACCGCCGTGCCGCCCGCCTTCTTGACGGTGACGGCGGGCGCCTGCGTCTTCTGAGACGCCCCGGAGGTGAGCGCGTTGGCCGTGCGGGCGACCTTGCTGCGGCTGCCGAAGAGCCATTCGGCGATGTACGCGAAGAAGGCCAGCGTGTAGACGGCCATCGCGGAGTAGACCAGCGTGTTGCTGATGTTCGCGAGGTGTTCGTTGGTGGCGGTGGCGAGGGTCACTTCTCCTGAGCCCCTTCGGCGGCGGGTACGGGGGTTTCGGCGCCCGGCTCCTGATCGGGGTCGGCGTCTGGGTCGGTGTTCGGGCCGGCGTCCGGACGAGTGTCCGTTTCGTCGGTCGTTGTCGGCGCGTGGTCGTGGACGAGCGCGGCCAGGTTGCCGAGTTCCTCGGGCAGCTTCGCGGACTCGCTGCGGCCGAGTCCGGCCATCTCGACGACGGTGATCCCGTCGTCACCGGTGGTCGCACGCACCCAGACCCGGCGGCGCTGGATGAACAGGGAGCCGGCCAGGCCGAGGATCGCGGTGACCGAGCCGCCCAGCGCCCAGTCGGTGCCGGGCTGCTGCACGACCTGGAAGCGGGCCCATTGCTTGATGTCCTTGTCGAAGGTGATCGAGCCGTTGCCGCCGGGCAGCGTCATGGTCTCGCCCGGCAGCAGGCGGGCCGCGACGATCTGGCCCTTGGAGTCCTTGAACTGCTTCAGGTCCTTGGTGTCCAGCTGATACACGTTCTGCGGAATGCCCGCGTTGACTCCCAGGTCCCCGTGATACGCGGTCACCGCCAGCACCGGGAAGTCGAGCGCCGGGAACTGGGAGAACATCGTGCCCTTGCCCGCCCCCGCGAAGGTCGGCACGAAGAACGTCTGGAAACCGAGCTGGTCGTGCTGCCCCTGGGCGTTGCGGTAGTCGTCGTAGACCTTTACGGCCCCCTGCGAGGTGGCGTTGGCGTCGAGGGGCAGCAGCGGTACGGCGTCGTGGAGGACGACATTGCCCTTGCCGTCGCGCACGGTGACCACGGGCGCGTACCCGTGGTTCACGAGGTAGACCTTCGCGTTGCCGATCTCTAGCGGCTCGTTGACCTTGATGGCGGTCGACTTGTCCTTGCCGTAGGCGCCCACGCCGTAGGTGACATTGGCCTGGTACGTGCGCGGGGTGCCCTTGTTGGGGCCGGTGCGCTCGTAGGTGCCGATGAACTTCTTGAGGTTGAAGCTGAAGGGCACCAGGTCGTCGTCGGAGAAGAGGCTGCCGGACTTGAAGTCGTCGTACTGGGTGAGCGTGTTGGAGAAGCCGTCGCCTTCGACGATCAGCTTGTCGCCCTCCGTCTTGTAGAGCTGGCCCCAGGCGAACGAGATCAGCAGCACGATCAGGGCCGTGTGGAAGGCGAGGTTGCCCGCCTCGCGCAGATAGCCCTTCTCGGCGGCGACCGCGTCCCCGGCGAGGTGGGCCCGGAAGCGGCGCTGCCTGAGCACCTTGAGCGCGGTCTCGCGGACCTGCTCGGGGTCGGCGTCGGTCCGCCAGGTCGCGTAGGCGGGCAGGCGGTCCAGCCGCTTGGGCGCGCCCGGGGGGCGGCCCCTGAGCTGGCCGACGAACTGCCAGGTGCGCGGCACGATGCAGCCGATGAGCGACACGAACAGCAGGATGTAGATCGCGGAGAACCACACCGAGCTGTAGACGTGGAAGAGTCCGAGCTTGTCGTAGACCGGGCCCAGCGTCTTGTGGGCGGTCATGAAGTCGTGCACCTTGAGCGCGTCGGTGCCGGTCTGCGGGATCAGCGAGCCGGGGATCGCGCCGAGCGAGAGCAGGAACAGCAGGATCAGGGCGACCCGCATGGAGGTGAGCTGCCGCCAGAACCATCGGGCCCAGCCGGTCACCTCTCGTACGGTCCAGGTGATCCAGCCCATGCCGCCCGGGGCGCGGGAGCCGCCGAAGGAGCCTGGCATGGCCGTCTCTGCGGGCGCGGTGGACAGCTGTGAACCGGCGGCGCCGAGGTCGGAGTCGGGACCGTTCCCGAGGATGTCCGCGGTCTCGACGGTGTCGGTGTTCTCGTCGCTGTGCACGTCGGTGCTCCGTGTGTCGCTGTCGCTCATGGATCAGACCCCCACCGAGAAGCCGCTGGACCAGGTCCGCAGGTCCTGCATGATGCTGTCCCAGGCGCCGGTCAGCAGCAGCAGACCGGTCACGATCATCATCGTGCCGCCGATGCGAATCACCCAGACATAGTGGCGCTTGACCCAGCCGAACGCGCCGAGCGCCTTGCGGAAAGCGACGGCGGCGAGCACGAAGGGCACGCCGAGGCCGACGCAGTAGGCGACCATCAGTATGGCTCCGCGGCCCGTGTCACCCTGCTCGGAGGAGAGCATCAGCACGGAGGCGAGGGTCGGGCCGATGCACGGGGTCCAGCCGATGCCGAAGAGGACACCCAGTACGGGAGCGCCGATCAGCCCGGCCATCGGGCGCCGGTGGAAGCGGAACTCGCGCTGGGTGAGCCAGGGCATCAGGCCCATGAAGAAGACGCCCATGAGGATCATGAACGCGCCCAGCACCTTGGACAGGACGGCCTGGTGGTCCAGGAGCGTGGAGCCCGCGTAGCCCATCAGCGCGCCGCTGGAGACGAACACGGAGGTGAAGCCGAGCACGAACAGGGAGGCGCCCGCGACCATCCGGCCCCGCCGTGCCTCGCCCAGATCGGTGCCGGTGACGCCGGTCACATACGACAGATAGCCGGGCACGAGCGGCAGCACGCACGGGGAGAAGAACGAGACGAGGCCGCCGAGCAGGGCGACGGGCAGGGCGACCAGCAGCGCGCCGTTGAGCACGGTGTTGTTGTAGCCCGTGACGTCGTTCGCGGCGGCGGCCGTGGCGGCGAGTGTGGACACTGCGGTCACGTCACTTCTCCGCGAGGACCGGGTCGAGCATCTCGCGCAGCTTGTCCTCGCTGAGCGCCTGCAGCGTACGGGCGGCGATCTTCCCGTCCCGGTCGATGATCAGGGTGGAGGGGATCGCCTGCGGGTTGAGCGTGCCCCTCTTGAAGCGGAGCATCAGCTTGCCCGTCGGGTCGTACAGGCTCGGGTACGTCACCCCGTAACTCTTCTCGAAGGCCTGGGCCGGCCCGGTGCTGGTGTCACGGGTGTTGATCCCGACGAACTGGACGCCCTTGCCCGCCGTGTCCTTGGCGACCTTGACGAAGTTCGGCGCCTCGGCGCGGCACGGCGGGCACCAGGAGCCCCAGACGTTGACGACGACGACCTTGCCCTTGTAGGAGGCGACATCGATCTTCGTGCCGTCGATCGTCGTGCCGGACAGATCGGGGGCGGCGCTGCGCTCGCCCTTCTTGACGGTGTCGATGCCGTCACTTCCGGCGATGAAGTTGGTACTGCCGGAACCCCCCGAGGTGCCGCCGGATCCGCAGGCGGACAGCACGAGCGCCGCGACGGCGGCCCCGGCTGTGGCCAGGACGGCGCGTCGGCGGCTACGGCTACGGGTGGTGCGGTTCAGGCGCTGGGGGGCGCGGCAGGCGGCACTCATGTGAAAAGTTTCGCATGTCCGATCCGGGGATCTTGCGCACCCCCCTTGTGGGCGGAAAGCCGCCTTTCAGGCGGCCTTTGGCGGGTCCGGCGAAGCGCCCTTCCCGCCGCCCGCTCAAGCCGCGAGGAACTGCTTCCAGCCGCCGGTCGGCTGCTGCCCCACGGTCAGGCCCTGGAGCTTCTGTACGACCTCGGGGCGCTGCACGTCGAGCCAGTCCGCGAACTGCCGGAAGGAGACGAGCCGTACGTCGGAGCCCTTCTCCTTCTCGCGCGCGATGTGCTTGAACGCGTCCTCGACGGCGTCCATGTAGATGCCGCCGTTCCAGTGCTCGAAGTGGTTGCCTATGAAGAGCGGGGCGCGGTTCGTCGTATACGCCCGCTCAAATCCGGATATGTAGGCCTGTGCTGCCTGGTTGCGCCAGCCCGGGTAGTTCACGGCGGGCGCCTTGGTGGAGTACTGCGACTGGTGGAACATGATGTTGTAGTCCATCGACAGCACCGGGAGCTTGCGCCCCGGGTACGGGATCGCCTGGAGCGGGAAGTCCCACAGCCCATGCCTCTTGCGCGGCCAGTCCTGGTTGAGACCGGGCGAGGAGGCGTCGTAGCGCCAGCCGAGCTCGCGGGCCGTCGGCAGCAGGTTGTCCTGGCCGAGCAGACAGGGCGTACGTCCGCCGACCAGTTCCTTCTCGTAGTCGAAGGGCAGCGGCGGCAGATCGGTCCACCCGGTGTTGGTACGCCACTCCTTGACGAACGCCTTGGCCTGGTCGATCTCGCTGCGCCACTGCTTGGGGGTCCACCACTTCACCGAGCCGTGGCCCTCACCGCAGAAGTGCCCGTTGAAATGCGTGCCTATCTCATGGCCCTCGAGCCAGGCGCGGCGGACGTTCTGCAGCGTGAGGCGTATGTGAGCGTCCGACAGGTACGGGATGTCGGAGGCACCCACCGCGTTGTTCGGCGGCAGGTACTTGCGCTTCTTCGACTCCGGCAGCAGATAGAGCCCGGAGAGGAAGAACGTCATGTGCGCGCCGTGCTGCTTGGCGAGGTCGAGGAAGCGCGGGAAGAGCCCGTTGCCGACCTCACCCGCGCCGTCCCAGGAAAAGACGACGAACTGCGGAGGGGTTTCGCCGGGCTCCAGGGGAACCGGCTTTGCGGGCTGGTTCGGCTGCTTGCCGGTGTCGGCCGTCGAACCGTCGCCGATGAGCTTCGCGGGGGCCGAGGGGGCGTCGGAGCCGCCGGACTTCTTTCCGCCGGAACCGGAACCTGACGCCGCCCCGTCATGGTGATCGGTACCACACGCGGCCAGCCCCACGGCGGCTGCCGCTCCCGCTCCGAGTCCTATCAGTCCTCGTCGGCTGATGTCCCGCATTGCGTCCCCATCTCCTCGCGCCCTCTCGGTGGTCACCCACTGAGAGGGCGCGAGGGTGACAGAGGTTCCGTTCAATCCGCCTTTCTAGGACGGATTTTACGAAGATAGGCTCACATGAAGAGACCGAATACGCCTCGTGTTGAAACGCACGTTTTGATGAACATCACATGACGCCACATGACGCCAATCGTCACCGATGAGCCTCCCCCGGTGAGCCCTCCTCAATCAGCCGGACCAGGATCCTCTCCTCAGGCCCCGAACGCCTTGCCCTGCCCCTGCCCCTGCCCCTTGCCCTTCACGGGCTTGGCGCCCGCGAGCAGATGAGCCGGCACCAGATCCCGGGCGGGCTCGGAGTACCCCACGGACACGATCTTGTCGCCCTGGTACGTGAACGTGGTGAGCGAGGCCAGCGTGCACTGCCGCTTGCGCGGGTCGTGCCACAGCCGCCGCTTCTCCACGAAGCTGCGCACGATCCAGATCGGCAGCTGATGGCTGACGCACACCGCCTCGTGCCCGCGCGCCGCGTCCTTGGCCGCGTCGAGCGCCCCCACCATCCGTACGACCTGCTCGACGTACGGCTCGCCCCAGGACGGCTTGAACGGGTTGACGAGGTGCTTCCAGTTCTCGGGCCGCCGCAGCGCCCCGTCGCCGACCCCGAACGTCTTGCCCTGGAACACGTTGTCGGCCTCGATGAGCCGCTCATCGGTGGCGAGGTCGAGTCCGTGCGCCTTGGCGATCGGGGTGGCCGTCTCCTGGGCCCGCTCCAGCGGGGAGGCGACGACATGGGTGATGTCCCGGGAGGCGAGGTGATCGGCGACGCGATCGGCCATCTGCCGCCCCAGCTCGGAGAGGTGGTAGCCGGGCAGACGCCCGTAGAGCACTCCGTCCGGGTTGGCGACCTCGCCGTGCCGCATCAGATGGACGACGGTGATGTCACTCATGCTGCCGTGGCCTCCGCTGCCGCACGGGCCGCCGCCGGAAGGGCGTCGGCGATCTTCTGGACCGCCCGCTCGTCGTGAGCGGTGGAGACGAACCAGGACTCGAAGGACGAGGGCGGCAGATAGACGCCCTGCGCGAGAAGGGAATGGAAGAAGGCGGTGAAACGGAAGGACTCCTGGCCCTTCGCGTCCTCGTAATTGTGCACCGGACGGTCGGTGAAGAACACGGAGAACATGTTCGACGCGTTCTGGAGCCGGTGCGCCACGCCTTCCTTGGTGAGCGCGTCCGTGACGAGCGCCTGGATCCCGGCGGAGACCGCGTCGACCTTCTCGTACGCGGCGTCGTCGAGCAGCCGCAGCTGCGCGAGGCCGGCGGCGGTGGCGACCGGGTTTCCGGAGAGGGTGCCGGCCTGGTAGACCGGTCCGGCCGGGGCGAGGTGCGCCATGACGTCCGCGCGTCCGCCGAACGCGGCGGCCGGGAAGCCGCCGCCCATGACCTTTCCGAAGGTCATGAGGTCGGGCTCGACGCCGTCGACGCCGTACCAGCCCGCCCTGCTGGTGCGGAACCCGGTCATGACCTCGTCGGAGATGTACAGGGCGCCGTTGTCACGGCAGAGGTCCCTGAGTCCCTGGTTGAAGGCCGGCAGCGGCGGCACGACGCCCATGTTCCCGGGCGAAGCCTCGGTGATCACACAGGCGATCTCGCCGGGGTGGGCGGCGAAGGCGGTCCGTACGGCGTCGAGGTCGTTGTAGGGAAGAACGATGGTGTCGCCGGCCTGGGCGCCGGTGACACCAGGGGTGTCGGGCAACGCGAAGGTGGCGACCCCGGATCCGGCCGCGGCCAGGAGCGCGTCGACGTGACCGTGATAACACCCGGCGAACTTGATCACCTTGGACCGCCGGGTGAATCCGCGGGCCAGCCGGATCGCCGACATCGTGGCTTCCGTCCCGCTGGAGACGAGCCGCACCTGCTCGACCGGCGCGATGCGGGCGACGATCTCCTCCGCCAGCGCGACCTCGCCCTCGCCGGGCGTGCCGAAGGAGGTGCCGCGGGAGACGGCCTCCTGGACGGCGGCGATCACCTCCGGGTGGGAATGCCCGAGAATCATGGGCCCCCACGAACAAACAAGGTCGACATATTCGCGTCCGTCGGCATCGGTCAGATAAGGACCGTCGCCGGACACCATGAACCGGGGCGTACCGCCCACGGCGCGGAAGGCGCGCACCGGAGAGTTCACGCCGCCGGGCGTGACGGCCGCCGCGCGCTCGAAAAGAGTCTGCGAAACTGGGGCTTCGTACGGATAGCTCACACTAGCCATGGTGTCAGAGGCTGCGAGGGTCCCGCGGACAGGTGTTCAGACGCACGTTTCGGCGGGCGGCCGTGGGGGAGGTCACTGACACGATGATCGGGTTGCGCGGCGGGGGCCGCGCGTCCTAGAAAAGCAGTCGGGTGGAGATATGCATCGCGGTGGCGGACTGGGCGAGGGGACCGATGACGTGGGTCCTCGGCGTGCCCGGCGGGGGAGGCACCGACGCGACGCGGAGGAGTCGGCTGAGACACGTCAAACGCGTGGTGCGCAGGGGGCACAGGGCGGACCTGAGCGAATCGACCGGCCCTCGCGTATGGATGGCATGGACCATGCGAACCGTAGGGTGGATCGGCTCAGGGCAGGAAGCGGGAATGGTGGTCGGGTGGGGGTGACATACAAATACTTCGGCGCGCCGGACGGCGCCACTGCGGCACGCGTCCCGATCTCGATGCGCCCCGAGGAACTCGGCGGCGACGAGCTCGGCATGGGCGGCATGTTCACCAAGATCAAGCCGGAGACGATGGCCGCGATGGTCCTCACGGGCATCGAGGGCGTGCCGCTGCACAAGGTCCCGCCGCTGGAGCTGGTGGTCCTGCACCCCGACTACGCCGTGGTCAAGCTCCCCATGACGGTGGTGGACCCGCTGCGCGGAATCGGCGAGGAAGCGGTCGGCGCGGCGGCGTTCATCTGGTCGACGGTCCCGGACCGCGGCGGACCGCGGGACGCGTTCAACGTCTACCAGCTGCTGCACGAGTGGCAGGACTTCAGCCACCGGCTGCACGAGGCGGGGCATCAGCCGTACTGCCTGGTGTGGCCCTGAGCCGAGGTTTCGCGGAGTCGGGGCGGGGCTTTCGGGTCCCGCCCTCGCTGGTGCCCGCGGAGAACCCTCAGGCGGCTTTGCGCGCCGCCGTGCCGCGACGCACTCCGTACACCGCGGCTCCCACGGCCAGCACCGCAGCGCCCCAAGCCACCGACGAGGCGGGCAGGGTGAAGGCCAGCACCAGACAACCGGCCAGCCCGATCCCTGGGACGATCCGTGGCGGACGGTTCTCCCGCGCGGTCAGCGTCCATGCGGAGGCGTTGGCGACGGCGTAGTAGGCGAGGACCCCGAACGAGGAGAACCCGATCGCGCCACGCACATCGACTGTCGCGGCCAGCACCGCCACCAGGGCCCCCACCAGCAGCTCGGCCCGGTGCGGGACGCCGTGGCGCGGATGGACGGCGGACAGGGCGTGCGGCAGATGCCGGTCGCGGGACATCGCCAGCGTCGTGCGCGAGACACCGAGGATCAGGGCGAGCAGCGAGCCGAGCGCGGCGACCGCCGCCCCCGCGCGCACCACCGGGGCGAGCCCCGGCACTCCGGCCCGGCGCACCGCCTCCGCCAACGGAGCCGCGTCGCCCGCCAGCCCCTTCGGCCCGAGGACGGCCAGCACCGCCACCGCGACGGCCGCGTAGACGACGAGAGTGATCCCGAGCGCGAGGGGAATCGCCCGCGGGATCGTCCGCGCGGGATCGCGGACCTCCTCGCCGAGCGTCGCGATCCGGGCGTACCCGGCGAAGGCGAAGAACAGCAGTCCGGCCGCCTGAAGCACCCCGGTCACGGACGCGTCCGCCCCCACGTCGAGCCGCTCGGCCCGCGCCGCGCCCGAGGACAGACACGCCACCACCACGGCCGCGAGCACCGCGAGCACCACGGCGACGATCAGCCGTGTCAGCCACGCCGCCTTCTGGACGCCTACGTAGTCGACCGCCGTCAGCGCCGCCACGGCGGCCACCGCGACGACGTGGACATGGCCCGGCCATACGTACGCCCCCACGGTCAGAGCCATCGCCGCACAGGACGCCGTCTTGCCGACCACGAACGCCCAGCCGGCGAGATAGCCCCAGAACCCGCCCAGCCGCTCGCGCCCGTACACATAGGTCCCGCCGGACTGCGGGTAGAGCGCGGCCAGCCGGGCCGAGGACGTGGCATTGCAGTACGCGACCACGGCCGCGACAGCGAGCCCGGGCAGCAGCCCGGAACCGGCCGCCCGCGCCGCCGGCGCCAGAGCGGCGAAGATCCCCGCCCCGATCATCGAGCCGAGCCCGATCACCACGGCGTCGAAAACCCCGAGCCGCCGTTTCAGCACGGCCGCTTCCCCGTCGTGCGACTGCAGGTTCATGTCCCCACTCTCTCGTACCCGTCGCGCGGTTCGGGGCGGCGGGAGGCTCGCGGGTGCTCTCCTGGCCGGGGCCGGCATCACGCTCACCCGCCTCACCGCGACCCCACATGATCACTGAGCGACAGCGGCGGGATGGCATGATGCCGCGATGATCCCTTCGACACCTGCCGTGGTCCCCGCGGGCCGGATGCGCCGGAGCGAACAACCGGTGTTCCGGCTCGGCACCGGGAACGCGGAACTGCGCCCGTGGCGGCGCGACGATGCCCAGGCCGTCGTGGATGCCTGCCTGGACCCCGATATTCAGCAGTGGAACCGTCCAGGGCGTGCGGTGTCACTGCGGGACGCGCAGGAGAAGATCGATCGCTGGCATGAGCGCTGGACGTCCGAGCGGTCGGCGGTCTGGGCCATCGCACGGCCCGGTCAGCTGCCGGTGGGCCTGATCGGCTGGGGCGACATCGACCTCAGGGGCGGCAGCGCAGAGATCCTCTACTGGCTGCTGCCCGCCGGTCGCGGCGGTGGCGTCATGGCCGACGCCGTCGTTCGCCTCAGCCGCTGGGCGATGGACGACCTGGGCCTGCACCGGCTGCGCCTCACCCATTCCGTGGCCAACGCGTCGTCCTGCCGGGTCGCGACGAGGGCCGGGTTCGCCCTGGAGGGCACCATGCGAAGCGCCCTGCTGCACGCGGACGGGTGGCACGACGAACACCTCCACGCCCGCATACGGGGCGACGCGGGGACGAGCGGATGACGGGACGCCACTCGCCGGGTGCGGAAGGCGGGTTGAGCGCCGCGGCCCGGCCGGTCACGAGGTGGCGGGTGGGATGTTCTGGTTGGCGTGGAAGAAGTTGTCCGGGTCGTAGGCGCTTTTGATCGCTGCGAGCCGGTCGTAGTGTCCGCCGAACGTATCCCGGACCCGGCCGGCGCTCTCCTCCTCGCCAAGGAAGTTGATGTAGCCGCCGCCCATGGAGTAGGGGTGCAGATCGCTCCAGTAGTCGACGCACCACTGGCGGACCAGGCCGGCGTTGGCGGGCTCGGGGTCGATGCCCGCGATGACGCCGGACCATGTGGCGTGCCGGTAGGCCCAGGCCGTGTCGTCGGCGTCGACCCGGCGGGTGGCGCCGTCGATCGGGTACAGGTGCATCGTGGACAGGCCGGTGGGGAGGTTGTGGCCGTACTTCTCGTGTACGGCGATGGCGTCGTCGGGGACGGCGTCGAAGAAGTCGCCGCGCCAGTACCACTGCAGCCCCTTCGGCATCAGCCCGTCGAACATGCCCTGCAGGACGGGGTAGGGCACGGGGCCGGCGAAGTGGAACACCGGCGGCGCGGGCGCGTTCACTACGGTCAACGCCTTCTCCAGGCGGTCCCCTTCCAGGTCGGCTGTGTAGCACCACACCACACCGCACACCTTCAGCCCGTGGACCGGCTCCGGGAAGGGCGGCGCGGGCGGCACCGTCAGCAGCGCGAAGAAGCCGCTGAGCTCCTCGGGCGCGGCGGGCAGGAACTCCCGGTACCACTGGAGCACTTCGCGGGTGCGGTCGACGGGCCAGACGGTCACCCCGAGGCCGACGGCGTCCACAGGGTGCAGCCGGAAGGTGAACGACGTGACCACGCCGAAGTTGCCGCCGCCGCCCCGCAGAGCCCAGAACAGGTCCGAGTGGTCGTCCTCCGACGCGGTGACGAACGAGCCGTCCGCGAGGACCACGTCGGCGGACAGCAGGTTGTCGATGGTCAAGCCGTACCTGCGGGTCAGATGCCCGTGCCCGCCGCCGAGGGTGAGACCGCCGACTCCGGTGGTCGACACGATCCCGCCCGGAGTGGCCAGACCGAAGGTGTGCGCGGCGTGGTCGAGGTCGCCCAACTGGCTTCCACCGCCCACGCGCGCGGTGCTCGCCTGCGGGTCGACGTCCACCCAGCGCATCGGCGTCAGGTCGAGCATCAGCGCGTCGTCGACAAGGCACAGCCCCGGACCGCTGTGCCCGCCGCCGCGCACCGCCAGCTCCAGCCCGGTGTCCTGGGCGAAGGAGAGCACGGTCCGTACGTCCGCCACGTCGACGCACCCGGCGATCGCCGCCGGACGCCGGTCGATCATGGCGTTGTAGATGCTGCGGGCCTCGTCGTAGCCGGGATCTCCCGGAGCGAGGACGGGTCCCCGCAGCGCGTCACGCAGACTCTCGAGAGCCGGTCCGTTGATACCGCCCATGGCCGAGCACCCTTCCGTTCACGCGGGCGGCGCGCGGACCCACGCGGGGGCGGGCCGTCCGGGCGGGCTGCGAGGGCGTGAGACGCGGATCCGTATGCGCCTGTGATGAGGGCAGAACGCGATACCCCACCGGCAATATTGTCCGGCCGTCCCCCACGTCCCGCACGTCGGCCGCCGGGCTCCGGCGGAGGCCCGGCCGCCAGCGCCTCGCACTACCCCTCGACTTCTCCGGCGGCAACAGCGGAGGCTTCTCGAAGGTCACGAACGGTGCCATCTCCTTCAGCAACCTCGGCCCAGGCAGCTACACGATCACGGGCGACAAGGACGGCACCGTCAAGTGCGGCAGGACGCCTGGCGCCAAGACCGGCACGGGCGAGAAGAAGGACGCCAAGAAGCAGTACAAGAAGGGCTTCTCCGACGAGTTCGCGACGATCAGGAAGAACTGCGCGGGCAAGCTCCCGCAGGGCCTGACCGCGGTGGACCCGAACTATGAGAAGGGCTTCAACGACGGAGCGGCCCTCGCCGCCAAGACGTTCTGCGGCAAGACCGACTAGCAGCGGCGCGGACGGAAGGGGTGCCCCGGAACCGGGGCACCCCTCGACCTCGCGGTGTCACTTCACCGTGACGTCACATCACCGTGATGGTCACCGGGAGCGACATCGTCCGGCCGACGCTCACCCTGTACAGCTGCTTGCCCTTGAAGGTGGGCTTGAAGGCCAGGATGTAGGTCGAGCCCTGCTTCACCAGCGTGTGCTCGGGCATGTTGACCCACTTGGTGCCGTTGTGGTGCTGAAGCACCACGGTGCTGCCGATCTTCAGGCCCCTGGTGGTGCCCGAGAAGGTCACGACCTGACCGGACTTGACCTGCGTCCGGTCGGCCCTGATGACGATCGCCGCCGCCAGCGCCTTACCGGGGTCCGTCACCAGCGAGCCGGTGTCGGACGACGTGCCCGTGGTCGAGTTCGAGTTCGGGTTCGCGGACGAATTCGCGGTCGAGTTCGTGTTGGGCACGACCGGGTCGACGGCGAACGCCGCGGTCGCTCCGGAGGCGACCAGCGCGACCGAGACGGCGCCAACGGCGAACGCACGGCTGGAACGGGTGCGAAGTGAGGATTTCACAGTGTTCTCTCCTGTCCTGCGACAGATCCCCCACTGACGGACTCCCCCGGCGCGCGCTCCTTCGAGGCTTCCATGGAACCGAACGGGTGGCGACCCGTATCGTCACGCACTGCGACGGAGAACGGCCCAGGAACGGCTACCGAGCGTCATGTCTCCTGGTGGATGCGTGACCAACACGTCGGAATTTCTTACCTTTACCTCATTTTTCGCCCTGCGATCCGGGCGGTTCGCTCCGGCGCTCCCGGCCGTGCGGGTCGCCCCGGTCGCGCGGGTCGCTGCCGCCCCGCCCCCGCCTCCCGGCTTACGCTCCGCCCGTGCCCACCATCACGGAGATCCTCAAACGGCTGGTGATCGGCCGGGCCAAGCGCAGCGAGGAGTTGCACGAGACGCTGCTGCCCAAGCGCCTCGCCCTGCCGATCTTCGCCTCCGACCCGCTGTCGTCGGTGGCGTACGCGACCCAGGAGATCCTGCTCGTCCTCACCCTCGGCGGGCTGGCGTATCTGCGGTTCACGCCGTGGATCGCCCTCGCGGTGGTGGTGCTGCTGGCGGTGGTCGTGCTGTCGTACCGTCAGGTCGTGCACGCCTACCCGACGGGCGGCGGCTCGTACGAGGTGGTGTCCACGAACCTCGGCCCGTCCGCGGGGCTCGTCGTCGCCGCCTCGCTGCTCGTCGACTACGTCATGACGGTTGCCGTGTCGATCGCCTCCGGAGTGGACAACGTCATCTCGGCACTTCCCCGACTCGCCGAGCACCGCGTGCTGTTGGCGCTGGCCTTCGTCGCGCTGCTGACCGCGATGAACCTGCGCGGCGTACGGGAGTCGGGGCGGACCTTCGCGGCGCCGACCTACCTCTTCACCGGCGGCGTGCTGATCATGGTGACCACGGGCATGGTCCAGTACGCCCTCGGAAACGCGCCCCTCGCGCAGACCGCGCACTACGGTGTCACCCCCGAGCCCGGCACCGCGGATCTCGCCGGAGCGGCCCTGGTGATGCTGGTGCTGCGGGCGTTCTCCTCCGGCTGTACGGCGCTGACCGGCGTGGAGGCGATCTCCAACGGCGTTCCCGCCTTCCGCAGACCGAAGTCCCGCAACGCGGCGGCGACGCTCGCCGCGATGGGCGCCATCGCCATCACCATGTTCGCCGGTGTCACCGCGCTGGCACTGATCGCGCACGTACGCATCACCACCGACGCCTGCCGGCTGACCGGACTGCCCGGCAACTGCCACGCCTACACCCAGCGCACGGTGATCGCGCAGATCGCGGCGGCGGTCTTCGGCGGTGAGCGGAGCTTCGGCTTCTACTTCATCCAGGCGGCCACCGCGCTGGTGCTCGTCCTCGCCGCGAACACGGCCTTCAACGGCTTCCCGCTGCTGGCCTCCATCCTCGCCCAACACCGCTATCTGCCACGCCAGTTGCACAACCGGGGCGACCGGCTCGCCTTCTCCAACGGCATTCTGGCCCTCGCGGTCGTCGCCGGGCTGCTGCTGTGGGGCTTCAAGGCGAACGTCACCAGCCTCATCCACCTCTACATCCTCGGCGTGTTCGCCGCGTTCACGCTCTCCCAGCTGGGCATGGTCCGGCACTGGAACCGCGAGCTGCGCGCGGAGGACGGCGCGGCGGTGCGCCGCCGTCACCACCGGGCGCGGGCCGTCAACGCCGTCGGCTCGGTCGTCACCGGGCTGGTCCTGGTGATCGTGCTCGCCACGAAGTTCACACAGGGCGCCTGGCTCGCGGTGCTGGCGGCGGTCGTGCTGTGGGTGACGATGCGCGGCATCCGCCGGCACTACGACACCACGGCCGCGGAACTCGCGGTGACCGACCCGAAGGGCGAGCTGACCCTGCCGTCCCGGGTGCTGGCGCTCGTCCTGGTGTCCCGGGTGCACAAGCCGACACTGCGGGCGCTGGCGTACGCGCGGGCCTTCAAGCCGGACCGGCTGGAGGCACTGACGGTCGCGGTCGACAGGGGGGAGGCGGCGGAGCTGGAGCGGCGCTGGGAGGAGTACGGCATCGGCGTACAGCTGAAGGTCCTCGACTCCCCGTACCGCGAGGTGACCCGGCCGGTCCTGGAGTATGTGCGCTCGATCCGCCGTGAGAGCCCGCGTGACGTGGTCGCCGTCTTCATCCCGGAGTACGTCGTCGGCCACTGGTGGGAGAACCTGCTGCACAACCAGTCGGCGCTGTGGCTCAAGAGCCGACTGATGTTCACACCGGGCGTGATGGTGATCAGCGTCCCATGGCAGCTGACGTCCTCGGTCCGGGCGGCGGCCCGGCCTGCCGCCCGGGCTCCGGGATCGGTGCGCAGGGGCGAGCCGAGGAACCGGGTGGCGGGACGCCGCTGAGCGCCTGCACCGGCGGACCAGGTGGCCCGTGCGGCATCGTCCGGTGGCGACGAGGCGGTCTCTGCCTAGGCTGGTAGGGCGGTCCTTTCGTTGGCCGGAGATTGACCACAGCCGTGCGCAGCGCCGTATGCCGGGAGAGCACGCCGATGGCCGCTTCGGAGCACAACCGCCCGGGCCGATTGCGGGCGTGGATGCTGGAGGGGCTGTCCGACATGGCCAAGGACGCCCACCATGGCGATCAGCACCCTGGCCACGACGAAGGCAGGGAGGGGACCGGGACCGGGCATCAAGGGCAGCGCTGGTGGCGGGTGATGTGCCTGACCGGCGTCGACTACTTCTCCACCCTCGGCTACCAGCCAGGCATCGCTGCCCTCGCCGCCGGGCTGCTCTCTCCCGTCGCCACCATCGTGCTGGTGATCGTCACCCTCGCCGGCGCCCTGCCCGTCTACCGGCGCGTCGCCGAGGAGAGCCCCCACGGCGAGGGCTCGATCGCGATGCTGGAGCGGCTGCTGTCCTTCTGGCAGGGCAAGCTCTTCGTCCTCACCCTGCTCGGCTTCGCCGCCACCGACTTCCTGATCACCATCACCCTCTCCGCCGCCGACGCCTCCACCCACCTGGTCGAGAACCCCCACCTCACCAGCACCCTCCAGGGCCACCAGATGGCCATCACCCTCTTCCTGGTGGCCCTGCTCGGCGCGGTCTTCCTCAAGGGCTTCCTTGAGGCCATCGGCGTCGCCTTCGCCCTGGTCGGCATCTACCTGGCGCTCAACGTCGTCGTGGTCGCGGTCGGCCTGTGGCATGTGGCCACCGCCGAGCACGTGATCACCGACTGGGGCAGCGCGCTGACCGCCGAGCACGGCAATGTCCTCGTCATGGTCGGCGTGGCGCTGATCGTGTTCCCGAAGCTGGCGCTCGGCCTGTCCGGTTTCGAGACGGGTGTCGCGGTCATGCCGCATGTGCAGGGCGACCCCGGCGACACCGAGGAGCGGCCCACCGGCCGAATCCGGGACACGAAGAAGCTGCTGACCACGGCCGCCGTCATCATGAGCGGCTTCCTGATCACCACCAGCTTCATCACCACGCTGCTGATCCCGGAGAAGGAGTTCCAGCCGGGCGGGCCGGCCAACGGCCGCGCCCTGGCCTACCTCGCGCACCAGTACCTGGGCGGCGCCTTCGGCACCGTCTACGACGTCTCGACCATCGCGATCCTGTGGTTCGCGGGCGCCTCCGCCATGGCCGGCCTGCTCAACCTGATGCCCCGCTACCTGCCCCGCTACGGCATGGCACCCCACTGGGCCCGCGCCGTACGACCCATGGTCATCGTCTTCACCCTGATCGCCTTCCTCGTCACCTGGATCTTCGACGCGAACGTCGACGCCCAGGGCGGCGCCTACGCCACCGGCGTCCTCGTCCTCATCAGCTCCGCCGCCATCGCCGTGACCATCGCCGCCCGCAAGGCCGGACAGCGCAAATGGACGATCGCCTTCGCCGTCATCTCCGCCGTCTTCCTCTACACCACCGTCGTCAACGTCATCGAACGCCCCGACGGCGTCAAGATCGGCGCCTGCTTCATCGCCGGAATCATCCTCGTCTCGCTCTTCTCCCGACTCGTCCGTGCGTTCGAACCCCGTGTCACCAGCGTGTCCCTCGACACCATGGCCGAACGGTTCGTCCGCGACATCGCCAGCCGCCGTATCCGGTTCATCGCCAACGAGCCCGACAACAGGGACGCCGCCGAGTACCGCGCCAAGATCGAGCAGATACGGGCGGACAACGACCTCACCCCCCAGGACGACCTGGTCTTCGTGGAGGTCACCATCGGCGACCCCTCCGAGTTCGAGAGCTGCCTCACGGTACGGGGCGAGGTGCTCCACGACCGCTACCGCGTCCTCACCCTGGAGTCGGCCTCGATCCCGAACGCCCTGGCCGCGTTCATGCTGTACGTGCGCGACGAGACGGGCTGCATCCCGCACATCTACTTCGAATGGACCGAGGGCAGCCCCTTCACCAACTTCCTGCGCTTCTTCCTCTTCGGCCAGGGCGAGGTGGCCCCCGTGACACGAGAGGTACTGCGCGAGGCGGAACCGGACCGGGGGCGCCGGCCCCGCGTCCACGTCGGCTGAATCCCTTCAGCGGACTCGGTCTACGTCCCGCCCACCGTGAAGCCGAGGATCGCTCCGCCGCCCTCGCGCCGGGAGGCGAACGCGGCTCCGCCGTGCGAGGTCGCCACGTCCTGCACGATCGAGAGGCCGAGGCCCGAACCGGGCAGGCTGCGCGCGTCCGCCGCACGGTAGAAGCGGTCGAAGACGCGCAGGAGGTCGGTCTCCTCGATGCCGGGCCCGCGGTCGAGGACCTCCACGCGCACGCTGCCCAGCGGCGGCCCGCTCTCCGGCGCGTCGGAGTCCTCCAGCTGGGGCGGGTGCTGGGGACCCGTGACGACGATCTCGATCGGTGCCTCGCCGCCGCGGTCGAACTTCGCCGCGTTCTCCAGCAGGTTCGACACCGCGCGCTGCAGGCTCGTGGTCCGTCCGTCGACCGTCGTGTCACCCGTGGTCCGGACGACGATGTCGCGTCCGGTGCGGCGGCGGACGATCGTCGCCGCCTCCTCCGCGAGGCCGGCGAGCGACAGCCGCTGTACGGGTTCCGTGTCGGACTGCCCGGCCGCCAGGTCCACCAGCTCGTTGACCAGGTCGGTCAGCTCGCGGGACTCCAGCGCCAGGTCGGCGACCAGCTCCTCACGGGTGGCCGGCGGCAGCTCGTCGATCCGGCGCAGCAGGGAGATGTTGGTCCGCAGGGAGGTCAGGGGTGTGCGGAGCTCGTGCCCGGCGTCCTGGACCAGGCGCCGCTGGTCCTCCTCGGACTGGGCCAGGCGCCCGAGCATATGGTCGAAGGAACGGCCCAGCCGGGCCACCTCGTCGTTCCCGGTGACCGGCACCTGGATGCCGAGGCGCCGGGTGCGCGCCACGTCCTCGGCGGCCCCGGCCAGCCGCACCAGCCGCCCGGTGATGCGCCGCGCGAGCCACCAGCCGAACAGACCGGCCGCGATCACCACCGCGCCCATCAGCAGGGCCGTCCGCTGCTGCAGGCTGCGCAGCAGGTCCTCCGTGCTGCTCAGCTCCTGGGCGACCTGCACCGCGCCCTGGCCGTGGCCGAGCGCGACGGTCGCGACCCGGTAGACGTCCCCGTCCACGTTGACGCTGCTGTGTTCGACCAGCTTGCCCGCCTTGGCGGACTCTGCGATCCGCATGTCGTCGCGGACGACGGGCAGCGCCGGGTTGGAGTGGTCCACGACCGAGCCGCCCGGGCCGAGCACCTGCACGACCGTGCGAGCGGGCCTGATGATGTCGTCACGCGGCGTGTCGTGGTCCCTGTCGGAGATGGCGAAGTCGTCCGGCATCAGCTGCTTCTGGCCGACCTGGTCGCGCAGATCGGCGACGACCTGCGCGAAGACGGTCTGCTGGTCCACCCGTACGAGGCGGGCGGCGGCGTCGTAGCTCAGAAAGCCGACCAGGACGGTGACGCCGGCGGCCACGGCCGCGAACGACACGGTGAAGGTGGTCCGCAGCGACGACACCTGCCGCAGCCGGGCCCGCAGCCGCAGCCTGGCCCGCAGCCCGCGCGGCAGACGCCGCCACAGGCGCATCCAGGGTCCAGGGCCGGTGTCGCGGGCGTCCGGGGATGATGGTGGAGGCACTAGTCCTCCCTCAGTACGTACCCCACGCCACGCACCGTGTGGATGAGCGCGGGGGCGTCCGGCTCATCGAGCTTGCGTCGCAGGTAGCCGACGTAGACGGCGAGGTTCTTGGACCCGGGGCCGAAGTCGTAGCCCCAGATGCGGTCGTAGATGGTGGCGTGGTCGAGGACGATGCCGGCGTTCCGGGCGAGCAGCTCCAGCAGATCGAACTCGGTCCGGGTCAGTTCGAGCTCGCGCTCGCCCCGCCAGGCGCGTCGTGCCTGCACATCCATGCGCAGCCCGGCGACGGACACCTGCCCGGTGGGGATCTTCTCCTCCTCCTTGGGTTCGTCCGCGGGAGCGCCGTTGGTGCGCCGCAGCAAGGCCCGCAGTCGGGCGAACACCTCTTCGACGTCGAACGGCTTCACGACGTAGTCGTCGGCGCCCGCGTCCAGGCCCGCGATCCGGTCTGCGGTCTCCACCAGGGCGGTGAGCATCAGGATCGGGGTGCGGTCGCCCTCGGCGCGCAGCACACGGCAGACCTGGAGGCCGTCGATACCGGGCATCATCACATCGAGAACGAGCACGTCAGGCTGGGTGCGATGGGCCTGTGCGAGGGCTTCCACCCCGTCGGCCACCGCATTCACCTCGTAACCCTCCAGCGTCAGCGCGCGCTCCAGGGCATGACGGATGGCGCGGTCGTCCTCGGCGAGCAGCACTGTCTGGGTCACCACACCAGTCTGCCAAGGCCACGGCGATGCACCACCAAGTGGATCAGGCAGCGGGCTCGCTTCTTACCCGTATCTCACCGCGGGGCGCGGGGCGGCTTACCTGCGAGGAGACCGTGTCGACTGCGTCACACACCAGTGGCTCCGCGCCCCGGGCGGAGCGTCACCGCTGCCAGTTGCTGTTCGAACGGCACCACCCGGAAGCCGTGCGTGCCGCTCTCCTCCGGAGCGGGCTCCCCCGCCGGAGGGGGCGGCGCCGCCCCCATCAGCCGTACCAGTTCCTGCGCCGCCCGTTCGATCCGCTCGGGCAGCCCCTCGGCTCCCCAGTCCTCGGAGGCCGCGTACACGCCGGTGGGGACGACGACGGCCCGCAGGTAGGAGAACAGCGGCCGCAGGGCGTGGTCCAGGACCAGCGAGTGGCGGGCGGTGCCGCCGGTCGCCGCGATCAGTACCGGCTTGCCCTCCAGCGCGTCGTTGTCGAGCACGTCGAAGAAGGACTTGAACAACCCGCTGTACGACGCGGAGAACACCGGTGTCACGACGATCAGCCCGTCCGCCCGCGTCACCGCGTCCAGCGCCTCGCCCAGGGCACGCCCGGGGAAGCCGTTGGTGAAGTTGTGCGCGATCTCCACGGCGAGGTCGCGCAGCTCGACCACCCTGATGTCGACGGCGGCACGCTCCGCCGCGGCGGCGGCCAGCCGGTCGGCCAGCAGCCGCGTGGAGGACGGGACGCTCAGCCCCGCCGAGACGACGACGAGCTTCATGCGGCCACCTCCTCGGACGAGCCCGAAGAGCTCTTGGCGGCCAGCAGCGACTGGTGCGTCGGCGCGTCCGGCACGTTCGCCGGGCGGCCCTTCGCGAACTCCTCGCGCAGCACCGGCACGACCTGCTCGCCGAGCATGTCGAGCTGCTCAAGCACGGTCTTCAGCGGCAGCCCCGCGTGGTCCATCAGGAACAGCTGGCGCTGGTAGTCGCCCGCGTACTCGCGGAAGCCCAGCGTCCTCTCGATCACCTGTTGCGGGGAGCCCACCGTCAGCGGGGTCTGGTCGGTGAAGTCCTCGAGGGACGGCCCGTGCCCGTACACCGGCGCGTTGTCGAAGTAGGGCCGGAACTCGCGCACCGCGTCCTGAGAGTTCTTGCGCATGAACACCTGTCCGCCGAGGCCCACGATCGCCTGCTCCGGGGTGCCGTGCCCGTAGTGCGCGTAACGCTCGCGGTACAGCTCGACCATGGCCTTGGTGTGATCGGCGGGCCAGAAGATGTTGTTGTGGAAGAAGCCGTCGCCGTAGTACGCGGCCTGCTCGGCGATCTCCGGGGAGCGGATGGAGCCGTGCCAGACGAACGGCGGCACGTCGTCCAGCGGGCGCGGCGTGGAGGTGAAGCCCTGGAGCGGGCCCCGGAAACGGCCCTTCCAGTTCACCACGTCCTCGCGCCACAGCCGGTGCAGCAGGGCGTAGTTCTCGACTGCCAGGTTGATGCCCTGGCGGATGTCCTGCCCGAACCAGGGGTAGACCGGGCCGGTGTTGCCGCGCCCCATCATCAGGTCGACCCGGCCGTCCGCGAGCTGCTGCAGCATCGCATAGTCCTCGGCGATCTTCACCGGGTCATTGGTGGTGATGAGCGTGGTGGAGGTGGAGAGGACCAGCTTCTGCGTCTTCGCCGCTATGTAGCCGAGCATCGTGGTCGGCGAGGAGGGCACGAACGGCGGGTTGTGGTGCTCGCCGGTCGCGAAGACGTCGAGGCCGACCTCCTCGGCCTTCAGCGCGATGGCGACCATGGCCTTGATCCGCTCGCGCTCGGTCGGCGTCCGTCCCGTGGTCGGGTCCATGGTGACGTCTCCGACGCTGAAGATCCCGAACTGCATGTCCGCTCACACCCTCTAGATGGTTGATGATTCAACTACACCCCTGAACCGCACCGCCCTTCGCGTTATTCCGGACCCGGTCCACGCCCGATGACACCGCCCGTTGTCGGCACCCGCCCGTACGATCCCGGCATGGCCGCCCCTCGCCGTGACACACGAGGCATCGTCGACGCAGCGGAGCTCTTCTCGCGCGTCGCTTTCCGCCGCCACACCCCGGCCGCGCCCCTGCGCCCGTATCTGGAGCACTACTGGCTGATCGACTGGGACCTGCCGGAGCCGTACGCGAGCCACGTCGTCCCACACCCGTCGGTGAACATCGTCTTCCAGCGCTACGGCGACCATCCGCCCTTCGCCGAGCTGGCGGGCATCGGCCTGGACCTGTTCACGCAGAAGCTGGAGGGCAGGGGCCGGGTGTGCGGGATCCAGTTCCGCCCGGGCGGCTTCCGCCCCTTCGCTCCCGCGCACCCGGTGGCGGACTGGACGGGCCGCCGCGTCCCTCTGCACGAGGTGTTCCCCGAGGCCGAGCTCGACGCGGTCCTCTCCCCCGGCGACGAGCACGACCGCGTGGCCGCCCTGGACGCGTTCCTGCTGGGCCTCGGCCCGCGTCCGGACCCGGAGGCAGACCTGGCGACGGCCCTGGTCGACCGCATCCGCACGGACCGCTCCATCCGCCGCGTCGCCGAGTTCGCCCGGTCGGAGGGCATGTCGGTACGGGTCATGCAGCGCCTCTTCGCGGCGTACGTGGGCGTCGGCCCGAAGTGGGTCATCCTGCGCTACCGCATCCATGAGGCGCTGGAGCGCGCGCAGACCGAGCGGGCGGTGGACTGGGCGGGCCTGGCGGCGGACCTCGGCTACGCGGACCAGGCCCACCTGGTCAGGGACTTCACCGCCACGGTCGGGGTGCCTCCGGCGGCCTATGTCCAGCACCGCGCCCCCTGAGGGGCGCGGCGGCGGTACGGGCGGAGGGCCTCAGAAGGAGTACCGGTCCCCGGTCTCCAGGACCATCACCTGCTGTCGGTCACTGCCCGGGTCGCGGTCGGCCGGGTCGCCGGCCGCCAGGGAGTCGATCTCCATGGCCACCTCCTCGGCCGTCGCGTCGGCGAGGCGCACCCGCACATGGATCTCCGCGCCCCTGCCGTGCGCGGCGATCGCGCCGGTGCGGCACAGCACCACGCTCGTGGTGCTGTATCGCTGACAGCCGGCCGGCAGCCGCTGTTCGCCGTCCAGCGGTGTGGACCAGCGCAGCCGTACCGTGGCGTCCGCGACGGGCACGGCCGCGTTGTTCCACGGGGTGAGCCGTACGTTGACCTCGCCGCGCCCCATGTCCACATACCCGTGGTAGGCGAGCGCGAGCCCGGTCCCGCCGCCGACGGCCACGGCCGGCGCGGCGGGGCCGGCCGCCACCGCCCCCGCCACCACCCCCGCCGCCGCCACGGCCACGCCCACCGGGCCGGACGTCCACTTCCTCATCGCCACTGCCGTCACTTCCTCCGCATCCGACCTGACCTCACCGCATGTATGCCACGCGACCGGCAGGGCAGGCGCCGCCGGGCAGGTGACCGCGTGCGAAGGTGACCGCATGCTGGTCCTGCGCTCCATCGCCCTCTTCGTCGTCGCCGCCCTGTTCGAGATCGGCGGCGCCTGGCTCGTATGGCAGGGGGTGCGCGAACACCGCGGCTGGGTGTGGATCGGCGCGGGCATCATCGCGCTCGGCGCCTACGGCTTCGTCGCCACCCTCCAGCCGGACGCGCACTTCGGCCGCATCCTCGCCGCGTACGGAGGCATCTTCGTGGCCGGCTCGCTGGCCTGGGGCATGGTCGCGGACGGCTACCGCCCGGACCGCTGGGATGTGACCGGCGCGGCGGTCTGCCTCGTCGGGGTGGCCCTGATCATGTGGGTACCGCGCGGCCACTGACCGCCTCCGGCCGGGGAACCCGGGTGCACCCGCCGCTCCGCGCCCCCGCCACCTATGCTGATCAGAGGTCCATAGAACGACCGTATGACCATACATACGGCCGTACGACCGCAGTACGAGCCCGCCGTCCGAGGAGTCGCCCATGACTGCCGCCGCCCCCTCCACCGCCTCCCGCATCGCCGTCGTCACCGGCGCGAGCAGCGGCATCGGCGCCGCGACGGCCCGGCAACTCGCCGAGGCGGGCTACCGCGTCGTCCTCACCGCCCGCCGCAAGGACCGTATCGAGGCGCTGGAGGAGGAGCTGACCGCGGCCGGGCACTCGGCGACGGCGTACGCGCTGGACGTCACGGACCGCGCGGCGGTCGACGAGTTCGCCTCGGCGTTCCGGACCATCGGCGTCCTGGTGAACAACGCGGGCGGCGCGCTCGGCGCCGACCCGGTCGCCACCGGTGACCCCCAGGACTGGCGCCGGATGTACGAGACGAACGTCCTGGGCACCCTGAACGTCACCCAGGCCCTGCTCCCCGCCCTGACGTCGAGCGGCGACGGCACGGTGGTGATCGTCTCCTCCACGGCCGGTCACGGCACCTACGAGGGCGGCGCCGGTTATGTGGCCGCCAAGCACGGCGAGCACATCCTCGCCGAGACCCTCCGGCTGGAGATCGTGGGCACCCCGGTCCGGGTGATCGAGATAGCCCCCGGCCTGGTGAAGACGGAGGAGTTCGCGCTGACCCGCTTCGGCGGCGACAAGGAGAAGGCGGCGAAGGTGTACGCGGGCATCGCCGAGCCGCTGACGGCCGACGACGTCGCGGACACGATCACCTGGGCGGTCACCCGCCCCAGCCATGTCAACGTCGACCTCATGGTGGTCCGCCCGCGGGCGCAGGCGTCGAACACGAAGGTCCACCGGGACCTGTGAGCACCGAGACCACCGGGGACACGGCGGAGCGGGACCGTCTGGCCCTGGAGAAGAAGCGCGAACGCTACGTCTGGTACGTCCTCGGGTACTTCCTGTTCGGCATCCACATCGTGGCGTTCGTGATGATCTACGCCGTGCGACACGCGAAGTAGCATTCGCCGTCCCCCGGGTCGCCCCGGGGGACGGCGAATGTCAGCCCTTCACGCAGACGACCTGCTTGAGCTGCGCCACGACCTCCACGAGATCGCGCTGCTGCTCGATGACCTGCTCGATCGGCTTGTACGCGCCGGGGATCTCGTCCACCACGCCGGAGTCCTTGCGGCACTCCACGCCCCGCGTCTGGTCCTCCAGGTCCTTCGCCGTGAAACGGCGCTTCGCCGCGTTGCGGCTCATGCGCCGGCCCGCGCCGTGCGACGCCGAGTTGAACGACTTCTCGTTGCCCAGACCCTTCACGATGTACGAGCCCGTGCCCATGGAGCCCGGGATGATCCCGTACTCGCCGGAGCCCGCGCGGATCGCGCCCTTGCGGGTCACCAGCAGGTCCATGCCCTCGTACCGCTCCTCCGCCACATAGTTGTGGTGGCAGGAGATCTCCGGCTCGAAGGTCGGCTTCGCCTTCTTGAACTCCTTGCGGATCACGTCCTTCAGGAGCGCCATCATCAGCGTGCGGTTGTGCTTCGCGTACTCCTGCGCCCAGTACAGGTCGTTGCGGTACGCCGCCATCTGCGGGGTGTCCGCCACGAAGACGGCGAGGTCGCGGTCGACCAGGCCCTGGTTGTGCGGGAGCTTCTGGGCCACGCCGATGTGGTGCTCGGCGAGTTCCTTGCCGATGTTGCGGGACCCGGAGTGGAGCATCAGCCACACGGCGCCGGTCGTGTCCGTGCAGACCTCGATGAAGTGGTTGCCCGAACCGAGCGTGCCCATCTGCTTGGTGGCGCGCTCCGCACGGAACTTGACCGCCTCGGCCACCCCGTCGAACCGGCCCCAGAAGTCGTCCCAGCCGGACGTGGCCAGCCCGTGGAACCCGCCGGGGTCGACCGGGTCGTCGTGCATCCCCCGGCCGACCGGGATGGCCTGCTCGATCTTGGAGCGCAGCCGCGACAGATCACCCGGCAGGTCGTTCGCCGTGAGCGAGGTGCGCACCGCGGACATGCCGCAGCCGATGTCCACGCCCACCGCCGCGGGGCACACCGCGCCCCGCATGGCGATGACCGAGCCGACCGTGGCCCCCTTGCCGTAGTGGACGTCCGGCATGACCGCGAGGCCCTTGATCCACGGGAGCGTCGCCACGTTGTGCAACTGCCGCATCGCGGCGTCCTCGATCGTCCCCGGATCCGTCCACATGCGGATCGGAACCTTCGCCCCCGACACCTCTACGTACGACATTTCACCCTCATTCCCCCGACAACTATCAAAAGTCTGATATCGCAAAAACCGGAGCAGAGGTCGACGTAACGGACGACGGACCGGCATCCACGGCAGTGCGTGCGATACACATTGTCTCCAGGGGTCCGCCCCGGGCGGCAACCGATTAACCAGCGGACACACCCCCGATGACCGGCAGACACACCCGCAGAACCGTCGAGAGGAGCCTCACTGTGCAGCGGAAGGCGTACGTACCGGGCGCCGTCGCGCTCCTCACCGCCCTGCTGGCCGCCTGCACCGGCGGTTCCGGCGGCGGCGCGACGCAGGACTCCGGCAAGGCCGAGGGCTCCACCGCGAGCGCTCCGGCGGCCCAGCCCGGCAAGTACCGCAGCCTCTCCGACGCCTGCGACGCGGTGAAGCACGACACCCTCGACTCGCTTCTGCCGGGCATCAAGCAGACAGCGGACGAGGAGCAGCGCGAGCGGGCCTACGAGGGCGACGCCGTGCCCACGTACAACAACGACCGCCGGTCCGCCTGCCGCTGGAAGGCCGAGTCGGCCAGCGCCACGGACCATCTGTCCGTCGACTTCGAGCGCGTGGTGTCGTACGACAACACGGTCTCCGACGACGACCGCGCCCAAGAGGTGTACGCGGCCAAGGAGAAGGCCGCGAACATCCCCGACGCCGGCGCGAGTTCCGGTGCCCCGGGCGGCAGCGGCACGGCGGACACCAACGCCTCCCCGTCCGGGTCCGCCTCCCCGCCCTCGGCCCCGCCCCCGTCCCCGTCCTCGACCGCCTCCGCGTCCTCCACGCCCGCGACACCGTCCACGGGCGCCTCCGTCTCCGGGACCCCGGCGGATCTCCTGCCGCGGGCGCTGGACGACCTCGGCGACGAGGCGTTCCTCGACGACCAGCTGAGCACCGCCCAGCAGCGCACCGTGACTGTGGTGTTCCGCACGTCCAATGTGATCGTGACCATCCAGTACGACGAGCAGCCGGCCACCACCGCGACCGCCCCGGACAGCAAGGAGATGCAGGACAAGGCCCGAAAACTGGCTGAGCAGCTGGACGGTTCGCTCGGCTGACGGGCCCCCTGGCCGGTGCCGGCCGGGGAACCGAATCGCGCACCGCATGCGTCCCCACCGCGTACCGTGGCCCCTCGGACCCGATCCGACCGCACGATCCACGAGCGTCATTGAGTGAAGGAACCATGCACCGACCTGCACAGCGAGACCAGCGAGATCACCACGATCAGGGCGAGCGCCAGCCGGGCCGCCGGGGCTCCCGCCTTCGCCGCCTCCTCGTCTGCGCGGCGGCCGTTCCGGCCGTGCTCGTCGCCGCCGGCTGCTCCTCCTCGGACTCCGGTTCGACCTCGGGCGGCGACGCCAAGCAGCAGAGCTCCGAGGCGCAGCCCTCGAAGAGCACCTCGTCAGCGCCCACGGTGAAGCCTGCCGCGTATGCGAAGCTTCCCGACTCCTGCTCCGCGCTGTCCGGCAAGACCTTGGGCGATCTCGTGCCGAACGGCGCCAAGTCCGGCAAGAAGGGTTCCACGGACGAACCGTCGAAGCGTGCCAGCTGCTCGTGGACCAGCCTGCAGAACAACGGCGTCAAGGGCTCCCAGTTCCGCTGGCTGAACATATCCCTGCTGCGCTTCGACTCGGACGCCACACGCGGCGACGGCAACGAGCGGGCGCAGGAGTACTTCACGAGTCAGGTCAAGGACGCCCAGTCAACGGCCGGCGCGAAGAACACCAAGGCGCAGCCTGCCACCGGAGTGGGCGACCAGGCGACGACGGTGCGCTACGACCTGCAGAAGAAGGAAGGCACCTTCAAGCAGCAGACGATCGTGGCGCGCGTGGAGAACGTCGTCATCACCCTCGACTACAACGGCGCGGGCCTGGCCGGCGACAAGGCGCCGGACGCCGACGACCTCGCCGAGGCTGCGGTGAAGGCCACCAAGGAGGCCGTGTCCGCGGTGACGGCGGCGAACCGCGGCGGCGCGAGCACCGCTCCGTCGCAGGGGGCGTCGAAGTCCCCGTCCGCGAACCCGAGCGCCTCGAAGGGCTCCGCGAAGGGCGCGTCGCCATCCGCCTCGGCTTCGGCCGGCAAGACGAACTGACCGGAGCGGGTCCGGGAAACCGGACAGGCAAACGGATGTGGCCGATCCGTTATCCGTGCCGCCACCTGGGCAGTCACCCGGGCCCGGTCCCCTCGCGGACCGGGCTCTGCCCGCACCGGCCACCCGCGCGCCGCGGGGGTGTGCCACCCTGTTGCGCGCAACAACACGCAATGGGAGGGGAGTGCAGGTGGCCGCGCCACTGCAGTTGACTCGGATGCACCGCGTTCTCATAGGCGTGGTCGTCACCGGTGCCGTCGTCATCGCCGGAATCGGCTTCACCGGTTCCTACGCCGCCGTCCGCGCCCTGGCCTTCAAGAAGGGCTTCGGCGACTTCAGCTATGTCTTCCCGATCGGCATCGACGCGGGCATCTGTGTCCTGCTCGCGCTCGACCTGCTGCTGACCTGGATCCGTATACCCTTCCCCCTCCTGCGCCAGACCGCGTGGGTGCTCACGGCGGCGACGATCGCGTTCAACGGCGCGGCGGCCTGGCCGGACCCGCTGGGCGTGGGCATGCACGCGGTGATCCCGGTGCTGTTCGTGGTCGCGGTCGAGGCGGCCAGGCACGCGATCGGCCGGATCGCGGACATCACGGCGGACAAGCACATGGAGGGCGTGCGCATGACGCGCTGGCTGCTCTCCCCCGTGCCCACATTCCTGCTCTGGCGCCGTATGAAGCTGTGGGAGCTGCGCTCCTACGACCAGGTGATCAAGCTGGAGCAGGAACGCCTCGTCTACCAGGCCCGGCTGCGTTCCCGTTTCGGGCGCGCCTGGCGCCGCAAGGCTCCGGTGGAGTCCCTGATGCCGCTGCGCCTCGCGCGCTACGGCGTCCCCCTGGCGGAAACGGCCCCCGCGGGCCTCGCCGCGGCGGGCATCGAGCCGCAGCTGATCCCGGCCGCGCCCGCAGCACCCGAGCTGGAGTCCAGGACCACCCAGCCCGCCCAGCCCATCCAGGCCACCCAGCCCGCGCAGCCGGCCCTCACCGCCGAAGAGGCGCAGAGCCAGTGGTTCACCACACCGCAGAATGTGCAGTACCGGGGCGGATACGACCCCGCCTTCGAGCCGCCCACGTTCGAACCGGAGCAGCAGCACCAGTCCTGGTACGACGGGCAGCCGCAGCACATCCCCGTACCGGGGCCCCGCTCGCCGGAACCCGACCCTCAGCCGGCCCAGGCCCAGGCCCAGGCCCAGCCCCAGGAACAGGAGCCGCAGTTCCAGGTGCCGAACGGGGCCGGCGGGATGCGCCCCCTCGGCGAGGGCGTGCAGGAGACGATGCCCTCGGACGAGGAGCTGTACCAGGTCTTCCGGCACTCGATCGAGGGCGAGGGCATGCCCACGCCCGGCGCCTTCGCCGCGAACGTCGAGGCCGCCTCGGGACTGCGCCTCCAGTCCCGGGAGCTGAACCAGTACATGGAGCAGTTCAGCGCGCGCCTCAACAGTGAGCTGATGGAAGACCACATCGCATAGTGCCCGGAGCGACCACCCGGGCTGCCGGCTGCCGGTGAGAGCCACGATTCGTGCCGCGGCCGAGTTGATCGATAAGGTGCCGTGTCACGACCGCACCCCGTTCGATCCACGGGCCGGTCAGGGCTCCGCCGCGGTCGGTGGCACCGCCACGGCCGGCGTGCTGATCCCTGCCTGCCCAGGCCCCGGGACACGGGGGGCGATCCTCACGGCGGGGCAGTCGGGCCCGGCCGACGGGTCAGGAGGAACGAGTGGCACAGATCATCGCCGAGGTCTCACGGACGTTCAACGAGTTTCTGCTCCTGCCGAACCGGACTCGGACCGACTGCTCTGCCGCGACCGTTGACCTGCGCACACCCCTGGTGCGGCACATCGCGGGCGAGGCGTCGGCGATCGAGCTGCAGTCCCCGTTCACATCCGCGATCATGCAGGCCGTCAGCACACCCGATCTCGCGATCGCGCTCGCGCGCAACGGTGGTCTCAGCTTCCTGCACCACAACCAGCCGATCCAGGACCAGGCCGCGGCGGTCCGCCAGGTGAAGAACTTCAAGGCCGGATTCGTCACCAGCGACACCAACGTCCGTCCCGACGACAGCCTGAGCCTCCTGGCCGACGTCATGCGCCGCACCGGTCACAGCACCGCCGCGGTCACCCATGACGGGACCGCCACCGGCCGCCTGCTCGGCCTGGTGACCTCCCGGGACTTCCACCCCCAGCGCCATGGCCTGGACGGACCGGTCAGCGGCCGGATGACCGCTGTCGCCGACCTGGCCCACGCCGGGCCCGACATCACGCTTTCCGAGGCCAACGCGCGGCTCTGGGACGAACGGCTGGACTGCCTGCCGGTACTGGACACCGAGGGCCGCCTTCAGCATCTGGTGTTCCGTTCCGACTACTCGGACAACAAGCGCTTCCCGAACCAGCTCGTGAACGCCGCCAAGCGTCTGCGCGTGGGCGCGGGTATCAACACCCACGACTATCAAGAGCGCGTCCCCGCCCTGCTGGAAGCGGGCGTGGACGCGCTGTGCTTCGACTCGTCCGACGGCTACAGCGACTGGCAGGCGCAGGCTCTGACCTGGGTGAAGAAGCACCACCCGGAGATCCCGGTCGGCGGCGGCAACGTGGTCGACGGCGAAGCGTTCACCTTCCTCGCCGAGGCGGGGGCGGACTTCGTCAAGGTCGGGGTGGGCGGCGGCTCCATCTGCATCACCCGGGACCAGAAGGGCATCGGCCGCGGCCAGGCCAGCGCCGTTCTGGACGTCGCGGCAGCCCGGGACGCCTTCCGGGAACGCACCGGTGAGTACGTGCCGATCTGCTCCGACGGCGGGCTGGTGCACGACTACCACGTGGCCCTGGCGCTGGCGATGGGAGCCGACTTCGTCATGATGGGGCGCTACTTCGCGCGCTTCGACCAGGCGGCCGGCGCGAAGCTGCCCACCCGCGACGGCTTTGTGAAGGAGTACTGGGGTGAGGGCTCGAACCGGGCCCGCAACTGGCAGCGCTACGGCCAGGGCGGCCAGGAGCTGGTCTTCGAGGAGGGCGTGGACGGCTACGTCCCCTACGCGGGCGACCTCAACGAAGGGCTCGCCCTGACCGTCGCCAAGCTCAAGACCACGATGGTCTCCTGCGGCTCCACGACCCTGCCGGAGTTCCAGTCCACGGCCCGGCTGACCCTCGTTTCGGACCAGAGCTTCCAGGAGAGCCACGCCAACGTCACGCTGCGGGACGCCCCGGCGACCTTCGCGTAGGCGAGGGCCACGCGACGAGAGGACCCCGTACGGCAACGTGCGGGGTCCTCTCGCGCTGGACACCGTCCCCGACGGGAACTGCACCTGAGTCTGAGCCGAGCCTCAGCGGGTGGCGTACGCCGTGAAGGACTCCCAAGTGGCGGGCTCCACCTGGAGGATGGGGCCCCTCGGGCTCTTGGAGTCGCGGATGGCGACGGTGTGGGGGCAGGTGGCGACCTCGACGCACTGGCCGCCCTCGCTGCCGCTGTAGCTGGACTTGCGCCAGGTGTAGGCGACTTCGAGGCATTCGCCGCCTTCGCTACCGCTGTAGCTCGACTTGAACCACTGAAGGGCTTCGGTGTTCATGAATCTCCTAGCAGACCGTCGAGCAGGCGCTTTGAGTACTGAGGGGTAAGCGCCTGTGCCCGCAGCATCGCATGTTTGCGCGCCAGGATGGACACCTCGTCTGGGTCGGAGACCCACTGGCTACCACGCTGACCTTCGACGTAGGCCAGGTGCTGGTGGTCCGGTGTTTCCAGGAGCACGAAGGGGCCGTCCAGCCCTGCGTGAGATTGGCTGTCGAGTGGCAGGAACTGCACGGACAGGTGCGGTAGGTCGGCGTACTCGCGAAGATGACGCAGTTGTTCGCGGTGCACCTCCGAGCCCCCGATCTCGAGGTGCAGCACCGGTTCCCAGATCACAAAGCTGACCGTTGGCGGCACCTCGACGTGCAGAATTTCCTTGCGGCCTACGCGGGCGGCTGTCTTTGCCTCGATCTCATCCTCGTTGTACGCCGGAACCCGCTCTCGCAGGACGGCACGCGCGTACGACTCGTTCTGCAGTAGGCCAGGCAGAGCCTGGTTGGCGTACAGGGAGAGAGCGATGGCCTCGCGTTCCTGACCGATGTACTCCTCCGCGTACACGGGAAACAGATCGATCTCCGGCAGTTCCTCCACCCCGGCCGTCAGCATCCCCTTGGTGTCCAGGACCTCGTCCATCGAGGCGGCCACGTCCAGGGGGATGTTCCTCCGGCCCTGTTCGTACGACGCGACAGTCTCCTCTTCGGCCCCGACCAGCCTGCCGAGTTCCCGTTGGGTCAGGCCCGCCGCCCGTCGCGCCCTGCCGAGTTGGCGACCCAGCATCCTCATGGCCGAGGAGTTCTTCTTCCCCGGCGGCTTCCTCGGTGTCATGCCGGCTCAACTCCCCATGTCGCCCGAGCGAAACGCTCTGGGAGCCCGTACAGAACCTGGGGAACCCGTACAAAATCCATGTACGGGATCACTCACTGCCTCACTGTAATCACTCTTGGCGACACTCGACTCGTGATCGAGACAACCCACCTCCCACCCCTCCGCGAGAGGTTCTTCCTGCGCGAGCGCCGTTCCGTTCCCGCCGCGCGGCTGTTCGCCCGCGAGACCCTGACCGGCTGGGGGCTCGCTGAAGCCGAGCGCGGCGACGACGTCCTGCTGTGCGTCAGCGAGCTGGCGACCAACGCGCTGCTGCACGGGGTGCCGCCGGGGCGGCAGTTCAGGGTGTTCCTGCGGTACGACGGCAGGGTGCTGCGCGTGGAGGTGCACGACAGCGGGCCCGGCACCCCGCGCGTCGCCGATCAGGCCGACGAGAACGAGCGCGGGCGCGGGCTGCTGCTGGTGTCCGCGCTCGCCGACAAATGGGGTGTCGGCGAGCGCGAACTCGGCAAGGTGGTGTGGTGCGAGTTCGCCTTCGCACCACACCGGGGCCTCACCAGTTGAGGGCGTCGGTGGCGCTCGACTGCCAGTACGTCGAGGTCAGCTTGCTGTCGTAGTACACGCCCTTGGCCGGCAGGGCCACGCTGGCCGTGGCGCCCGCGTCGCTGCGCGGAGTGCGTCCCTGGAAGATGACGGTCAGCTTGTGGCCCGTGGTTCCGTTCTCTCCGCTGCCGTCGGGGGCGGAGAGGCGCACGCCCGCGTACCCGGAGGCGCCGGGCTCGAGGGTGGTGACGGACTGGGGCATGCTCTCCTGGAACGCACCCGGGGCCCACTGCATCTCGTCGAAGCGCAGGTAGGGGAAGTAGGTCAGGTCGCACGGCTTGGAGCCGGTGTTCTTGACGGTGAGCAGCATGTGGTTGACGGGGCGGGACACCAGCTGCGCGGTGACCTTGGTGTTGGCGCCGTTGCAGATGACCGGGTCCGATGACGTCGAACCCTTGCCCTTGCCGGAGGCGGAGGTGCCGGAGCTGGAGCCGGAGGAGCCCTTGCCGGTCCTGGTGCCGGTGCCCTTGGTGGAGCCCCCGGCCTGGGACGCGGAGTTCGTACCGGGAGTGGCGGTTCCGGAGCCCTGCCCGGAGGCGCTCTGCGAGGCGGATGCCGACGCCTTGCCCTCGTCCTTCGTGCCGGTGCCGTCCTCGCACGCCGTCAGGGTCAGGGCGGCGAGCGCGGCGGTGGCGAGCAGTGCGGTGCGGGTGGCGGCGCGGGCGGTGCGGATGGTGCTCATGGTGCGAACTCCCCGTTCGTGCGGTGGGTGGGTGCGAGCCGCCTGGTCAGTGAGTGGGGGCGGCGTGCTTGGATGGCAAGGAGCTTGCGGGGCGATCCGTCCCAGCCGCCAGCACCGGCGGCCAGACAGGGACGATGGAACGCCTGCGACGGCTCTGAGCTGGGAGAACGATGTGTCCCTGGGACGCCGGGCCGGGACACGGGGAGGGGAGGAAGGGTGTCGGGGGTGGATGCTTCGGACGAGTTCGGGCAGTTGCTGCGGGAACTGAAGGACCGTTCCGGGCTGAGTTACGGGGTGCTGGCCAAGCGGCTGCACATGAGCACGTCGACGCTCCACCGGTACTGCAACGGGGACGTCGTACCGACGGACTACGCGCCCGTGGAACGGCTGGCCCGGCTCTGCAAGGCGTCGCCCGAGGAACTGGTCGAGCTGCACCGCCGCTGGGTGCTGGCCGACGCGGTGCGGGAGAGGAAGGGCAAGGGGACCGCTGCCGTACGGGAGGCGGCGCCCGAACCCCGGCCCCAGCCCGAACCCCAGCCGGAAGGCCCTGGCATTCCGGAAGCTTCGAAGGCCGCAGTCCTCTCGGAACCCGAGCCCGAAGAGCCCAAGCCCGACGCTCCCGAGCCCCTCGCTCCCGAGCCGCCCGTCGCCCGCCGACGCCTGCGCCGCCCCTCGGTGCTCGTCTCCGCCGCCGCGTTCGCAGGCCTGGGTGCGGTCGTACTGGCCTGGCAGTCCTCCGTCGGGTTCGGAGGGCACCCCGCGGGAGACCCCACGAGGGAGTCCTCGGCCGTGGGGACGGCCGCGCACGGGGGCGGGGCGGCGGGCTCGGGTGCCCGCTCGCCGTCAGGGCCCGCCAAGGCCACCGGCACGGGCAAGCAAGCCGGAGGGATGCGCAGTCCCGGGCCGGGAGACGACTCCCCGAGCACGGGCGCGACGGCCACCGGTCCCGCCGGCTCGGTCGCCGCCGTGCCCCTGACGGTCAACACCCGCCCGTACGCCTGGGAAGGCCCGTGCAGCCAGCACTACCTGATCGACCGTCCCGCACAGCGGGTGTCACCGCCGCCCGCCGAACAGGACGCGCCGGGCTGGGTGTCGGCGTTCGGCGCGGTGTCGTCGGGGGAGCAGTACGTCGCGCTCGCGGTGCAGGGCACCGGCAAGGACACCGTGGTCCTGGAAGACCTCCAGGTCCGGGTGGTCTCGTCGAACGCGCCGCTGGCCTGGAACGACTACGGCATGGGCGACGGCTGCGGCGGTGGCGTGCCCGACGAGGCGTTCAACGTCGACCTGGACGCGGGCCGTCCCGCCGTGGCGCCCGCCGGGGGGCAGCGCGACTTCCCGTTCAAGGTGAGCGAGACCGACCCGGAGGTCTTCCACATCCGTGCCGACACCGCCGCGCACGACGTGAGCTGGTACCTCGAACTGAACTGGTCGAGCGGCGCACGGCACGGCACCGTGCGGATCGACGACCACGGCGAGCCGTTCCGGACGAGCGGCAACGCGGGACGCCCGAGCTACGACTTCCCGCTCGGCGGCAACGAGTGGATCGACCACGCGAGCGAGAACCGCTGACGTCAGCCGGTGAGCCTGACGTGGGTCAGCTTGTCGGGGTTGCGGATCAGCCGGATGGCGCTGATGGTGCCGTCCTCCGCGACCTCCACGCAGGCCACCGAGTCGGGACGGGTGCCCGAGGTGAAGAGAAACCCCGGGCGCCCGTTGACCAGCACCTCGCGCACGCCGGGATCCGGGACCGGGGTGGAGAGGACCCCGAGGAGCCAGCGGGCGACCTTGTCGGCGCCGGCGATCGGGCGGAGCGCGGCACGGATCTTTCCGCCGCCGTCGGTCCACGCGGTCACGTCGGGGGCGAGCATGGCCATCACCCGGTTGAGGTCACCACCGAGGCACGCCGCATGGAACTCTGCGGTGACCCTGCGCCGTACCTCGTCGGGCGCGTCGTAGCGGGGCCGCCGGTCCCGCACATGGGCGCGGGCCCGGCTGCCGACCTGGCGCACCGACGCCTCGGTGCGCTCCAGCATCCCGGCGATCTCGGGATACCCGAAGCCGAACACCTCCTTGAGGATGAACACCGCCCGCTCCAGCGGCGACAGCGTCTCCAGCACCACCAGCATCGCCAGTGAGATCGCCTCCGCCTGCTCGATCCCGCCGCCGGCGTCCGGCGCGGTCACCAGCGGCTCCGGCAGCCACGGGCCGACGTACGACTCGCGCTGGACGGCGGCCGACCGCGTGCGGTTGATCGAGAGGTTGGTGACGGTCCGGCAGAGGTACGCGCGGGGGTGAGTGACCGACTCGACGTCGACGGCGCTCCACTTGAGCCAGGCGTCCTGGAGGATGTCCTCGGCGTCCGCGACGCTGCCCAGCATCCGGTAGGCGATGCCGAACATCACCGGTCGGTGTTCCTCGAAGAGCTCAAGTGCGGTCACGCGTGTGACGTTACCGCGCAGCGGTCCGAGAACCCCTGGCCGGTCAGGCCGAAGGGGCTGTTCATCCGGGAGCGCAGGTTCTCCACGGCGACCATCGCGGTGAGTTCACGCTCGGCATGCCCTGGAGACAGGGCGGCCCGCCGGAATGTGACATGTGGCCGCCCGCACCGGGTCCCCGGTGCGGGCGGCCGCATGTCGTGTCGTAGGGGATCAGAGCCGCTCAGGCGTCCTGATGCCCAGCAGGGCCATGCCCTCGTGGAGGGTGCGGGCCGTGACGTCGGACAGGAACAGACGGTTCTCCGCGACGTCCTTCGGCGGCGCCGGCTTGATCACCGGGCACTTGTCGTAGAACGACGTGAAGAGCGACGCCAGCTGGTACAGGTACGACGCCAGCTTGTGCGGGGCGTACTCCCGCGCCGCCTCCGCCACGGTCTCCGCGAACTGGTCCACGTGCAGGCCCAGGGCGCGCTCGGCGTCGGCAAGCGGCAGCTCGGGGTGGGCGGCGGGGCGTACCTCGCCGGCCTTGCGCAGGATCGACTGGATACGGGCGTAGGCGTACTGGAGGTAGACCGAGGTGTCGCCGTTCAGCGAAACCATCTGGTCCAGGTCGAACTTGTAGTCGCGGCTCGCCGACGTCGACAGGTCCGCGTACTTCACCGCGCCGATGCCCACCTGACCACCGCGCTCGGCGATCTCCTGCTCGGACAGGTCCTGCGCCTTCTCCCGTACGACGGCGGAGGCGCGGTCGATCGCCTCGTCCAGGAGGTCGACCAGCCGGACCGTCTCGCCCTCACGGGTCTTGAACGGCTTGCCGTCCTTGCCGAGGACCGTGCCGAAGGCGAGCTGGAACGCCTTGACGTCCTCGTTCAGCCAGCCTGCCCGCCGCGCGGTCTCGAAGACCATCTTGAAGTGGAGGGCCTGGCGGGCGTCCACGACGTAGACGATCGAGGTCGCCTTGAGGTTGAAGACGCGGTCGCGGATCGCGGACAGGTCGGTCGCCGCGTAGCCGAAGCCGCCGTCGGACTTCTGCACGATCAGCGGGACCGGGTTGCCGTCCGGGCCCTTGACGTCCTCGAAGAACACGCACAGGGCGCCCTCGGAGCGGACCGCGACGCCGGACTCCTCCAGCAGGCGGCAGGTCTCCTGGAGCATGTCGTTGTAGCCCGACTCGCCGACGATGTCGGGGTCGCGGACCTCCATGTCCAGCTTCTCGAAGACGGAGAAGAAGTAGATCTTCGACTCGTCCACGAACTTCTGCCACATGGCGAGGGTGTGCGGGTCGCCGGCCTGGAGGTCGACCACCCGGCGCCGGGCGCGCGTCTTGAACTCCTCGTCGGAGTCGAACAGCTTGCGCGCGGCCTTGTAGAGGCGGTCGAGGTTCGACATCGCCTCCTCACCGCTGACCTGGCCGGCCTTGTGGTCCAGCTCGTGCGGGTGCTCGTCCAGGTACTGGATGAGCATGCCGAACTGCGTGCCCCAGTCGCCGATGTGGTGCCGGCGCACGACGGTCTCGCCGGTGAACTCCAGCAGCTTGACGACCGAGTCGCCGATGACGGCGGACCGCAGGTGCCCGACGTGCATCTCCTTCGCCACGTTCGGCTGGGCGTAGTCGATGACCGTCGTGCCCGCGTGCTCCGCGAACGGCACGCCGAGGCGGCCCTCGGGGTCGGCGGCGCGGGCGGCGAGGTTCTCGGTGATCGCCCGGTCGGTGACCGTGATGTTGAGGAAGCCGGGCCCGGAGACCTCGATGTCCTTGATCAGGTCACCGGCGACTACCTGCTCCACGACCTGGGTCGCGAGCTCGCGCGGGTTCGCCTTCGCCTTCTTGGCGAGCGCCAGGATCCCGTTGGCCTGGTAGTCGGCCCGGTCGCTTCGTCGCAGCAGCGGGTCCGCGCCGGCCTCCGGCAGGGTGGCCGAGAGGGCGTTCGCGAGGCGCTGGTGGACGGAAGCGGTGAGGGACTGGACCGAGGCCATGGGTTGGATGCCGTTCTCCTCGTGCGTACGGATAGACACGGCCAGTATCCCATGGGGGGTAAACCGGTTTTTCCGCACTCGGGCGGAGTGGCGCGCCACCGGCCGACCGGCCGGCCGTCACATGATCACGGTAAGGGTTTGAAAAGCGGTTTTCGTAGATGCGGGGGCGGCAGGGAGAATGGTGCGGTCAGCCGTGTGACCGCACCGGCTGCTTCGAGGAAAGCTTCGAGGGAAGAAGGACGTGCCGATCGTGGCTCAGAGCACCGAGACCACCGACTGGGTCTCCCGTTTCGCGGATGAGGTCATCGAGGAGTCGGAGCGTCGGGCCCCGGGCAAACCGGTCGTCGTCGCGTCCGGGCTCTCGCCCTCCGGGCCCATCCACCTGGGGAACCTGCGTGAGGTCATGACCCCGCACCTCGTCGCCGACGAGGTGCGGCGGCGGGGCCACCAGGTTCGCCATCTCATCTCCTGGGACGACTTCGACCGGTACCGGAAGGTGCCCGAAGGGGTCGACGGGGTGGACAAGTCCTGGGCCGAGCACATCGGCAAGCCGCTCACCTCGGTGCCGGCCCCGAAGGGCTCCTCGTACGCGAACTGGGCCGAGCACTTCAAGGCCGCCATGGTCGCCGCGCTCGCCGAACTCGGCGTCGAGTTCGACGGCATCAGCCAGACGGCGCAGTACACCTCCGGTGTCTACCGCGAGCAGATCCTGCACGCGATGAAGCACCGCGGCGACATCGACGCCATCCTGGCCCAGTACCGGACCAAGCCCAAGGCCGCCAAGAAGCAGCAGCAGAAGCCCCTGGACGAGGCGGAGCTGGAGGCGGCGGAGGGCTCGGGCGCCGCGGCCGAGGACGACGGCAGCTCCGGGTCCGCCGGGTACTTCCCGTACAAGCCGTACTGCGGCGAGTGCGGCAAGGACTTCACCACCGTCACCGCGTACGACGACGAGACCACCGAGCTGTCGTACACGTGCACGGTGTGCGGTTTCTCCGAGACCGTGCGGCTGAGCGAGTTCAACCGCGGCAAGCTGGTCTGGAAGGTCGACTGGCCGATGCGCTGGGCATACGAGGGCGTGGTCTTCGAGCCGAGCGGTGTCGACCACTCGTCGCCCGGCTCCAGCTTCCAGGTGGGCGGGCAGATCGTCGGGATCTTCGGCGGGCAGCAGCCCATCGGTCCCATGTACGCGTTCGTGGGCATCAGCGGCATGGCGAAGATGTCGTCGTCCAAGGGCGGCGTGCCGACGCCGGGCGACGCGCTGAAGATCATGGAGCCGCAGATCCTGCGCTGGCTCTACGCCCGCCGCAAGCCCAACCAGTCGTTCAAGATCGCCTTCGACCAGGAGATCCAGCGGCTGTACGACGAGTGGGACAAGCTGGCCGGGAAGGTGGAGGACGGCTCCGCGCTGCCGGGTGACGTGGCCGCGTACACGCGGGCGACCGGCACGGCCACCGGTCCGCTGCCCGCCACCGCGCGTCCGCTGCCGTACCGCACGCTCGCGTCCGTCGCCGACATCACCGCCGGGCACCAGGACCAGGCGCTGCGCATCCTGTCCGAGCTGGACCCGGCCGACCCGCTCGCCTCGCTGGACGAGGCCCGGCCGCGGTACGACAGGGCCGAGGCGTGGATCAACACCCAGGTGCCGGCCGACCAGCGCACCATTGTGCGCGAGGAGCCGGACGCGGACCTGCTGAAGTCCCTGGACGAGCAGGCGCGGGGCTCGCTGCGGCTGCTGCTGGACGGGCTGGCGGAGCACTGGTCGCTGGACGGGCTCAGCCACCTCGTCTACGGCGTGCCGAAGGTGCAGGCCGGGTTCTCCGCCGACGCGACGCCGAAGGAGCTGCCGCCGGAGATCAAGACGGCCCAGCGGACGTTCTTCGCGCTGCTGTACCACCTGCTGGTCGGCCGTGACACCGGCCCGCGGCTGCCCACGCTGCTCCTGGCGGTGGGGCAGGAGCGGGTGCGGACGCTGCTGGGGGCGTAGGCCGCGGAAGTAACGAGGAAGAGGGGCTCTCGACGTCTTGTCGGAGGGTCCCTCTTTCGTTTGCGCTCCTGTGCCGACGTAACCGGCGTCTGTCTCGGCTCCTGCCCTCGTACCGGCTGTGTCTGAGTACGGGTACTCAGACACAGCGGTGAACAGTACGGATGTGGACATGCCACGAACGGATTACAGTGCCTCCGTAGTTCAATCGGCCTGACGAGCAGTCATCAACGCTGTGCCACAAGGGACTACGTCTCGCCGGGATGCGACGAGGTGCGAACGGGGGACCACACATGGCGTGGGACGAATGGGAACAGATCAAGGTGGCGGTGGCGGATCGCCACAGTGCACAGATGCAACTGAACCATCTACCTGACGGCGTCGCGGGCCCGAGCACGGCTTCCGCTTCCGGCGGCAGCGGCACCCTGAGGTCGGACAAGGCGGCATGGAGCAGCGCCGGAGCAGCTGTCGGCGGGTTGGGGGACAACATCTACAAGGTGTCCAGAGGGCCGATGGATCTGAGTCGGACGGGATATGAGAAGCAGCTCCAGAATGGCCAATTCGGCTGTCAGACCGCTTTGACCGAGGACACTGTCCATGCCTCCTGGATGGGCTACCTCGACACCGTGTCCAGCGTGTGCCACGGCCTCGCAGACGTCATGGAAGAGGTAGGCAAGGGTCAGTTACGGACCGACGGGGACATCAAAGCCGGGATCGTTCAAGTGAACGCTGATTACTACGACAAGGCGATCGGCTCCGACGATCTCAACGACGGGTGATCGCAGACATGGAACTCTCTACGCTTTTAGGCATCGTACCGGCCGACTACACGACCACCGCAGACGGGTACCGCGCGGCGAAAAACATGGCCGATTCGGCCAAGGACCGCATCAACAACCAGATCACCAAGACCCTGAGTCAGGCCAATGCGGGTGAGGCCGCGGACGCCGCACTGAGGCAGCTGCGGAAGCTTTCGGAAAACTTTCACTACATCCAGGTCGAATGCGGCCTGATCACCGGAGCCCTCGACGGATTCGCGTCCGAGATCACCGCCCCCCAGCAGCGACTGAAAAATGCCCTCAACGAAGCGAACCTGCTGGGGTGCACCATCAACACGGCCAACGGTGCCGTCACCTATCCCGCGGGCGGTAAGGACGCACAAACCGGCCGGCCGTTCCCCGGCGGCACGGTCACGGGAGAAACCGGATTTTTCTCGGCCATCCGCACGACCACGATCGCCGCGACGGCCTCCGCCGCCCAGGCAGGGAAAGCCAACCCGAACGAACCCAAAGCCCTGGAAATAGCCGACGACATAGCCTACGCGTGCCAGGAAGCCGGAGAGATCGACGATCGGTACAGCGCGGCGCTGGAGAAGCTCCAGGCACCGACAAGTCTGAACGTCACGTCCAAGGTATGGGCCGACGCGGCCTCCGACGCCCAAACCGTGGAAACTGCCGCGAAGCCGTACCTCGCAGAGCACATGCCGCTGGACAAGTCCGCCGCCGAACGCCACGACTGGTGGGTGAGCCTCAGCGACGAGCAGCGCGCGGAGTACAAGGAGGCGTTCCCCGACGTCATCGGAAACCTGGACGGCGTTCCGTCCGCTGACCGAAACGAAGTGAACCGTGCCAACCTCCCCCTTCTCATCGCACAGTTGGAGGGCAAGCGCGACGCCGCGTCCGTGGACAAGCTGGCCGGGCTGCAAGGCATCCAGAACAAGCTCGACGCGGGAAGTCAGCCGCCGATGTACCTCCTGGGGGTCGGCCTCGAAGGGAACGGGCGGGCAATCGTCTCCTACGGGAATCCTGACACCGCGCGGAACGTGTCGGCCTATGTACCGGGACTGGGCACCAAACTGGATGGCGACTTCGCCGACGGCGACGTGAAGCGAGCCTTCGAGACAGCCAAGGGGGCCGGGAAATTAGACCCCTCGACGGCTTCCATTGTCTGGCTCGGCTATGACGCCCCGCAGTCGGCCGACGTAATGAGCGCGGGCGACGCCGAACGCGGGGCCCCCGCATACGACAGCTTCATGAGTGGAATTTCGGCCACCAACGAGAACCCTGATCCCCATATCACCGCAATCGGGCATTCATATGGTTCCCGACTGGTAGGGGCCGCCACGCAGGCGCCAGGGGGGATTCCCGGAGCCGATGACATTATCCTCGTCGGCAGCCCCGGCACCGGCGTCGACAAGGCGGAAGACCTGGGCGTGGGAAAGAACCACGTCTGGGTGGGAGCGGCTGCCAACGACATCGTCACCCATCTCCCTTCACCCAAAGAAGCCGAGTATGGACTCATAGGAGCGCCGGCTGGGCCACTCGGTATCATGATCGGAGACAAGATCGCCGACCCGCACAGCGACCAACTCTGGTTCGGCACGGATCCGGCGAGCAAGGCGTTCGGGGCCAACAGATTCGTCACCATGCCCGGACCGGGGCTGTTTCACGACTCGCTCACCAGTCCGGATGTCTCGGCCCACAGTCACTATTTCTCACCGGACAAGGATCGAATCTCGGCCAAGAACATCGCAGCCATCGTGTCCGGCCATACAGAAAAGGTAATAAGGACGGCGCCGCGTTGAAAAGCAAACTACTGACAGTGGCCATGCTTTCCCTGCTGGCCACCGGATGCGGGATAGTCGGTCCCGCATCACCCGACAAAGAACAGGGCGCGAGCATGAACATGCAAGAGGCCGCAGAACGAGCGGATCACATCCTCGATGACACGTTCTCCGCCATCAAGCCCCCCGTGGAATGGACTTATACGTACGACATGCCTGGGGGCTGCTATGTAGACCGGTCGCGTTCGGTCATGACGATCATCTCGCCGCAGCGGCGAGGCAGCTTCCTCGGTCTGGTGGAACGGCACTGGAAGAACAAAGGTTACAAACTTGTCGGCGTCAGCGAGGACAAACTTTCGGCCTTCTTCTTGACCCCGGACAACTTCCAACTCGAGGTCACGATCGTGACGAACGGTCAGGCGGACTTCGGAGTCACCACCCCGTGCGTCGAAAAATCCCCCGTTGCTCCACCGGCCAAATTGTCCAGTGGCCCGGACTACTCGAAGCGCACATTCGCCCCCGCACCGAACGTCCACTCCGACTTCTGGTCGGCTGAAACTCCCGTCTCACACTGATCCGGACGCTCTCCGCTCGCAGAGCCCGTGGAGATCGGGCACGGCCGCAGCCGACAGCGGCGTCCGGCCGGCTCCCCGTGCGGTCCGCAGGCGCCCCGCCGAGTCCGCTGTCAGTGGGGGCGCCTACAGTCCCTGACATGGCGACACTTCCCAATCCGCTGCCCAAGTTGGCGGCCGATCCGAGCGGGCGCGGGCTCGGGCTCGAACTTCCGCCCGGGAGACTGATCGACACCACGGACGAGGGTCCGTGGCACGAGCCGCTGCTGTGGCATGCCGGGCGTACGGCGTCGTCCGGCAACTGGGCGCGGCTGGGGTCGCGTGGCGCGCGGGTCGGGCTCCTTCCTGTGCTCCTCGACGTGGGCGGGAGTGAAGGCGGCCCGGAGGACTGGCAGTTGATGCCGGACGCCATGTCGTACCCGGGGGACCACGACGCGCACGAGGTGCTCGCCGAGTTCTGGGAGGAGGAGGCCTCCGACGACGAGCGGGACGAGACGCTCGCACCGTACGGTCCCGACTGGCCGGGTCTCGCCGCCGCGCCCAAGCTGGAGGCGGAGCCCGACACCCGTGCCGCCGAGGTCGTGGACGGCCTGCTGGACGAGGGGTCCTGGTTCAAGGAGCCGCGCCTGGCCCTGGTGCCGGCCCGGCGCTCCGCCGACATCCCGGCGGCGATCGGCTGGGGCGGACCGCTGAACTACGAGAACGACACGGCCGTCCTCTGCTCGGTGCTCCGCTCCTGGGAGGACCGCTTCGGCATACGGGTCGTCGCGCTCACCTTCGACCGGCTGGTCCTCTCGGTCGCGGCACCGCCGACCACCCCCGACGAGGCGGAAGCGGTGGCCGCCGAGCACTTCGCGTTCTGCCCGGACAACATCGTCCAGGGGCACCACGAGACCCTGCGTGAGTACGCCGAGAAGGAGGTCCTGGGGCAACGCGTCTGGTCCTTCTGGTGGGACTGACCCGCAGGAGCACCGTTCCGGTGAACTCACCGGTTTCGCCCTCCGGACGGCACCGCGGCCCCCTAGCATGCGGCGCATGCTGCCGAGCGTGGACACGATCGACGAGTTGGACGCAATGGTCTCGGACGAGGCGGTACTGCGCCCGGCCGTACTCGACATATGCGACCAACTGGGGCTCGTAGGGCTCCCGGTGCGCCGTTTCGACGAAGGGACCCTGCCCGTCTACGCGGTGGGCGGGGACCTGGTTCTGAAGCTGTACCCGCGCATCGAGATGACGGAAGCCATCAGAGAAGCGCGGGTGTTGGCCCACCTATGGGGACAGCTTCCGCTGCCCACACCGCGATTGCACGCCACGGACGAGTGCGGCAACGGCTGGCGTTTCATCCTGATGTCCAGGCTGCCCGGCCTGAGCGTGGCCGAGGCATGGCCTCGGCTCACGGCGGTGGAGCGGGACCGCATCGTGACGGAGTCGGCCGAGGCACTGGCCGCGCTGCACGCGATGGACTTCAAGCCGCTGTCCGACATCGCGGGCCCCTCGGACTGGGGTGCCTTCCTGGACCGTCAGCGCGCCCAGGCACTCCAGTTCCACGCCGCGGGCGGGGTGCCCGAGCCCTGGCTGAGCCGCATCCCCGCCTTCCTGGCCTCGGTACCGCTGCCGGCGTCCGGCGAAACGGCTCTGCTGCACACCGAGTTCATGCGCGAGCACCTGACCATCGACATGCGCGACGGACGCCGTCTGACCGGGCTGTTCGACTTCGAACCGGCGATGATCGGCGACCCGGCGTACGACTTCGTGAGCGTGGGCCTGTTCGTCACCCGCGCCGACCCCCGTCAGCTCCGCCGCTTCTACGAGGCCTACGGCCGTGACCCCCACGACCCGTACCAGCTCCTCGCGTACACGCTTCTCCACGTGTACAGCGACCTCCCCCTCTACCTCCACGACCTCCCCACCCCGCCCGAACCCCACCTGGACGCCCTGGCGGAGCTCTGGTTCAGCACGAAGGGTTAGGGACACGGCAGCCCGGGGCGCGGGGCCGTATCGATATGCGGCCCCGCCACGCGGGCGTCAGTCCCCCGCGCGCCCTCGGGGAACCGCGCCCCAGCCGCAGCGCTACCCCAGCTTCTGCGCGGCCTCCGTCGCCCAGTACGTGAGGATGTTGCGAGCCCCCGCCCGCTTGATGCCCGTCAGGGTTTCGAAGATCGCCCGGTCGCGGTCGACCCAGCCCTTCTCCGCCGCGGCCTCGATCATCGAGTATTCGCCGGAGATCTGGTACGCCGCCACGGGCACGTCCACCGCGTCCGCGACCCTCGCGAGAATGTCCAGGTAGGGCCCGGCCGGCTTGACCATCACCATGTCGGCGCCCTCCTGAAGGTCCAGGGCCAGCTCCCGCAGGGACTCGCGCCAGTTGGCGGGGTCCTGCTGGTACGCCTTGCGGTCGCCCTGGAGCGACGAAGCGACGGCCTCCCGGAACGGACCGTAGAACGCGGACGAGTACTTCGCGGTGTAGGCGAGGATCGCGACGTCCTCGCGCCCGATCTGGTCGAGCGCGTCACGGACGACGCCGATCTGGCCGTCCATCATGCCGCTGGGCCCGACGACATGCGCGCCCGCGTCGGCCTGCACCTGGGCCATCTCCGCGTACCGCTCCAGGGTGGCGTCGTTGTCGACGCGCCCCTTCGCGTCCAGCACTCCGCAGTGGCCGTGGTCGGTGGTCTCGTCCAGGCACAGGTCGGACATGACGAGGAGGTCGTCGCCGACCTCGGCACGCACATCGCGGATGGCCACCTGGAGGATCCCGTCCGGGTCGGTGCCCGGCGTCCCGACGGCGTCCTTCTTGGACTCCTCCGGCACGCCGAAGAGCATGATCCCGGAGACCCCCGCCTCCACCGCCTCCACGGCCGCCTTCTTCAGGCTGTCGCGGGTGTGCTGCACGACACCGGGCATCGCGGTGATCGGCACGGGCTCGCTGACGCCCTCCCGCACGAACGCGGGGAGGATGAAGTCGGCGGGGTGCAGCCGGGTCTCGGCGACCATACGGCGCATGGCGGGCGTGGTGCGCAGCCGACGGGGACGCGTACCGGGGAAGGAACCGTACTTCGTCATGCTCCCTACGCTACGCCCGCCCCGGGGGTCCTTTTGCCGACGGACCGTCGGGCCACCGGGTCCCCGGACGGTACGAGCGGAGGGGTGCCCCGAAGCCCGGGGCACCCCTCCGCTCGTACCGCTCGTCAGCGTCAGGTCGTACGCCGCCTGCGCGCCCCCGGACGCCGCTCGCTGGGCCGCGTCACCGGGTCCCCGGCCGCCAGGGCCGTGGCACGGCGCTTGAGGCCGAAGTCGGCGAGCGCCTCCGCCAGCTTGTGGACGGACGGCTCGGGCGCCATGACGTCCACGCGCAGACCGTGCTCCTCCGCCGTCTTCGCCGTGGCGGGGCCGATACAGGCGATCACCGTCACGTTGTGCGGCTTGCCCGCGATACCCACCAGGTTCCGGACCGTTGACGAGGACGTGAACAGGACCGCGTCGAAGCCGCCGCCCTTGATCGCCTCACGGGTCTCGGCCGGCGGGGGCGAGGCGCGGACCGTCCGGTACGCCGTGACGTCGTCCACCTCCCAGCCCAGCTCGATCAGCCCGGCCACCAGGGTCTCCGTGGCGATGTCGGCACGCGGCAGGAACACACGGTCGATCGGATCGAACACCGGGTCGTACGGCGGCCAGTCCTCCAGCAGGCCCGCCGCGGACTGCTCGCCCGACGGGACCAGGTCCGGCTTCACACCGAACTCCACCAGCGCCCGGGCCGTCTGCTCGCCCACCGCGGCCACCTTGATGCCCGCGAAGGCCCGCGCGTCGAGCCCGTACTCCTCGAACTTCTCCCGGACCGCCTTCACCGCGTTGACCGACGTGAACGCGATCCACTCGTAACGGCCCGTCACCAGGCCCTTGACCGCACGCTCCATCTGCTGGGGCGTGCGCGGCGGCTCGACGGCGATCGTCGGCACCTCGTGCGGCACGGCCCCGTACGACCGCAGCTGGTCGGAGAGCGACGCCGCCTGCTCCTTCGTACGCGGGACGAGAACCTTCCAGCCGAACAGCGGCTTGTTCTCGAACCACGACAGCTGGTCGCGCTGAGCGGCGGCGGAGCGCTCACCGACCACGGCTATCACCGGCCGACCGCCCTCCGGCGACGGCAGCACCTTGGCCTGCTTCAGCGTCTGCGCGATCGAGCCGAGCGTCGCGGACCAGGTGCGCTGCCGGGTCGTCGTACCGGCGACGGTCACCGTCAGCGGGGTGTCGGGCTTACGGCCCGCCGCCACCAGCTCCCCGGCGGCGGCGGCCACCGAGTCCAGGGTGGTGGAGACGACGACGGTGCCGTCGGATGCGCCGACCTCGGTCCAGCAGCGGTCCGAAGCGGTCCGCGCGTCGACGAACCGCACGTCCACGCCCTGTGCGTCCCGCAGCGGCACACCCGCGTACGCGGGCACGCCCACCGCGGTGGCGACGCCAGGAACGACCTCGAAGGGCACGCCCTCGGCGGCGCAGGCCAGCATCTCCTCGGCCGCGTGCGCATCGAGCCCGGGGTCCCCGGGGACGGCACGGACGACCCGCTTGCCGCCCCTCACAGCCTCCATGACAAGATGTGTGACATCCCTCAACGCAGGGACACCAACGGTTGTTGACTCACTGTCAACGACCGTCAGCTGAGGTGTGCCCACGCCCGGATACGTACCCGTGGAGGGGTCCGGGTCGGTGCTCATCCATGCGACGCCCGCTCGTGTGTGCGCGCGCACCACGTCGAGCACGTCGTGTTCGCCGACGACGACATCCGCGTTCGCCAGCGCCTCCACGGCGCGCAGGGTAAGAAGCCCCGGATCCCCGGGTCCGGCACCGAGGAAGGTGACGTGCCCGTGTTCAAGGCCGGCGGGAAGGGTGGTGGGGCTCAATGTGCTCGCTCCCCCATCAGACCGGCCGCGCCCTTGGCAAGCATCTCGGCGGCGAGTTCGCGGCCGAGCGCTACTGCCTGCTCGTGCGTCCCGGGCACGGGACCGGTGGTGGACAGCTGCACCAGCGTGTGGCCGTCGGCCGTACCGACGACGCCACGCAGGCGCATCTCCTTGACAATCTGCCCGTCGGCCTGGGAGTCCCCCCGCTCGAGCGGAGCCGAGAGTGGGGGAAGGTCGGCCAGCGCGCCCACGGGGGCGCTGCAACCGGCCTCCAGGGCGGCGAGCAGGGACCGCTCGGCGGTCACGGCGGCCCGCGTGTGCGGGTCGTCGAGCTCGGCGAGCGCGGCGACAAGCTCCGCGTTGTCCGCGGCGCACTCGATCGCCAGTGCCCCCTGGCCGGGGGCGGGCAAAACCATGTCGACCGACAGGAAGTCGGTCACCTCGTCGATCCGGCCGATGCGGTTCAGTCCGGCGGCGGCGAGGACGACCGCGTCCAGCTCGCCGTCGCGGACATATCCGATCCGCGTGTCGACGTTGCCGCGGATCGCGACCGTCTCTATGTCGAGGCCGTGGCTGCGCGCGTACGCGTTCAGCTGCGCCATGCGGCGCGGCGAACCGGTGCCGACGCGTGCGCCGCGCGGCAGGTCGGCGAACTTCAGGGCGTCACGCGCGACGATCACGTCCCGCGGGTCCTCGCGCACGGGGATGGCGGCCAGCACCAGCTCTTCGGGCTGCGCGGTCGGCAGGTCCTTGAGGGAGTGCACCGCGAAGTCGACCTCGCCCCGCAGGAGCGCGTCGCGCAGCGCGGTCACGAACACACCCGTGCCGCCGATCTGGGCGAGGTGCTCGCGGGAGGTGTCACCGTACGTCGTGATCTCCACGAGCTCCACGGGCCGACCCGTCACCCGGCTCACGGCCTCGGCGACCTGCCCGGACTGGGCCATGGCCAGCTTGCTGCGCCTGGTTCCGAGCCTCAGTGCCCCTTCTTGACGGGGTGCGCTCCCCTTCGGCTCTCGTGGCTCACTCATGCTCGCCCTCGGTTCTCGGCGTTCTCGCCGTTCGCGGTGTTGTCCGCGTTCTCGGTGTTCTTGCTGTCCGCGTTCTTGCTGTCCCCGGCGCGGGAGACGGAGGCGACCGTCTCGGGGTCGAGGTCGAACAGGGTGCGCAGCGCGTCCGCGTACCCGGCTCCGCCGGGCTCGGCGGCCAGCTGCTTGATCCGTACGGTCGGCGCGTGCAGCAGCTTGTCCACGACCCGCCGCACGGTCTGCGTGATCTCCGCGCGGTGCTTGTCGTCCAGGCCGGGCAGCCGCCCCTCCAGGCGGGCGATCTCGCTCGCCACCACATCGGCGGCCATCGTGCGCAGGGCCACGACGGTCGGCGTGATGTGCGCCGCGCGCTGGGCGGCGCCGAACGCGGAGACCTCGTCGGAAACGATCCGCCGCACCTGGTCGACGTCCGAGGCCATGGGCGCGTCGGCGGAGGCCTCGGCAAGCGACTCGATGTCTACCAGCCGCACCCCGGGCAGCCGGTGCACGGCGGCGTCCACGTCCCTCGGCATCGCGAGGTCGAGGATCGACAGCACGGGCGCGGGGCGGGGGGCCGGCACGACCGGTTCGGGGCGGCGGCGCTCGGGAATCCGTCCGACGGTGGCCGCGGTCACGGCCAGCGCGGTGATGACCTCGGCCTCCGCCTCGGGGTCGAGTACGGCGCTGCCCGCCGGACGGCCGCTGCGCTCCTTGTCGCCCTTGTCCACCCAGGCCGCGTGCTGCTCCAGTTCGGCGGCGGCCATCCCGGCGACGGCCGACTCGCCCAGCACGGAGAAGCCCGTGGCACCCTGCACGGCCGACAGGTCGAGCGGGCAGTCGTCCTCGGTGCCGAGGCCGGTGGGCGCCGACTCGTCCCGCGCGGCGACGATCGTGTCCATCGCGTCGGCCGAGTCGGCCGCCTCCGCCATCGATGCGTCGGGCGTACGGGTCTCGGGGATGCGTACGGTCTCAGCGGGCGCGGCGGTCGCGGCGGAAGCGTTCGCGGCGTGAGCGGCCGTGGAGGCGAGGGGCTCGCCCACGCGTCCCTCGATCGCCTTCGCGACCGCCTGGGCGTTCAGGACGAGGCCGGTCGCACCCGTGCAGGAGACCACGACGTCGGCACGTGTCAGCTCGTCCGGCACCGTCTCCATCGGTACCGCACGCGCCAGCACGTCCGTGCCGTCGCCGTCACCCGCGTTGTCGTTCTCGTTCTCGTTGAGGATCTGCGCGAGACGCTCGGCACGCTCCGGCGTGCGGTTGGCGATCACGACCTCGGCGACTCCGGCGCGCGCGAGGGTCGCGGCGGCCAGGGAGGACATGGAACCGGCGCCGATCACCAGGGCGCGCTTGCCCGCGGCCCAGGTCTCGACCGGTGCGCCGTCCGTCAGCTGCTCCAGGCCGAACGTGACGAGCGACTGCCCGGCGCGGTCGATGCCCGTCTCCGAGTGGGCGCGCTTGCCGACCCGCAGCGACTGCTGGAACAGCTCGTTCAGCAGGCGTCCGGCGGTGTGCTGCTCCTGCGAGGTGGCCAGGGAGTCCTTGATCTGGCCGAGGATCTGTCCCTCGCCGACGACCATGGAGTCCAGACCGCAGGCCACCGAGAACAGGTGGTGGACGGCCCGGTCCTCGTAGTGCACGTAGAGGTAGGGGGTCAGCTCGTCCAGGCCGACCCCGCTGTGCTGGGCGAGGAGGGTGGACAGATCGGCCACGCCCGCGTGGAACTTGTCGACGTCGGCGTACAGCTCGATGCGGTTGCAGGTGGCGAGCAGCGCGGCCTCGGCGGTCGGTTCGGCGGCCACCGTGTCCTGGAGCAGCTTGCCCTGGGCGTCCCCGGCCAGCGCGGCCCGCTCCAGGATGCTGACGGGAGCGCTGCGATGGCTCAGCCCTACGACGAGAAGACTCATGCCGGCATCACGGCGGGAAGGTCCCCGTCGGGCCCCTGGTCGGACTCCGTGGTCGTCGCGGCGGCCGGCATGCCGTCGGGCAGGGCTTCCTCCACGGCCTTGCGCTGCTCGTGGAAGGCGAGGATCTGCAGCTCGATGGAGAGATCCACCTTGCGCACGTCGACACCGTCCGGGACGGACAGCACGGTCGGCGCGAAGTTGAGGATGGAGGTCACGCCCGCGGCCACGAGACGTTCGCAGACCTGCTGCGCCGCACCGGCCGGAGTGGCGATGACGCCGATGGAGACGCCGTTCTCCTCGATGATCTTTTCCAGGTCATCGGTGTGCTGGACGGGGATGCCGGCCACCGGCTTTCCGGCCATTGCCGGATCGGCGTCGATGAGCGCCGCGACCCTGAAGCCACGGGAAGCGAACCCGCCGTAGTTGGCCAGCGCCGCGCCGAGGTTACCGATACCGACGATCACAACCGGCCAGTCCTGGGTGAGGCCCAGTTCACGGGAGATCTGGTACACGAGATACTCGACGTCGTAGCCCACGCCCCGCGTCCCGTAGGAGCCGAGGTAGGAGAAGTCCTTGCGCAGCTTGGCGGAGTTGACCCCCGCGGCGGCGGCCAGCTCCTCGGAGGAGACCGTGGGCACCGAGCGCTCCGACAGTGCGGTCAGGGCTCGGAGGTACAGCGGAAGCCGGGCGACGGTGGCCTCGGGAATCCCTCGGCTGCGGGTCGCCGGTCGGTGAGTTCGGCCAGTTGCCACGGTGCTCCTGCGGGTAGAGCGGGGCTGCAGGCGGTCACACGTCCCCAGACCGCCCCGTCGAATGCAGGCTATGTCTTTGTGAACGCGTGCACAAAGATTGTGTCCGATTTGCCCGGCCAACGTGACCGGGGTCACGCACCCCCGTCGCGCTGATCGGGAACCGGCGCACCCGCGCCGCCGTTCCTCTTCTTCTGGGGGCAAAGCCGCACACTCTCCTCTAACGATCCCCGCCCCCACGAGCATTCGCCAACGATCCTAAGCGACTTTTCCAGCCACTTGTACTGGTCGGTCAGATTTCGGCGGGGCGCCCGTGCGGGCCCGCCGGCCCGCACGGCTCAGCTCAGGGCTTTGCGAAGGCGTTCCTCGTTCACCCGCCAGAACGTGTGCTGCGCCCCGTCGACCAGCACGACCGGGATCTGCTCCCAGTACTGGCGGTTGAGCTCCTCGTCCTGGGTGATGTCCTTCTGCTCCCAGGGCACGCCGAGCTCACCGCATACCTTCTGGATGACCGTCTGTGCGTCATCACACAGATGACACCCCGGCTTGCGGATCAGGGTGACGAGCCGGTCCTGGGGGCTCCGGGCAGCCCGGACTTCCGAGTTCTCCCGGGTTCCCCGGGCTTCGTGGGCTTCGTGGGCTTCGTGGGTTTCGTGGGCTTCCGGGGCCGCCTTGCGGCGGAAGATGGGACTCATGTCGGCCATTCTCACCCCGCCGGACCTGGGAGGGGACCGAGCGGCCATACCCCGGCACCACTGGCCCCCGCCCGTACGGCGCGCCGATCGGACCGCTTGTTTAACGACACGGTCGCAGAGAGTTCACAGCCACCAAACCTCTCGACTCCGGAACCACCGAACAGACTGGCTATGCTCACGACATGGCCGCTCTCGGATGGCTCACTCCCCGTAGGCGCTCCGCCACGGCGCTGAGCGTTTTGGCAGGCGAGGCCTCGGCGGAGGCTGCGCGCAAGTCCTCGCAGGACACCGCCCCGCGCGACGACACGGACCTCGGCGTCCAGGGACAGGAACCGGAGTTCCCGGTCCTCGGCGACGACAGGGCCGCGGCGTTCTTCGACCTGGACAACACCGTCATGCAGGGCGCCGCGCTGTTCCACTTCGGACGGGGCCTGTACAAGCGGAAGTTCTTCGAGACGCGCGACCTGGCGAAGTTCGCCTGGCAGCAGGCGTGGTTCCGGCTGGCCGGGGTGGAGGACCCCGAGCACATGCAGGACGCGCGGGACTCGGCGCTGTCGATCGTGAAGGGCCACCGTGTCTCCGAACTGATGTCGATCGGTGAGGAGATCTACGACGAGTACATGGCCGAGCGGATCTGGCCGGGTACGCGGGCGCTGGCACAGGCGCACCTGGACGCGGGCCAGCGGGTGTGGCTGGTCACGGCCGCCCCCGTGGAGATCGCCACGGTGATCGCGCGCCGGCTGGGCCTGACCGGGGCCCTCGGCACGGTCGCGGAGTCCGTCGACGGCGTGTACACGGGCAGGCTGGTGGGCGAGCCGCTGCACGGCCCGGCCAAGGCGGAGGCGGTGCGCGCCCTCACGACGGCGGAGGGCCTGGACCTCGCGCGCTGCGCGGCGTACAGCGACTCCCACAACGACATCCCGATGCTGTCGCTGGTGGGCCACCCTTACGCCATCAACCCCGACGCCAAGCTGCGCAAGCATGCCCGCACCCACGACTGGCGCCTGCGTGACTACCGTACGGCGCGCAAGGCGGCGAAGGTGGGGCTTCCTGCGGCGGCCGGCGTGGGCGCGGTGGCGGGGGGTACGGCTGCGGCCATCGCGCTGCATCGCCGCCGACGCTGAGGGCTGCCGCCGGGTGCGGGGTTTTTGCGCAGTTCCCCGCGCCCCTGTCGAGGTGGGTCCCGTCTGTGGGCAGCTGCGGGCCCGTCGTGGGATTTGCGCAGTTCCCCGCGCCCCTGTCGAAGGGGGCTCTCGCCCGTGGGCAGCCGCGGGCCCGTCGTGGGATTTGCGCAGTTCCCCGCGCCCCTGTCGAAGGGGGCTCGTCCGTGGGTATCTGCGGGTTCGTCGTGTTGGGCCTCTGTCGGGGGTGGCCCTCTTCATGTGACGCTGCGTAACCGTCTGCAGTGTTCTCCCGGCGTGCGCCCGCGGCCGGATCTCATCGTCGCCGCGCCGTTCGTGTGCCCGCGTGTAACCCGCCCGGAGTACGCCCGCATTCTCCGGGTCTTACCCCCTTCCCCTCCCCACCACTCACCCCGCACCCACCCGGCCACAACACGCCCCGCACCCAAACGGAACACGGAACGAACCGTTCAACAATCGGTCACTCTGCGGAACTTGAGCGAGCATCAATCGACCATAGAGGCGTCGTAATCGATGATTTGAGCAACTGGGTGTATCGCTGCCTGTACTAAGCGTTATTCTCCTCAGACGCAAACCGGTACCCCTCCGTCGCTACGACGGGTGAAAGGTCCCGCACTGCACGTGATGGAAGCTCTGCCTCTGGGAGTCTCGTGTACCCACATGTCGGGGTTGACGCCTCGGGCCTGGCTACGCTGCGCGCAACGGTCCTCGACCTGCTGCGCGGCTTCGTCCCCACCGCGTACGACGTCCCCGCCTTCGCCACCGCCGCCCCCGTCGGCCCGTGCTACGCACTGGCCGACGGTCGCGCCGCGGTCGGCGGCCGTCGGGGGCGCTCCGGCTCGGCCGCCACCACCGCGCGCCGGCCGGCCGCAGACAGTGACAGCGCCCGCATGATGGAACTGGTCGAGCGCGCCCAGGCCGGCGAGGCCGACGCCTTCGGACGCCTGTACGACCAGTACAGCGACACCGTCTACCGCTACATCTACTACCGGGTGGGGGGCAGGGCGACCGCCGAGGACCTCACCAGCGAGACCTTTCTGCGCGCCCTGCGCAGGATCGGCACCTTCACCTGGCAGGGCCGCGACTTCGGCGCCTGGCTCGTCACCATCGCCCGCAACCTCGTCGCCGACCACTTCAAGTCGAGCCGCTTCCGCCTCGAGGTCACCACAGGCGAGATGCTCGACGCCAACGAGGTGGAGCGGTCCCCGGAGGACTCCGTCCTGGAGTCCCTCTCCAACGCCGCGCTGCTCGACGCCGTACGACGGCTCAACCCCCAGCAGCAGGAGTGTGTGACGCTCCGCTTCCTCCAGGGGCTCTCCGTCGCGGAGACCGCCCGGGTGATGGGCAAGAACGAGGGCGCGATCAAGACCCTGCAGTACCGGGCCGTCCGCACCCTGGCCCGACTCCTGCCCGAAGACGCCCGCTGAGCCCCGGGGCGCACACTCTCTGCTACTTCAACTCACCTTCCGTACATGACTGTTGAGTTTGCGGTCCGATCATCCGCCGTCCGTAACCCAAGTGCCGAGCCGCTCGTTGTGCGGGATACAGGCTCCCTGTGGTCACCCTTGGCCGACCCCTGCCACTCGATCGTGTGGATGCGGTCAAGGAGTGCAACCCTCAGGATCCCCTGGGGAGTCGACCGTCATGATGAGAGGAGGTGCCGCCAGTGATCGCGAACGTATCGGCGCACCGGCGGGCGAACGCCTTCGCCCAGGCCCTGGAGGACCAGTCCTACGACCGGGGCACGGCGGCCGAGCAGCCCGGACCCGGAGGACCGGATCCGGACCCGGCTGCCGCGGAACGGACCGAGCAGGGCCTTCTGCTGGCCCTGGCGACCCGGCTCGACGAACTGCCGAGGCCAGGGCTCGATCCCGAGGTGAAGGTCGTCCAGCGCGCGCGGCTGGTGGCCGCGATGGAGGCCATGTTGCAGGAGGGCACCATCGCAGGGGGCGAGGCAGCGGACCCCTCGGTGCCCGGCCAGCGGTCCCACCGGGCCCGGGGCGGCGCTCACCGTGCGAGTCCGCTCGGCAAGCTGCGACCACGGACACGGCTCACCAAGAGCCTTGCCGCGGGGGGACTCAGCGTCGGCGTGGCGGCGGCCTCCTTCGGCGGGGTGGCGGCGGCCAGCTCCAGTGCCCTGCCCGGTGACTCGCTCTATGGCCTCAAACGCGGCATCGAGGACGTCAAGCTCGGCATGGCCGACGGGGACGACGACCGCGGCCAGATCTACCTCGACCAGGCGTCGACCCGGCTGAGCGAGGCCCGTCGGCTCATGGAACGCGGGCGCAGCGGTCACCTCGACCACGAGTCCCTCGGTGAGATCCGCCGCACCCTGTCCGGCGTGCAGCACGACGCGTCCGAAGGCCACCGCCTGCTGCACGAGGCATACGAGCAGAACGGCTCGCTCGCCCCCATCCAGGCCCTCTCCGCCTTCTCCCAGTCCCACCGCGAGGCATGGGGCACCCTGCGCGAGCGGCTGCCCGTCCAGCTCGGCGACGTCAGTCAGCAGGTGACGTCGGTCTTCAATGCCATAGACCAGGAGGTCGCTCCTCTCCAGTCGCTGCTTCCGGGACCCCCGTCCCGTAGCGGCTCCGACCGGTCCCCGAGTTCCACTCCTGGCGCCACCGGCTCCGCGGGCACGAACGAACCCGCTCCCAGCGCCACCGGCGGCTCCGCCACCGGCGACCGGAGCGGCAGCGGGAGCGGCGAACCCCAGCCGTCCACGTCCAAGAGCGAGGACGACGGCCTGCTCGGCGGCAGTACGGGCGGTCTGCTCGACCCGCCGAAGGACAGCGCCAGTAGCTCCCCGTCCACGAGCAAGAGCCCGTCCTCCGGGCCGAACGTGACGCTGCCGCCGTTGCTGCCGGGTCTTCTGCCGGGACTGGGCATCAACAGCGAGGAGAACAAATAACGAGGTTGGGGCGCCCCTGCTCAGCGGGGCGCCCCAACCTCGTATTCGTGCTCATGCTCGTGCTCGTGGGTCAAAAGCCAGAAGAGCAGGGTCAGAAGAACACCGACCGGCGCTGCACCAGCAGCTTGTACAGCGTGTGCTGAATCTGCTCCCTGACCTGGTCCGTCAAATTGAACATCAGCATCGGGTCCTCGGCCGCCTCCGGCGGATAGCCGTCCGTGGGGATCGGCTCGCCGAACTGGATCGTCCACTTCGTCGGCAGCGGGACCGCTCCCAGCGGGCCCAGCCAGGGAAACGTCGGGGTGATCGGGAAATACGGGAATCCCAGCAGCCGGGCGAGGGTCTTCGCGTTGCCGATCATCGGGTAGATCTCCTCCGCCCCGACGATCGAGCAGGGAATGATCGGCGTCCCGGCGCGCAGGGCCGTGGAGACGAAACCGCCGCGTCCGAAGCGCTGGAGCTTGTAACGCTCGCTGAACGGCTTGCCGATGCCCTTGAAGCCCTCCGGCATCACCCCGACCACTTCGCCGCGCTCCAGCAGGCGCTGGGCGTCCTCCGCGCAGGCCAGGGTGTGACCGGCCTTGCGGGCCAGTTCGTTGACCACCGGGAGCACAAAGACCAAGTCGGCCGCCAGCAGCCGCAGATGGCGGCCCGCGGGATGGTTGTCGTGCACGGCGACCTGCATCATCAGGCCGTCCATCGGCAGGGTGCCGGAATGATTGGCGACGATCAGCGCCCCGCCCTTCGACGGGATGTTCTCGATGCCCTTCACCTCGACCCGGAAGTATTTCTCGTACACCGGTCGCAGCAGCGACATCAGGACCTGGTCGGTGAGCTCCTCGTCGTACCCGAACTCGTCGACCTCGTAGTCGCCCGTCAGACGGCGCCGCAGAAAGGCCAGCCCGGCGGCGACGCGCTGCTCCAGACCCCCTTCCGGGGAGCCGGCCGGCGTCTCTTCCTCCCGCATCGTGGTCTCACGTGTCACCGGACCATCGTCCTGCGTGATCCCCGGGCCGGGCAGGGGCTGGACCTCGCGGACCACCGCGGGCTCGCTCTTACGCCTGCTCCCCGCGCTCCGGCGGCGCGGTGGCCGCTGCACGGCAGCCCCGCGGGACCGGTCGTCGTCGAACGGAATGACCTTGGCGTCCGCCATCGTTGATGCGCTCCTCAGTTGGCGCTCGGCGTCGGGGGGTGACCACCGCCCAGAACGGGCAGTGCGGCGATCCGGTCGACGGCCCCCGCGAGGGCCTCCGGCGGCAGCAGTCCGGGACCGCGGCTGCGCGCGAAGTCCGCGAACGTCTGTGCGGTCGTGCACTTCGGCTCGTAGCCGAGGGTCTCCCGCATCTGCTTAGTCTCCACGACCCGGCCATGGGTGAGCAGCCGGATCTGCTCGGGAGAGAAGTCCGTCATGCCCAGAGTGCGCATCGCGGAGCCGACCCAGGTCACCGCGGGCAGCAGCAGAGGCGCGGTGGGCCGCCCCAGTCTCCGCGCGCACTGCGACAGCAGCAGCACCCCGTCGCCCGCCACATTGAACGTGCCGCTGTTGAGCGTGCCGCGCTGAGGCTCGTGCGAGGCGATCCGCAGCACCTCGATCACATCGTCCTCGTGCACGAACTGCAGCCGTGGGTCGTAGCCGAAGACAGTGGGGAGCACCGGCAGCGAGAAGTACGAGGCGAGGGGCGAATCGGCACCAGGGCCGAGGATGTTGGCGAACCTGAGGACGCAGACCGCGACATCGGGGCGGCGCCGCGCGAAGCCCCGCACGTATCCCTCGACCTCGACCGTGTCCTTCGCGAAGCCGCCGCTCGGCAGGGACTTGGGCGGGGTCGTCTCGGTGAAGACGGCCGGATCCCGGGGCGCGGACCCGTACACGTTCGTACTGGACTTCACCACCAGCCGCTTCACGGTCGGGGACTTCTGGCACGCGCCGAGCAACTGCATGGTGCCGATGACGTTGGTCTCCTTGACCGTGGCCCTGCTGCCGCTGCCCAGCGGGGTGCCCGTCACGTCCATGTGGACGACCGTGTCCACGGAGTGCTCGGCGAGCACACGGGCGATCGCGGGCTGGCGGATGTCGGCCCGGATGAAGTCGGCACCGCCCAAATGGTGCTCGGGAGGCACCGCATCCACCGCGATGACGCGATCGACCTCCGGGTCACGCTGGATCCGTCGTACGAACCGGCCACCGAGGCGGCGGGCCACCCCGGTCACGAGCACGACCTTGCCCAAGATCAGCGCCTCTCTTCCCGTCCCGTCCAGTACCCGTCCACAAGTGGACGTGGCTCTGCCCGTCAGACTGCCGCGTTCCCCGTAGGGGCCAACTTAGCGGTTCGATGTTGCGCTGTGATGACCACCCGATGCACGAAGTGACCACAGCCACGAACATACGGCCAGACCACGCCATGTGGCGTACAGACACCCGGCATCCAACAACCGGCGCCAGGCACCCGGAGAAGGCAATGGCCCCCCACCGACGGTAGGGGGCCACAGCACGCATTCACGCACGGAGAAGCAGAGGCAGCCCCCGAAAGGGGCCGCGTCCGACGTCCCGTGCCGCGTCCTACTTCTTGTTACGACGCTGAACGCGAGTGCGCTTGAGCAGCTTGCGGTGCTTCTTCTTGGCCATCCGCTTACGCCGCTTCTTGATAACAGAGCCCACGACTTACCCTCGCTCACTTCTCATCACTCGGTGCTGGGCGCCATGGGCCCATACGACCTACGAGGGGTCAGCCTACCCGCCCGAGAGCTGAGGTCGTAATCGAGGTGACCCGGAGGTGACTCGGCGAGGTCCGAAAGGACCCCGCCGGGCCTCCGTCAGGCCGTCTCCACCCCCACATAGCTTTCGCGGAGATACTCGTGAACCGCCTGCTCCGGCACCCGGAAGGACCTCCCCACCCGGATCGCCGGCAGATGACCGCTGTGCACCAACCGGTACACGGTCATCTTCGACACGCGCATCACCGAGGCGACTTCCGCCACGGTCAGGAACTGAACCTCGTTCAGAGGCCTCTCGCCAGCTGCACCCATGACACACCTGAACCTTCCGCACTCGACGGCCACCGGCTTCCCCTTCCGGTGACTCTTCGTCGTTGCGTGCTCACTCCCCAATGTAGGGGCGGGTGATGCGAGTGGGGAAGAGGGGATGGCATCGGCGGCCTACTGTGGCAGACACGCTCGATTGAGTACATAGCGCGTAAGCGGTCGGTAGTAATCAGACCGCACAGCGTCATCCAGGGGCACGACGACCGACACGCGCCCCTCCGCCTCCCCGACGAAGAGCGCGGGGTCGTCCGTATCGGCCAGACCGATCGCGTCGAACCCCAGCTGACCTGCCCCGCAGACCCAGCCATGGTCCCCGATCACCAGATCCGGCAGCGGGCCGCCGGCCTCCGCGGCACCGGCCAGCGCGGTGCGGACCGGCAGCGGTGAGTGCGTGTGTGCGCCGGGCTCACAACCGGCTCCACCGGGCTTCGGGCTCCGCACGAAAGCGACTCCTCGTACGTAGTCGAGGTTGTACGTGCGTAGTCCGAACCGGGTCAATATGTCGACACAGCGACCCTGCGCCGGGGTGAGGACAGTACATCCCGCTGACGACAAGGCGTCCGCGAACGCGGCGTAGAAGCCGAGCAGCCTGTGCGGATGTCCGGTGCCGAGGAGGACCGCCGCACCCTCGCGGGCGGCTCTGCCGATCCGATCGGCGAAGGCGTCCAGGCCTTCCAGTGTGCGCTCCGGGTCGATCACATCATGCCCGGTGACACATCGAGGATCGGCCGAAACCCCACACTTGTCCGCCATCAGCTCGATCAGATCCCGCTGGCCCCAGGTCCATTCGGGATCGAGTCCGATCAGTGCGCGGGGGTCGCGGGCGGCGAAGAGCCGATAACTGCGCAGGCTGCGCTCGCGCGACGTGGCCACGGGTCCGGCCAGCCGGGCAGCCAGCAGATGCGCGCGCAGGGCTCCGGTGCTCAACACGACAGCGATGCTGGCCCACTCGACTCGGGCTCGCGCCCGGAACGCGGAAAACACCGCACAGTCGGCGTAACGCCCAGGGGGTGGATGGGGCGCGGAGCGTTGCCCTCTGCGGGTGCGTGGCGGGTTTTGCGCAGTTCCCCGCGCCCCTATCCACTCGCGCCCGTGCGTCGGCGACTGCGGGTACGTGGCGGGTTCTTTGCGCAGTTCCCCGCGCCCCTGATCCACTCGCGCCCGTGCATCGGCGACTGCGGGTACGTGGCGGGTTCTTTGCGCAGTTCCCCGCGCCCCTGATCCACTCGCGTCCGTACATCGGCGACTGCGGGTACGTGGGTGGGATTTGCGCAGTTCCCCACGCCCCTGTCCGCTCCCGCTTCTGTCCGCTCGCGCGGGGCGTTGTCGAATGTGGTTTTCGGGTCACCCGCAGGTGACGACGCGGTGGGATGCGCCCCTGTAGGGGCGCGGGGAACTGCGCGACAAGCCGCAACGGGCCCGCGGCCGACGACGGACCGATTGACAGGGGCGCGGGGAACTGCGCAAAAACGCACAACGCACCCGCACCCGTCAGCGCACCGTCAGGCCAGCATCCCCCGCAAGGGAAACACCGCCTTGCGCGCAGCGAGCACCGCCTGATCACCGCGGTCAGCGGGGTCGTACCCGGACTCCCAGTCCTGGAAAGGAACCGGCCACCGCCCATCCGTCATCCGCCCCGGCGCCAACTGCCGCGTCCGCGCGTAGACCTCCTGCCGCCAGCTCTCCGGAATCGTCGCCGTCGGCTCGACCGGCCGCCCCGCCGCGATGGCGACCAGATGCGTCCACGACCTAGGCACCACTTCCACCACCGCGTACCCGCCCCCGCCCAGCGCCACCCAGCGCCCACCGACATGCTCGTGCGCCAGCTCATGGCACGCCAGTTGCACGGCCCGCTGCGCGTCCAGCGACACGGCGAGATGCGCGAGCGGGTCCTCGAAGTGGGTGTCGGCCCCGTGCTGGGTGACCAGCACCTGCGGCCGGAAGTCGGCGATCAGCTCCGGCACGACGGCATGGAAGGCCCGCAGCCACCCCGCGTCCCCCGTGCCGGCCGGCAGCGCCACGTTCACCGCGCTGCCCTCCGCGCCCGGATCGCCCGTCTCCTGCGGCCATCCGGTCCCCGGGAAAAGCGTGCGCGGATCCTCGTGCAGCGAGATGGTCAGGACCCGCGGGTCGTCCCAGAACGCCGCCTGCACCCCGTCCCCGTGGTGCACGTCCACGTCGACATAGGCGACCCGCTCGGCCCCCAGCTCCAGCAGCCGGGCGATGGCGAGCGCGGCGTCGTTGTAGATGCAGAACCCCGCGGCTCCGCCCGGCATCGCATGGTGCAGCCCGCCCGCGAAGTTCACGGCGTGCAGGGCGTCCCCCCGCCACACCGACTCCGCCGCCCCCACCGACTGGCCCGCGATCAGCGCGGACACCTCGTGCATCCCGGCGAACGCGGGATCGTCCACGGTCCCGAGCCCGTACGCCCCGTCGGCCGAGGCGGGGTCCGCGGACGCCGCCTTCACGGCCTGGACGTAGTCCTCGCGGTGCACCAGCCGCAGCGTCGAGTCACCCGCGGGTTTCGCCGCGACCACCTCAAGGTCCCGGTCCAGCCCGAAGGCTTCGACGAGTTTCCTGGTCAGCGCGAGCCGGACCGGATCCATCGGATGGTCCGAACCGAAGTCATAGCCCGTTACTGCCTCGTCCCACATCAACTGTGCGCGGCCGCTCATGCCCGTCACCGTATCGGTCGGCTCCGGCCGCGAACGAACGGGCATACACCAGCGTCACCAGCACCAACACCATCGGCACCAGCATGGCGCCCCGGTAGCTCCAGGCGTCCCCGAGCGCGCCCACGAGCGGCGAACCGATCAGGAAACCCACATAGTTGAAGATGTTCAGGCGCGCGATGGCCGTGTCCGAAGACCCCGGGAACAGCCGACCCGCGGCGGCGAACGTCTGCGGTACGAGGACACACAGCCCCAGACCCAGCAGGGTGAACCCGAGCATCCCGACCCATGGCTCCGGCGCCCCCGCCACCACCGCGAACCCGAGCGCCGCCAGCAGCGCGCCGAGCCGTACTACGGCCGCGGCCCCGAACCGCCGTACACCGAAGTCACCGAGGGACCGTCCGAGCAGCGTGGTGACCATATAGACGTTGTACGGAACCGTGGCGAGCTGCTCCGAGCTGCCGAGAGTGTCCTGAAGGTACTTGGCGCTCCAGTTGGAGACGGTCGAGTCCCCGATGTACGCGAAGGTCATCACCAGGCACAGCGGCAGGAGCAGTCGGAATATCACCGGCCCCGCCTCGGCCCCCTGGGCTTCCTCGGCCCCAGGAACGGCCGCGCTCCCGTCGACGTACCACCGGCTGCCTATGAGGGTGGCCGGGAGCAGGACCGCGACCACCGGCAGATACGACACCCACAGCGCCAGATGCCAGTGCGCACCCACCCAGGCGAGCGAGGCACCCACGATCCCGCCGAGGCTGTAAGCGGCGTGGAAACCCAGCATGATGCTGCGCCCGTACGTGCGCTGGAGGCTCACTCCCAGCATGTTCATGGAGGCGTCGAGAGCACCGACGGTCAGTCCGAACGCGGCCAGCGCGACGGCGAGTCCCATCATCTGCGCCCCGGCTCCCGCCCCTAGGAGGGCGAGCAGGACGACGGGCTGCGACCAGCGCAGCAGCCGACTGGGGCGTACGCGCTTGACGAGCTGCTCGGTCGTGACGCTGCCGACGCCCGCCAGGATCGGCACCGCGGCGAGGAAGACGGGCAGCAGCGCGTCGGATATCCCGTACCGGTCCTGGATGGCCGGGATCCGGGTCACCAGCAGGGCAAAGGTCGCGCCCTGCGCGAAGAAGCTGAACGCCAGCGAGGCCCTGCCGCGCCGCAGCACATCTGTCATGGCGGCGAGCGTAGGGCCCCGGTCTACTGCTGGGTAGATCCAGTAGAAGATGAATTCTGCTCAACTCTGCTGCCGAGACCGGCGGCCCGGCCTCACCGGGCGACCGCGAGGGCGGGCACCTTGGCGTCGGCGACGTTCAGCTCGGCGGCGAGCTGGCCCAGCATGGGACCTGCGCCGAGGGCACCGCCGACCACGAACCCGAGCGCCATCGCTCCGATCATGATGACCGTGCCGAGCCAGACCATCGTGTCCACCGGCAGCGTGTAGGCGCCGACGATCCGCACCACACACTCGCCGAGCAGCACCACACCCCACACGAGGGAGAAGAGCCGCTCCGAGCGGCGGAAGGACGGCGACCCTGCCATCAGCCGCTCCCACGCGGCCTCCTTGGCAGCCTCGCCCTTCACCAGGAAGGGCTTCATACCCTCGGTCATCATCGGCTTCCCGAGCGCCACGGAGACCAGGATCCCGATACCCACCGTGCTGCTGACCGCGCTGTCCTTGATGAGCATCAGCCGCGGGTCACCTGAGACGAAGCCGAGGAGCAGTCCGACGGTGTTCACGGCGAGGATGAGGCCGGCGAGTGCGTTGATCTTCCGCTCCACCGCCGCGCTCCAGACGGTCCGAACGGCCGGGACAACGCTGCTCCAGGCGAGCGCCGCGAAGGTGCTCATCCCGAGGGCGTCCTTGCACAGGTAGTACGCCCCGAGGGGAAGGGCCACATCCACGATCAGCGGAGCGAAGGCGTTCTTCTTGGTCCGGCCCTGAGACACCGTGTTCGTCGTCATGCCCTCAGCTTCGCCGCCGAAGGGGGTCCGCCAGTAGAAACGAACGTCCGGAGCTCATCATGACAAATGTCAGCACCCGGTGGCCCCGGCCATGGGCGATGTCAGAACAGACGGTCCACCAACCCACTCATAGCGGTGAACAGTTGGGAGGCGCCCGCGAGCCTGGACGCGGGCGTCATCGCGGTGAACCCGTACACGTCCATCCCGGCGGCGACGGCGGCCTGCACGCCCAGCGGGCTGTCCTCGACTACGACGCACCGCTCCGGCGCGACCTCCATCCGCTCCGCCGCGTGGAGAAACAGATCCGGTGCCGGCTTGCCCTTCCCTACGTCCTGCGAGCTGAAGATCCGCTCGTCTTCGAACCATCGGTCGAGCCCGGTCGTACGGTGCCCCACCCGGATCCGCTCATGGCTGCCGGATGACGCCACACAGTACGGGACTCCGTCGGCGGACAGCTTCTCCAGGACGTCAGCGACACCGGCCACGGGCTTCAACTCCCGCTCGAAGGCGGCGAAGACGCGCGCGTGGAAGACGTCGTCGAAGTCCTCGGGCAGCCGCCGACCCGTGCGCTCCTGGATGAGTTCATGGATCCGGTGCATGGCGGACCCCATGTAGTCCCGGATCGACTCCTCGTACGTCGTCGGGTGTCCGAGCTCGGTGAGGTAGGCGGCCAGCACCCGGTTGGAGATGGGCTCGCTGTCGACGAGCACACCGTCGTTGTCGAATATGACGAGGTCGTAGCGCATGAGTGGGATCCTAGATGACCCCACAACGCAGGAAACCCCGCACCGTATGGTGCGGGGTTTCCCTCAAAATTTGTTCGGCGGCGTCCTACTCTCCCACAGGGTCCCCCCTGCAGTACCATCGGCGCTGTGAGGCTTAGCTTCCGGGTTCGGTATGTAACCGGGCGTTTCCCTCACGCTATGACCACCGAAACACTATGAAACAGACAACCGGACCATGTGTGGCACATGGCGTTGTTCGTGGTTTCAGAACCAACACAGTGGACGCGAGCAACTGAGGACAAGCCCTCGGCCTATTAGTACCAGTCACCTCCACCCGTCACCGGGCTTCCAGATCTGGCCTATCAAC